>NZ_JABUCO010000003.1:0-411018 GCF_019835205.1 Rhodococcus sp. BP-261 | reverse complement strand
CCCCGCGGCCGAACGCGGCGACGGCTTCACGGACGGCGGAGTCGAACAACTCGGGGATTTCTTCGCGGGTGCGGGCGACTTTCATGCCGCGCCCGCCGCCACCGAAGGCGGCTTTGATGGCGATCGGGAGGCCGTGCTCGTCGGCGAAGTCGAGGATTTCCTGGGCGTCCTTGACCGGCTCGGCGGTGCCGGGAACGGAGGGGGCTTTGGCGCGGGTGGCGATGTGGCGGGCGGTGACCTTGTCGCCGAGGTCGCGGATGGACTGCGGTGACGGGCCGATCCAGATCAGGCCTGCGTCGATGACGGCCTGGGCGAATTCGGCGTTCTCGGACAGGAAGCCGTAGCCGGGGTGGATGGCGTCGGCGCCGGACTTCTTCGCGGCGTCCAAGATTTTGTCGATCACGAGGTAGGACTCGGCGGACGTCTGTCCGCCCAGGGCGAAGGCCTCGTCTGCCAAGCGCACGAAGGGTGCGCCTCCGTCGGGTTCGGCGTAGACGGCGACACTGGTGAGGCCGGCGTCCGCTGCAGCCCTGATCACCCGGACTGCGATCTCGCCGCGGTTCGCGACAAGCACCTTCGAAATCTGTTTACGTGCAACACCATTGGTGGACATGAGGGGTGATCCTTTATCGCGAGAAGTGAGCATTGGTGAAATACACTGGGGCAGAGGTCAGGCCGTAGCGCAGCTGGTCGGTGGGGTTGCCCCAGGCGCCGAGCGAGCTCGTCGGCGACCGGGGCACGTGCGGATGGGCCGACGCCGCAGCGATCAGCACCGCCATGAGTGCGGCGACCTCGGTGTCGGTAGGGTTGCCGCCGAACTGCACTGCCGCTGACGTTTTCGCTTCTGTGTCCTCGACTCTCATAGTGGGATGTTTCCGTGCTTCTTGGGGGGCAGGGTGACTTGTTTGCGTTCGAGCAGACGCAGTGCGGAGACGATCTGTCCGCGGGTGTGGCTCGGTGGGATGACGGCGTCGAGGTAGCCGCGTTCGGCGGCGACGTACGGGTTGACGAGGGTGTCTTCGTATTCCTGCTGCAGCTTCAGCCGGAGTGCGTCGACGTCTTCGCCGTTCTTCGCCGCTTCGAGGAGCTGTTTGCGGTAGACGAAGCCGGAGGCGCCCATGACGGCGATCTGGGCGGTGGGCCAGGCGAGGTTGACGTCGGCGCCCATGTGTTTGGAGCCCATGACGTCGTAGGCGCCGCCGTAGGCTTTGCGGGTAATGACGGTGATCTTTCCGACCGTGGCTTCACCGTAGGCGTAGAGTAGTTTCGCGCCGCGGCGGATGATGCCGTTGAACTCTTGCCCGGTGCCGGGGAGGAAGCCGGGGACGTCGACGAGGGTGATGATGGGGACGTTGAACGCATCGCAGGTGCGGACGAAGCGTGCGGCCTTCTCGGAGGCGTCGATGTCGAGGGTGCCGGCGAACTGGGTGGGCTGGTTGGCGACGATACCCACCGAGCGGCCGTCGACGCGTCCGAAGCCTACGATGATGTTGCGGGCGCGGCCTTCTTGGACTTCGAGGAATTCGTCGTCGTCGAGGATGCGGCGGATGACCTCGTGCATGTCGTACGGGGTGTTCGGCGAATCCGGGATCAGGGTGTCGAGTTCGAGGTCTTCGGCGGTGAGGTTGTCCTCGATGCCGCCGATGATCGGGTCCGAGGGGGCCAAGCGGGGCGCTTCGGCGCGGTTGTTGCTCGGCAGGTAGGACAGGATGTCGCGGACGTAGTCGAGTGCGTCCTGTTCACCGGAGGCGACGTAGTGCGCGACACCGGACTTCTCCATGTGGGTGTGGGCGCCGCCGAGTTCTTCCATGGTGACGTTTTCGCCGGTGACGGTTTTGATGACGTCGGGGCCGGTGACGAACATCTGCGAGGTTTGATCGACCATGACGACGAAGTCGGTCAGGGCGGGGGAGTAGACGTGTCCGCCGGCGGCGGCGCCCATGACCAGGGAGATCTGCGGGATGACGCCGGAGGCTTGGACGTTGCGGTGGAAGATTTCGCCGTACAACCCGAGGGAGACGACGCCTTCCTGGATGCGGGCGCCTGCGCCTTCGTTGATGCCGATGAGCGGGCGGCCGGTCTTGATGGCCAGGTCCATGACCTTGACGATCTTCTCGCCGTAGATCTCACCCAATGAGCCGCCGAAGACGGTGACGTCCTGGGAGAAGACGCAGACGTCGCGGCCGTCGATGGTGCCGTAGCCGGTGACGACGCCGTCGCCGAAGGGGCGGTTGTCGGCGAGGCCGAAGTTCTGGGAGCGGTGGCGGGCCAACGCATCCATTTCGACGAACGAGCCCTCGTCGAGCAGCGCGAGGATGCGCTCGCGGGCGGTCAGCTTGCCTTTGGCGTGCACCTTCTCCACCGAGGTTTCACCAGATGGAATCTTGGCTTGCGCTAAACGTTCTCGAAGATCCGCGAGCTTGCCCGCGGTGGTGTGTATGTCGGGCTTGGACAGGCGGGACGGGTGCGTGGTCACTGTGTGTCAATCCTTTTGTATAAGAGCTGCTCTCGATCTCCGAGATAGTGCTGTGCTGATATCGGCGGGTTCACGACGTCGGACGCCAAAAAGGGTAGTTACGCCGCACTGCATCCGTGAGCGCGGATCTACGGTGCTGCGGATCGATCTGGTTCAGAATGTGGCCCAAACGGTCGTAGAATTCATCGATGCGGATTCCGAATTCGGGAAAGATGAATTCGTGTCCGCCGCCGAACGGCGCCCAGCGCTCGGCGAATTCGAGGATCGCGGCGTCGACGGTGTTCAGCGGGGTCCGGGGCGCTCGTCGCTCATCGGCGGTCATGATGCTTCGTGTTTCACGTGAGATCCGCTGCTGTGTAGCCTTTTTCCAGGCGGTCTTTGACGTCCGTGAGGTATCGGGCGGCATCCGCTCCATCGACTATCCGGTGGTCGTAGGACAGCGATAGATGCACGGTGGGTACGACTGCGATCGTCAGATTTCCGGCTGCGTCGTACGCGGGCTTGAGGCGTTCGACGACTGCTCCGGTCCCGAGGATCGCTGATTGGGGCTGATTGATGATCGGTGTGTCGAACAACGCCCCGCGGCTGCCGGTGTTGGTGATGGTGAACGTGCCGCCGGTGAGGTCGTCGGCTCCTACTTTTCCGGTCCGCACCGATTCTGCGGCTGCTGCGATAGCGTGGGCGAGTTCGGTGATCGTCATGTTCTGGGCATTGCGAATGACGGGAACCATCAATCCTTTGGCGCTGTCGACCGCCATTCCGAGATGCACCGATCGGTGGTAGGTCACTTCGGTGACGTCGGAGTCGAGGGCGGAGTTGATGACCGGGTTCGATGCCAGCGATTCCACTGCAGCTTTGGTCAGGAACGGTAGGTAGGACAGTTTGTGTCCGGTTCGTTGGTGGAAGGCGGTCTTGTGGTCCCGCCGTAGTGCGGCGATCGTCGCGATGTCGACCTCGACGACGGTCGTCAATTGTGCTGCTGTGTGCAGCGATTCGACCATTCGAGCTGCGATGGTGCGGCGAATGCGGGGTAGTTTCTCGACCCTGACTGCACGTGCGTCGTCGGACGTCCCGGGGTTCGGCACTTCTGGCGCACCCGGGGATGTCCGACTCGAGGAATCCACTGGGGCAGGTCTGTCAGCACTGATGGTTCGGGTTGCTGTTGAACATTTTTCGTCGGACGCAGGAACGATGGCACGTTGTGGGTCAGGATCGGTCGGTAACTGTGTTTGGGGGGTGATGTCGGCTTCGGGTTGCGCAGTCCCGTGTACAGCGACCAGAGCGAGTGGGGCCCCGATCTCGACGACGGCATCCTCGTCGGCGATGATGCCGACCAACACACCGGCCACGGGAGATGCAATCTCGGTATCGACTTTGTCCGTCGCGACTTCGAGCAACGGCTCGTCGAGGTCGACGGTGTCGCCGATCTGCTTGAGCCATCGCGTCACCATGCCTTCGGTGACGTTCTCACCGAGAGCGGGCATCGGTACGGTCGTCGTTTCCTGCGTGGTCGTCATGGTTCGCTTTCCTGTGTCTTCGTCAGTGCCCGACGACGTCGAGGGCAGCGCCGACGATGGAGTCGGTGTCGATCCGGTGGTACTTGTAGACCTCGTCGAGGGAACCGACCTGCCCGAAGTTGCTGACTCCCAACGAGGTCGACGCCACTCGGTTGACTGTGGCGAGAAATGCCAGGGTGTGTGGGTGACCGTCGAGGACCGTGACCAACGGGGTGGCGCGGTCGGCCGGTAGCAGTTGGTCGAGAATCCACGATTCCGCGGTGCCGTGCCCGCGGCGGGCTTGGAGGGCTTTGTGCAGCTCGCCGGGACTGGTGATGCACAGAACGTCGGCGATGATGCCGATCTGTTCGAGACGCTGCGCTGCTTCGAGGGCTTCGGTCATCGTCGCGCCCATCGCAGCGATGGTCACCACTGCGCCCTCGCGGCGGATCAATGGATAGCCGCCTGCGACGACCTGGCGACGACGCCGCTCGCGGGCCGCCGGATCGGCGGGCACGTCGGCGAGCTTCTGGTCGACGGGGCGGGTCGACAGGCGCAGATACGCCGATGTTCCGTCGGGCCGCCCGAGTCGGTTGATGCTGGCCAGTAGTGTCCATTCGACGTCGATGGCGAATGCCGGTTCGTAGGTGATGCAGCCGGGCTGTTCGAGTCCGATGGACGGTGTCTTGATCGACTGGTGTGCCCCACCTTCGGCTGCGAGCGTCACCCCGGACGGTGTGCCGACAAGAATGGATTGTCCACCTGCATAGATGCCGTACGACCAGGGTTCGAGTGCGCGTTCGACGAACGGGTCGTACATGACGCCGATCGGGAACAACGGCTGACCCCACCGGCTCCAGGTCGCTCCGAGCTCGCCCATGAGGCCGACGAGGTTTGTTTCGGCGATGCCGAGTTCCATGTGCTGGCCGGTGGGCTTTTCGCGCCAGTGCATGATGGTTTCGGCGTCGTCCGCGAACCAGTTGTGGCGCTCGGCGGTGGACCAGACGCCGACCTTGTTGACCCAGCCACCGAGATTGGTGGTGGAGCTGACGTCGGGGCTGACGGTGATGATGCGCTTGGCGGCCTCGGGTACCTCACGAGTCAGATCGATCAGAACGCGGCCCAGCGCAGCCTGGGTTGTAGCGGTTCCCTTGGGAGTGCGGCCGATATCGGTCGGCACGGCAGGGGGAGTGGCGGCCGGGATGGGCTCGCGCCGAATGCGTTCTGCTGTTTCGGCACAAAGTTGTCCGGCGGCGGTGTCGTCAGGGAATCGGCCCCACGGACTGCTCGCGTCAGTGCCGAGTGTGCGCGCGAGCTCCTCGTACTCGTCGATGCTCAGTAGCGAGGAATGGTTCTGCGGATGGCCCTGGGTCGGGAGCCCGAAGCCCTTGACCGTGTAAGCGATGATGACGGTGGGGCGGGTGTCGTCGATACGGGAGTACGCCTCGCGGAGTGCGTCGAGATCGTGCCCGCCGAGGTTGCGGATCGACTCGACCAACGTGGCGTCCTCGACGTCGGCGATGACCTCGGCAATGGCGGCCGCGTCGGGACCGCCACCGGGAAGACGGTCACGGACTTGGTCCGCGGTGCAGCGCAGGAGCCGCTGGTACTCGGGATTGGGCATGTCCAGGATCCTGCGGCGCAATGCTTCGCCTCCGGAGCGGGCGAAGAGGTCTTCGAGCAAGCGGCCGAATTTGACGGTGATGACTTGCCAGCCGGCGGCGTCGAACATCTTCTCGAGCCTGCGCGCGGCGATGTTGGGGACGACGCGGTCCAGGGACTGGCGGTTCAGGTCGACAATCCACACGATTTCACCGAGTTCGGCGACGCCGGGGTCGATGATTGCTTCCCACACGGCGCCTTCGTCGAGTTCGGCGTCGCCGACCAACGAGTACTGACGGCCCGTACCCGCTCCGCCGAAGCTGGTGTCGACGTAGCGGCGCGACATGGCACCCCATATCGGTGCTGTCGCACCGATACCGACCGAGCCGGTCGAGTAGTCCACGGTGTCAGGGTCTTTCGACCGCGACGGGTAGGACTGCAGTCCACCGAAGGAGCGCAGTGTCGTCAAATATTTTTCGTCGAGTTCGCCGAGGAGGTAATTGATCGCGTGCAGTACCGGGGACGCGTGCGGTTTGACCGACACGCGGTCCCCGGGCTGCAACTGTTCGAACCACAAGGACGTCATGATCGCGACCATCGAGGCGCAGGAAGCTTGATGGCCCCCGACTTTGAGCCCGGTTGTGTTGGGTCGGACTCGGTTGGCGTGGTGAATGATCGACGTCGAGAGCCACAGCACCTTTTCGGCGATCTCCTGCACATCGTTCGAGGTGTTCCGTCCCGAATTGTGTTCGGCGGAAATAGTGCTGGTCATGACATGTACTCCTGAATCGATGACGTCCGGTGGGTGAATGGTTGGCTGTACCGAGCCGCAATGATGGGCAGAGGGTATGCCAGGGGCGCCGACGAGAGGGTGTGTGCGGCTACATGGTCCGCGTCCGGGTCGCGGAGCGCGTCGAGTTGCGTCCTGTCAGCAACGAGCATCAGTGCATCAGAGTGAATTCCTCTGCACAAGTGGTGATTCTGCGATTGGGCATTCTGCGTAGTTCATCGCCGCGAAAGGTGTTCGAGGTTGTGTTGCTGCGCAGCGCGGGCGACCGCCGCGCGTGTGGACGCAGTACTGAATCTGATTCGAAAATCCTCCGAGACAGTGTATTCGGCTTCGAAAGGTAAGCGCCTACGGCGCCGTCTCACATGGAGGCAGTGGGTGGTCAGCGGCTCGGAGTCGAACGTGTCATCCTTTGATCCTGATGTCCGATGACGCCCATTCCGCCTCGCGCAGTTCGTTTTTGCGAATCTTTCCGGTCGATGTGCGAGGCAGGCTGCCGACGAACTCGACCGAACTGGGCGCCTTGTAGGATGCAATCTGCGTTTTGACGTGAGCGATGACGGAGGCTTCGTTCAACCCCGCGCCCGCGTAGCTGATGACGAACGCTTTCGGTCGCTCACCCCACTTGTTGTCCGGTGTTCCCACAACAGCCGCATCCTGCACCCCTGGGTGGGAAAGGATTGCTTGCTCGACTTCGATGGTCGAGATGTTTTCGCCGCCGGAGATGATGACGTCTTTGGCGCGGTCGAGCAACTGCACGTAGCCGTCTGGGTGCATCACACCTAAGTCTCCTGAATGGAACCATCCGCCAGCAGTAGCTGCCTGGGTCGCCGCATCATCGTTGTAGTAGCCCTTCATGACCGTGTTTCCTCGCATCACGATCTCGCCCATCTCCGTGCCGTCCGCGGCGACGTCGATCAACTCTTCGTCGGGGGAGGTCGTCGTTCGAACCACTCTCAGCCGTTCGGAGGTCAACATGCCGACCCCCTGGCGTGCCATCAGCGTCGCCTGGGTATCCGAATCCAGGGCTGCCCATTCGCTTTTCGGTTCGGACAGCGAGTACGGACCGTAGGTCTCGGTAAGCCCGTAGATGTGCACGAGCGTGGCACCCAGTGCCCGGATACGCGCAATAATCGTCGGGCTCGGTGGCGCACCGCCATTACTGATCGTCAGCGGCGTTGAGAGCTGGTGGGCTCGATCGGCGTTGGCGAACAAAGTCAACACCGTGGGCGCCCCGTTCATGTGAGTGATTTCGTGATCGTCGATGAGCGTCCACATGGTGTCCGCGCGCACGGCCCGGTAGCAGATGTGCGTGCCCAATGCCGCGGTCACTGCCCAGGTGGTGCACCATCCGTTGCAATGGAACATCGGAAGCGTCCATAGATATCGGGTGTCACCGTCGAAGCCCGAGTGGTGGATGTTGCCCAGCGAGTTGAGATACGCACCGCGATGGGAGTACATCACCCCCTTCGGGCGACCTGTGGTGCCTGACGTGTAATTGATTGCTATGGTTCGGTTTTCGTCGTCGACGTCCCATGGTAGGTCCTCACCACGTGCATGGGCGAGCGCAGAATCGTAGCGGACCGGCACCCCTTGTTCTTCGTAGCGCCCGGAGGCGTCCGGCAGCTGGACCCAGCGGTCCACTGTCGAGAACGAAAGGCCTGATGCGATCACAGGTCGTAGAAGGTCTGCATCACCGAAAACGGTGCGCGCACCGGAGTGTTCCAAGATGTAGTGGATTTCCTTGGCGGACAGCCGGGTGTTGATAGCGACGAGCACCCCACGCGTCAACGGTACGGCGTAGTGCGCGATCAGTAGTTCCGCTGAGTTGGTCGCGAGGTAGGCGACTCGTTGGCCATCCGAGATTCCCTGCGCACGTAACGATTTCGCGAGTTTCTGCACCGCTGCTGCAAACTCTTCGTACGTCCATTTGCGGTCACCGTCGATGACGGCTGTCTTGGTGGGCGTGACCTCGGCGGCGCGTTCGAGAAATCGAAGCGGCGTCAAGGGCACATCGAGACCGGACACAGTTTCTCCAAGCTGTAGAGCGCTCGAGTCAGAGCGCTGCGGTCAAAGATCGATCGGATCGTTCGAGATCGTGCTGTGGGCAAGCAACTACCGGAGCACCGGCTCTGAAGAACAGGATGCGCCGGTCGTCGTCTCTCGATTGCGTTCCTCTGCTCGCGTGCGGCTGAGGTTCGCGACGACGGCCGCGGCAGCTCCTTGCATCAGCGCGTCCTGCGACACTGCCCACCGGCGGTGGAACCACGAGTAGGAGCGCAGGTAGACCACAGTGCCGCCCTCTTCGGCGATCCGTGATATCTGTTGTTCGAAGTCTTGTTGGCTGGGAGCGGCGGAGACGAACGGGTCGTGGTGTGACGATTCGATGATGACGTGCACCGGGTGGGTAGCTGTTGTACCTACGCCGACGCAGGCGAAGTGCGACGCCCCGGTCAGCTCGTCGAGGTAGTCAACGACGTGCACCGTTCCCTCGGGTACGTCCACGGTGCGGCTGGCCACTGGACGCACCCGTTCGCGGTGGCCGTCGCCGTGGTGTAGACGGTGGTGCGCGACGTCGCGAACGTCGATGATCGGGACGTCGTGTTCGTAGGCGAAGGAGGTTCGCGCGGAAGCGGCGATTTCGGCTCCGTCGTCGTCGAGCAGGGCTGCGGTCAGCGCCACCGGTTCGAGTCGGCCGAGGCGGCACAGATCCACTGCCGCCTCGAATTTCGAGCTCCGTGCGAGTGTTCCGCCGTCGGTCGTTCTGACCGTCAGGACGTGTCCGGGTCGCGTCAGGTCTGTGGGTCGACTGCCGGGACATGCGAGCGTGCGTGCGGTGCGGGCTCGATCGGTGGCGCTGATGCCCGTTCCGACACCCGCGGCTGCATCGACGGCAACACCGAAGGTGGTGGTCTGGGCACGGTATCGAGCATCAGCGGACATCGCCGGCACGTCGAGTTCGTCGGCGCGGGACGCAGGCAGGGCGGCGCATAGCAGGCCCGAGGTGTGCCGGATAGCCCAGGCCGTCCAGTGGGTGTCGGCGAGCTGAGCGGACAGCACCACCTCGGCCCCGTCGTCGTCGATGATGATTACCGGACGGCCGGCTGTGAGGGACTGCAGTGCCGCATCGAGTCGTGTGGTCGTGATCATCGGGGACGTTCCGTGGCTGCGAGAGAGCGAAAGATACTGCCATGGAACACCAATGGCTCGGCCGAGTCGTCGGCTGCGGAGTGGTGCACTTCGAGTAGGACCACGTCGTGGTCGCCGGCGGTAACGCTGGTCGAGATGGTGCATTCGAGCCACGCGGCTGCTCCGGTGAGAAACACAGCATCGGAGTCGTCGGTGAACCAGGAGGTTCCCGCGAACCTGTCCACATTCTTCGCTGCCAGCTGGCGGCTGGCCGCTTCCTGGTCGGTGGCCAAGACCGACACTCCGAGTGCGGAAGTACCCGCCAGCCGCGGCCACGTCGTAGAGGTGTGCTGGATGCAGATGGACACCAATGCCGGTTGCATCGAAACCGGTGTGAACGAGGTGGCCACGATGCCGACTGGAGAACCGTCTTCGTCGAGTGCGCAGATGGCAGCGACGCCGGTCGGATAGCGTCCGTACAGTCGGCGCAGCCGTGTCAAATCAGTATCCGTGTCGCCGGAGTCGATGGGGGACAAGCGTGTCGAGGGTGCGTGGAGCCCGTTTGTGGTCGTTCGATAGTTCATGTGAGCCGCCTCGAAGGGTTTGTGGATGTCAGGCGCCGTGATGTCGCGCGTATTGGACGATCAGCGAGGTCACTGCATGCAGGCAAGCGACGCCGATGGCGTTCGATGCCCCGTGTGGGTCTCCGAGAATGCCGGAGGGGGACATCGATTCGATGCCGTCTCGGAAGGTGCGCTCGAGAAATTCCGTGTCCACCGTTCCTGTGAATCCGCGGGCATAGCGCTTCGCTCGCACCTTCTCGGGGTGAAGGGCCAGCATCACCGACGTTTCCGCGACGTCGGCATGACCTCCGACGGATGCGCCCAGGGAGGCTATTTCGTCCGCGGTGCGGCGCCAGGCGTCGATGATCGCCTCGCCGTCGTCGAAGACGACGAGCGATAGCGGCGCTAACTTGGCAGCGAGCCGACCGCTGAATTCGCGCATGACCGGATAGTTTCCGATGTGCCCGGAGAACACGATCAGTCGCTCGAATCCGCTGTCGGTCAGGTGCGCCCCGTAGTCCTCGCACAGCGCTTCGAGGGTAGACGCCCGAATTGTCAGTGTTCCTGGAAAGCCCAGGTGATGAGGGGAGTAGCCGACCCGAATGGTGGGTAGCACCAGTGCGTTGCCGAGTTCGTGGGCGATGCGGACCGCCAACGCATCAGCGTGGTCTGCATCCATCGACAAGGGTAGATGAGATCCGTGTTGTTCTGTTGCGCCCAGGGGGAGAATGGCCGTACGGATGCCTCCCGAGATTGCCTCTCGGACTTCTTCGGTTGTCAGGTTTTCGATCCGCAGCTCGGTCACGATGTCACCTACTTGCGGCCCGTCGGCGCATAACGCGCTTGGCGGGCAATCTCGTTCTGCTCGTCACCGTCGTACAGCTCGTCGATGAGTTCGGCGAAGGATTCGAGAATCGCTGCCCGTCTGATTGTCGCTTTGGCTGTCAGTTCTCCTGCAGCGGCGGACAAGGCGCGCGGCAAGATTTTGAACTTCTTCAGCTGCAGCGGCCGCGACAATTCGGTGTTGACTTCGTCGATCCAGTTCGTCAGCGCGGCGTCACGCTCTCGCGGGGCCATCAATTGTGCTTCGTCGCTGACGCTGAGCAGCACGGTCAGATATTTGCGCCCTTCTCCTACAACTATGGCTTCCTCGATCAGCGAGCTCGCTTTGAGTCGTACCTCGATGGGCTGCGGGCTCACACTCTTGCCGCCGCTGGTCTTGAGAACGTCTTTGAGCCGGCCGATTATTCGAACTTCGCCGTGGGCGTCGATGTCGACCAAATCGCCTGTGCGATACCAGCCGTCCTCGAAAGCCGACTCGGTCGCGTCCTGATTGTTCCAGTATCCATCGAACAGACACGGGCTGCGCAGCTCGAGTTCGCCCTCCTCGGACACCCGGACGGCCCATCGCGGATCGGGCAATGCTTTGCCGATGGTGCCGGGGGTGGGGAATGCTCTATCCCATTGGGCGATAACCGACCCGCATGTTTCGGTGGTGCCGAACAGTTCGCGCAGATCGAGCCCCCACATATGCCAGAGGGCAGCTACGTCCGGTGTCATGGTTCCAGAGGCGGTCCAGCTGACCGTGATTCGGTCCATTCCGACTTTGGCGCGCAGGGGCATGAATGCATACTTCACCGCGGCATCGTTCAGCGTGTCGAGGTAGCGGGGTATCGGCCGATCAGCCCAACGGAGCGCACTGACTCGGCGGGCGACTTTCATTGCGGCAGCGTGCCGAAGACGGAAGAGGCGGCCGGATTCGGATAGTGCGTCGAGGGTCTCGCTGGCAAGTTTTTCGTGCATGCGCGGTGGCCACAGAACAGTGTTCGGCCTTACTGCACGTAGGACTTCCAGCCGCTGGTCCATGGTGCAGTACGTCATGACCAGTTTGGTCATGATGGGCGCAAATACGCCGAGCAGAGCAGGCGCAACGTGAGAGAGGCCGAGAAATCCGACCATATCGTGCCGGGTGGATCCGATGTCGGGATACGACGCGGCGAACCCCAACACCGAGTACTGCAGGGTTCGGTGCGTGTGCTTGACAGCTTTGGGTGCACCAGTCGAACCCGAGGTGAAGAACAATGCAGCCAAGTCGTCTACATGACCGGCGGCGACGAGCTGTGAAAACAGGGTGGGCTCGGCCATGCTCGACGATCGGCCGCTGTAGAGGAGTTCCACCCATTCGGTGACCTGCACGCCGCTCGCGAATCCATCGGGTGCATCGTCGAATCCGATCACCGATCGCACATCCGGTGTTTCAGTGGCCACGGCGGCGATCTTGGCGCAGTCGTTCGCGCTCTCGGCGAATATAGCCACGGCACCGGTGCTTTCGAGGGCGTGGGAGACTTCGGCAGCTGAGCTGGTCGGGTACACCCCGACAGGTACGGCGCCTATCGCGAGGATGGCCAGAGCGGCGACGACCCATTCCCCTCTGGTCGAAGACATGATCGCCACCCGGTCTCCGTGCACGATGCCCAGTCGATGCAGGCCGAGAGCTGCGTCGGTGACGGCGTCGAGATACTCTTTCCAACTGGTGGAGCGGACAGCTCCGTTCGTCCAGCTGCGGAACGCAACGCCGTCCGGTTCGCGCTCGGCACGAGTGCACAGCATCTGTGCGAACGTGCGGTCGACCGCCTCGAAGTCCGTGACATTGCGCAGTACCGGAACTGTGTCCTGACCGTCGTCCGGTGAATTCGTTGTCACTCTGTTCTCCGTATTCGTATCAAGTCGATCCGTCGGCGCGGTCGCCGCTGCGGATAGTGAGAAGCGTTCTGTTCATAGGATTGTCCGTCGACGTCCCTGTCGCCGCCACACTGTGAGCACGCTGATCGTCGAGCTGTCGGGGGTCGGCCGTCATTGCCGGGCAGGGGTGCGTGGGCGGTCACGATTCCAGCTCTGGCGTAGGCGGGCTGCGGTCGGATCGTCGAAATATTCGGTGGAGGCGACGAGGGTTCGCCGAAGAGAATCGTCGTCGTGGTGTGCGTTCGGGTTGTTCACGCTGCGTTTGAGCGCTGCGTACAGCACGGGAGCTTTTCGACCGGCAGCGCGTGCCGCAGCGACGGCCGCGTCGAGCAGTCCATCGGGATCGATCAGTTCGTCGACGATGCCCATCCGATGTGCACGCTCGGCACTGAACAGATCGCCTGACAACACCATCTGCCTGGTCGCGCGTACTCCGAGCAGGCGGGAGGCGCGCTGGATGCCTTTGTCCGCTGGAAGCAACCCGTGGTTGATCTCAGGAAACCCGAAACGTGCAGTGTGGGCGGCGAAGATGACGTCGGCGAAGAGTGCAAGCTCCAATCCGCCCCCCACACAGTGCCCGTTCACCGCGGCGACGACGGGGCGCGGGTACGACTCGAGTGCGACGAGCATCGCGTGGAAGTTGCGCATCCGGGAGTCCATGTCACCGCGCTGCGCATAGTCGAGTTCCTTGATGTCGCCTCCTGCGCAGAAGAACCGCTCGCCGCCTCCGGTGAGAACGACCGGAGGCGGGGTCGGCGTGGCTGCGAGATCGGTGAACAATCGACCGATCGCTTCGATGAGTGCGCCATCGAGGGAGTTTGCGGGCGGGCGGTCCAGAATGAGGACGAGAACTCCGTCGTGATCGTCGAGCACGATGCCGTCCGCGTGCTCGATGGCGAGATCAGTCATGGTCAGTTCGCTACGTTATGGGTCGAGGCGACGAGGACGGAATGACTGTTCCCGTGGGCCGAGGGGTAGCGTGCGGGCCGGTTTTCGCGGAAGGCCTGTCGTGCTTCGATGTAGTCGGCGCTGGCGAATCCGATGGTTTCCAGTGCTGCAGACAGTTCCTGCTGGGGCAGTGCGTTGGTCAGCCATCCGGTGTTGAGGGAGCGTTTGGTCCAGCGGATGGCTTGCTGGGAGCCTTGCGCAAGATCGTCGGCAATGGCCAGCGCCCGTTCCAGGACGTCGTCCTTCGGTACCGCCAAGCTCACCAGTCCCATGCGTTCTGCTTCTGCGCCGGTCAAGCTTGCCGAGGTGAGTTGGTAGTACTTGGCTTTGGCCATGCCGACCAGAAGAGGCCAGATGAGGGAGGAGTGGTCTCCGGCTACGACGCCGATGCGGGTGTGTCCATCGCGGAGCAGCGCATCGTCTGCTGCGACGCTGATGTCGGCGAGCAGTGCCATCGACAGGCCCCATCCCACTGCGGGACCGTTGATGGCCGAGATCAGAGGCTTGTCCATGTTCAGCAGGGTCGAGATCCGTCGGCGTTCGTCTTCCATCAGCTCGATTGCGTCGTCGAGAGTAGGGTCTGGCTGACGAACGTCCATTCCCGTACAGAAACCGCGGCCGGCCCCGGTGACGACGGCAACCCGTGTCTGTGGATCTCGGTCGACGTCCACCCAGATGTCGGCCATCGCCTTGAACATCGGCATGGTGAGCGAGTTGAGTCGGTCGGGGCGGTTGATGGTGATGAGCAGAACCCCGTGGGGTTTACGCTCGATCGAAATTTCTTCGGGGTACTTGCTGAAAATATCGTCTGCGGGCAGCGTGGTCATCAGAACTCCTTCTACTTCGATGGTGCGTGTGATCGGGTGTTGTCAGCCGCGGCGAGCGCTTCGACCTCGGCGTAGTGGTCGGGCCGTGCGGCCCGAATGTCGTCGAGCACTTTTTCCGGACTGCGCACGACCGCACGCGGGTTCTTGAAGTGCGGGATCACGTATTTGCCGAACAATTCGATCGACTTCATGAGTTCTCTGTGCGGGAGTCCGTCGATGCGCATTACCAAGGAATCGACACCGAGGTCGGCGAACCGCTGAACCTGCGCGATGCAATCGTCGGGATCGCCGACGATGAAGCCCGACGAATCTTCGAACATGTACCGCTCGTCGTGGAAGTCGAGGTCTTTGACCGCTCCCATGTACTGATAGTCGCTCGACAGCTTCGACAGTCGCTGGTAGGCGTCGGTCGACAGAGCGACCGATTCTGTCAACTTCCGCGCCCAGTGCTGCGCCTCGTCCCGGGTTTCGGCGCAGTGCATCCCGCCACCGACTGCCACCAGCTTTTGTGCCTGTAGCGGGTAGGTGTGCGCCGCGCCTGCGAGCGCCTCGTCGTAGATTCTCAGCATGTTCTCGAGGAACTCGAAGCCGAGATAGAACCCTCCGACGATGGCTCCGACCCCCAGCTCGGCCGCGGCGCGAACCGACTCGGGCGAGCCGGTTGCCATGTGAATCGGGGGGTACGGAGTCTGAATTCCCCTAGGCACCAGGCTTCGTGGAGGGATCTTGTAATGTTCGCCCACGAAAGAGAAGACGTCGTTGTGCAACGCACGACGTATTACCTCGAGACCCTCGAGCTGTTGCGCCTTGTTCTCCGCAGGCGAGACTTCGAACGCTCGCAGAGCGAGTGTGGTGTTACCGCGTCCCACACCCAGTTCCACGCGTCCGTTGGAAAGAATGTCCTCGGTGGCGAGCCTTTCCGCCACACGGAGAGCGTGGTTGATGCGCGTGGGCAGAAGGGTCACCAGGTGGATGAACCGAATGCGGCTCGTACGCGCCATTAGATACGGGTAGATCACCTCGGGTGCCGACGTCGTCGCTGTACCGATGGCAACATGCTGCTCGGAAGTGCCGAAAGCGTCGAAGCCCACCTCCTCTGCCAGCAGAACTTCATCGATGAGTTCTCGGTAGCGGTGCTCGTGCGTGTGGCCCGCGGGCGTCTCGCCCTCACTCATGAAAATGAATCGCATCGTCCTCAACCCTTCCGGTCAGTGATGCAGTGATGTGAATGATGATTAACGTAAGCTCAGTCACCGTCCATGTCAACAGATTCGGCGGATTTTCTCCACAGAACGTTTCAACAGCGAAGACTTGCGCGAAAGCTACACACCTGATGCGAGGCGCGATGCTCGCTTTTCGCATTGCGACATGTATCGAGTTACTGACTGTTAACATTGAAGCCGCCTGCGGCTGTCGATGCGAGATCGCACAGGTGCGGTGGCTTCAGAACCGACGAACGGTGGTTAACGTATGAGCATGACTGACGCACGGGATGCGAGGATGGAACCGGCAGCGCGCCGTACTCGCCGGGAGGCCCTCTTGCGCGTTGCTGCCGACCTGTTTCTACACAACGCTTACGATTCGGTGACCGTGGAAATGGTGTGTGCCCAGGCCGGCATCTCGGGGCCGGGACTGTACCGCCACTTCCAGAACAAGCAGGCATTGCTCATCGCCGTGGTGGAAAACCCTCTCGAATTTCTCCAGAAATATGCGCGTGAGACAGTCGAATCGGTATCAGAACCGCGCGACGCGTTGGAGGCCTTGGTCGATTTTCATATCCGGTCTGTATTGTCCGCTGCGCCGACGACGCTGATCTTTCTCAAGAACGAGCATGCATTTCCTGAAGTGGACCGTCGTCGTATCCGCCGCGCTATGAACCAATACGCCGAGGAGTGGATTTCGATCGTTGCACCGTTGCGTCCGGACTTGTCCGAGCCCGAGGTTCGACTTCTGACGCATTCGGTGTTCTCGATGCTCAATACGCTTCCTACGCTCAACCGAGGGTTGGATCAAGACGCCACTATCGCGACCATGTCGAACGCCGCGCTCCAGGCGTTGACGGCGCCGCGGCCGACTGTTCGAAGCGTTCGAACAGACTCGACCAGCCCATAGCGCAGTGCAACCGCTGACCGATCGACAGGTCGATGAGTCCTCGGCACCTATTTCGAGCGGGCGACGAACGTGCCACGCGTAAACCAAGCAACCGTCGACAGCAGCACGAGTACCACTCCCACGAGAATTGAGATAGCCGTCGAGAGCGCGACGAAGTGTGTCGTGACCCCTACGCTCAATACCGGCAAGCTCAGGCCCAGATAGGACACGAAGAACAGTCCAGCGAGCGCCTCGCTTCGAGCAGCGGGCACTGCCATCGCTGCCACAGTGGCGACCGAGCTCTTGAACAGAATTCCGGCCCCGGCACCCGCGCTGACACCTCCAACGACGAAGACGACAAAGTGCTGGCCCGCACTGCCCGCCATGATGGCCGCCATGCCGGCCATCATGGCGCCCATTCCCGACCGTGCTTTCACATGGGGCGACAGGCGACGCGTCGATGTTCCCGATAGCGCAGCAGCCCCGAACACCAGGAACAGGATCAGACCGCTGAGCATCCGAGACGTTTGGTGCAGGGTTCCCGCAACGAATCCCGTCGCGACAGAGGTGAACAATCCGATCACGGCGAATGACGCAAAGCCGATCGTCGCGGCGGCGATGTAGCGCGGCCGATCACCCTGACCGACACCGATTCGTTGCGGGCGATATGCGATGCGCACGGACGGCGCAACGGTGGTCTCGGGAACGATGACGACCGCAACGGTTACTGCCGCCAGCGCTACCGCAAACACGACGTAAGGTGCCTGCAGGGGCGCGTCGGTCCACTGCGACAGTGCCCCCGCAATCAGCGGGCCGACCCCGAGACCGCCGATATTGGCAAGGGTCGAAACATTGTCGAAGCGGTGGCTCGGCCGATCGGGACGGTGTCGAGCGTGCAGTTCGTACAAATACGCCGTTGCAGTGGCAGTCAGAATCCCGATGCCCAGACCCGTCACGAACCGGGCAATCAGAAGCACAACCAGTGAGCTGCTCGTCATGAACAGGACTGCCGCACCCAACTCCAGTAGCAGTGCCGGAATCAGGATTTTCTTACGCCCCACCAAGTCGGATACGTGGCCGACCAGTAACAGGCTGAACACCACCCCGAGGGCATACACCGCGAAAACGACAGTCACGGTGAATGTCGAAAGCAAGTTGAGCTGTTGATAAATCGGGTAGAGCGGGCTAGGTGCTGTGGAAAATGCCATTGCAGTCAGAAATGCAACCGCCACGATCCAGAATCCGACGCCGTGGCGGCGATTTTCGCAGCGGTGTGCATGCCGCGCAAAATCTGAGCTGTTTCTATGCGAGATCAATGAATGACTCCGATGCGAGATGTGGAAGAAGGTTCGACGAGAGAATTCTCTCCGTCGACACAGTTCGCAGTCCAACATGAAAAGCAGCTCGAAACTATCGCGAACGGAGATTCTTGTTCAATGGAGCTACGTCATCTCGAGTACTTCGTCGCAGTTGCCGACGAACGGAATTTCACTCGCGCCGCCGGCCGACTGCACATCGTGCAGTCGGCCGTCTCGGCAGCGATCAAAGCGCTAGAGCGCGAGCTCGGGGCGACCCTGCTCGATCGCAACTCCAAGCGCGTTCTACTGACCGATGCTGGTGCGGCACTGTTGCCGCGGGCACGGGCGGTGCTCGAGGCTGCTCGGTCTGCGCGGGAGGTCGTCGATGAGGTCAACGGCGGGTTACGCGGTTCTCTGCGTATCGGAATCATCGGATCGATCACTCTGTACGATCTTCCCAAACTACTCGGCCACTACCACCGTCGTTACCCACGCGTGCGGCTGTTGACCAGGGCCGCCCCGTCAGGGACACAGGGTCTTCTCGAAGCAGTCGCGGACGGCAGTCTCGACCTGGCATTCGTGTCCCAACCGGAAGAACGTCCAGCGGGTGTCGTCCTACGCAGTCTCGCGTTCTCGGTGTTGGATCTGGTGATACCGCACGAGTATGTACTCGACGGCAGCAACGGAGCTTCGATCGCTGACCTGGCCGGGCTCGACTTCATCGACGCCCCAGTCGGATACGGCACCAGGACGGTGATCGATCGCGCCTTCGATCACGCGGGGATACAGCGTCGTGTCAGCATCGAGATAACCGATCTCGCCACCGGCGTCGACTACGTCCGCCATGGCCTCGGAGTCGCGCTGTTGCCGCGCTACATCCTCGACGCCGTCATCGACCTACCTGTCGTCCCCGTAGTCGACGCCGATCTGACTCTCGCCCTGTCCGTAGCTACATCGGCTGTGCGGCCTACCACCACGGCGGTCGAAGCGTTGCTGGAACTCGTCGAAGACACAGAACGCGCCACCTAGCCCATGCAAGCACGAACACCCAAAGGCAGGGCAAGCTCGGCGCACGTCGACGACTGCGTGGTCGGGCGACCGAGACGATTCGACAAGCAGTTAAGGATAATTCACGGTATCGTCCACGACACTCTATCGCTGCTCGTCGGTCACGCAACGCGGCCTGTCGATGGCAGCGCGAAATGATGCACTCCACTGTGGATTTGAATCCGACGCTACCGGTACACGACGCGTACTCCAGGTGTTGACAAGATCACACCACCAGATCTATGTTAATTTTGACTCACATTCAAGGAGTTGTCTGGCATGGTCACCATCGCCCTACGTCGCAGCGCAAGTCGCACGCGCTACGTCAAGCTCGGGTCTGGTGTTGCAGAACTGCCGCCCGACGAACAGAACACGGGTGTACCGCAAACGTCGCCTGCTACAGAGCTTTTCGTCCTCGACGTCGTTACTTGACGTGGCAGGCGGCACGCGTCGCGTGCACGAACTCGGGCGATTGCGCGCCACCGAACAGACTCATGGATTATCTCTTCCCACAGCAAACTCTACCGGCGTCCATTCCGACGGCCAGCGCAACGATGCGCGGTCTGCCATCTCCCTCCTCGAAGGAGCGCTCATGCGCTTGAACAGAACTCGCATGTCACACGCACAGGTACGAACCAACGCCACCGCCGTCCTCGCTACGTCGATTGCCTGTGTGGCAGCCTTCAAAGGACTCAACGAGTCGGTAACACCTCCAGCGCTCCCCGTTCTGCAAGAAGAGTTTCAGGCTCCTGCGTCGACCATTGCGTGGGTGCTGACGGGCGTACTGCTGACCGGAACGATCGCTACCCCCATTGTCAGCAGACTCGGGGAGGTTTGGGACAAACGACGGGCACTTCTCGTCGTGCTGACCATCGTGGCGCTCGGCACGTTGACGTCTGCCCTGTCGTCGTCGATCAGCATGCTGATCGCCGGCCAACTCCTGCAAGGTATCGGCCTGAGTACCGTGCCCCTGGCGATCGGCATCATCCGCGACACGCAAACCGAGTCCCGCACCAAATCTGCGAACGGTTTCATGGTTGCAGCAATCTTCGCCAGTACCGCGGCCGGGACGATGATTGCCGGACCGATAGCCGACTACCTTTCTTACCGATGGCTTTTCTGGGTGCCGTTCGTTGCCTTGACGTTGTGCTTCGTAGCCGTGTGGGTCTTCGTACCGCGTTCGCCACGACTACGCAGTGGCGAGCGGCCGAGTCTCGATGTCGTCGGCAGCCTCCTCCTGGCGGCGGGGCTCGCATGTGTGTTGCTCGCCTTGACGTTCGCCCCGCAGTGGGGGTGGCTGTCGCCGAAGTTCGTTCTACTGACCGCCGCTGGGCTACTGGGTCTCCTCCTGTTCATCCGTCGAGAACTCACCGTCGATCAACCCCTCGTCGACATTCGCTTGATGGGAAGCCTCACTGTCGTGGCGGCGTCGGGGATGATGTTCCTCGCCGGGTTCTCGATCAATGCCACCCTGATCAGCGTTCCGTTGCAGATGCAGCTCCCGGACTCGGTGTCTCACGGATTGGGCAGGTCCGCGACGGCCACCTCACTTGTGCTCGTGTCGGCTATGTTGATGGGACTGACCGCCCCCCTGATCTCCTTCCTGGACAGGAAGGTCGGACCACGATTCGCGTCCGCCATCGGACCGATCGCGATCATGTTCGGTGCGGCAATCATGATCGGCCTGGGAGAACGCGGCAGCATCGTCACCATCTTGGCGGCGGCGTTGTTCGTCAATTTCGGGATCAGTGTCTCGATGACTCAGTCGCTGAACCTGGTTGTCAGTGGCGTACCGGCTGAAAAGGTGACCGAATTCAACGGGCTGAACTTCGCCATTCAAGCCGTTGCGGGAACGATCGGCGCCCAGGTATGCGGAGCCGTTCTCACGGGAGGCTCGGGCGACGACGGTGCGACGCTGCCCTGGAGCGCATTTTCGACCTCGTGGGCGGTTCAAGCGGTCATTGCAACTGTCGCGCTACTGCTGGTTTTGGCCGCTCGAACCAGGCCACGAACAAGTCAGGGCCCGGCCCCGGTGCTTCCCCGGGAGGCCGCGCGGGACGCAACGTCGATCACCCCGTCCGAAAACTAATGCACGAGAACGAGTCACGCAGATCAGTGCACGCGTACCGGGGTTTCGGTCAGCCGCAATACCCGCCGACACGACCCCTGCGCCACGGAGGACCGCGGCACGGCGTCACGGGCATCTCGTCGACAGCGCTCGACCCGAAGGAGAATAAGTGAAAGCCCTGCAGTACCGCGTCTTCGGGCACGTTCCGGAAGTGGTGGACATTCCGACACCCGATCCGCAACCGGGACAAATTCGCCTGAAAGTGACAGCAGCTGGCCTTTGTCATTCGGACCACGTTGTCATGAACACACCAGAATCGGCTTTCCGCTTCGGCCGACTACCGCTGACGCTCGGCCACGAAGGAGCAGGCGTCGTCGATGCTTTGGGCGAGGGAGTCGGCGGTGTCGGAATAGGCGATGCGGTGGCCGTCTACGGACCGTGGGGCTGTGGTCTTTGCGTGAAATGTGCTGTGGGAAAGGAGAATTACTGTATCCATGCACGATCTTTGTCCATCCGCCCTCCCGGGCTGGGTTCTCCCGGGGCAATCGCCGAGTACATGATCGTCGGCGACGTTCGCCATCTCGTCCCTCTCCACGACCTCGACCCTGTAGCGAACGTGTCGCTGACCGACGCCGGCCTGACTCCCTATCACGCAATCAAGAAATCGATTCCCAAACTCACCGCCGGAAGCACAGCTCTGGTTATCGGGGTGGGGGGTCTGGGCCACGTCGCCGTCCAGATACTGCGGCAGCTGACCGGCTCGACGGTCATCGCCACCGATCTGACCGAAGCGAAACTCGAACTGGCCCTTCGACACGGGGCACACCACGCCATCCAGAGCGATCACGAAGCGATAGCGACCATCCGTACGCTGGCCGGGCCCGCAGGGGTTCAGTCGGTTTTCGACTTCGTCGGGAGCCAATCAACCGTCACCACAGCCGCAGCGGTAGTAGGCGCCGAAGGCGACGTCTCCATCATCGGCATCGGCGGGGGAAAGTTGCCGGTGGGATTTCAGACCACAGCGTTCGACGTCGATGTCAGATCACCGTATTGGGGAAGCCGAAGCGAACTGATCGAAGTCTTCGCCATGGCCAGACGCGGCCAGCTGCAGGTCGAAGTCGAAACATTCACGCTCGACGAAGCCGCCGAAGCGTATGACAAGCTCGCGCGTGGACAGATCAATGGACGCGCGGTCGTGATCCCACACACCTGAAATTCGATAGACCTAGAGGTCGGCCGCCCAACGTCCGAGCGCATCGATGGCCTCGCGGAGGTCGTGTCCGCGGTCGGTGAGTGCGTAGGCCCGTGTGTTGTGCCGCAGGGGTAGACGGGTGAGGACGCCTGCCGCTTCGAGCTCGCGCAGGCGGGTTGCGAGCATGTTCGTCGGCACTCCGAGGTCACGTTGCAGGTCGCCGTATCGCTGGGGCCCGTCTAGCAGCCGCTCGACGATCAGCAGCGCCCACCGCGCTCCTACGACGTCGAGGGCGGCGGCGAGGTCGCTCATGCAGTCGTGTCGACGTCCGGCTTCATCCAGAACGGCGAGTAGTGGTAGCCGTCAGGGTCGTCGAACTGGCGTTGGTACATGAAGGGATAGTCGTCGGTGTCGCCGATACGCCCGCCCGCAGCGGCGGCACGTTCGACGAGTGCGTCGACTGCCTCGCGACTGTCGAGGTCGAAGGACACCGTGACTTTCGAGGGTGTGGAGGGTCCGCCGATCAGCTCTTCGGTGCCGCCGACGCTCGCGTACATCTCGCGGCTGCCGAGCATGACGTATTGCTCGGGTGCGATCGCGAAGCAGGACACGTTGTGATCGGACATGTCGGCGTTGAGGGTCCAGCCGAGTGCGGTGTAGAACTCGGTCGCGCGTTGGACGTCGTCGACCGGGCAAGTGATGAACAGGCTCATGCAACGTACACTTGCAAAATGCAAGTGCGTAGTCAAGGGCAGCGTTGTGCGCCCAAGCCTTCTCCGCCTCGACCCGTCAGCGAACGACGTCGTACACGACTTTGACGACCCCGTTCGAGTAGGCCTCGGATTCGCGGAGTTCGAGGCGCTGCTCGGGCCGGCTCTGATGGCTGAACAGATTCTTGCCGGCACCGAGAACGACCGGAAATACCAACAAGTTGTAGCGGTCGATCAAGCCGGCGTCGGCGAGGCTGCGAGCAAGTTCGCCGCTGCCATGGACGAAGATTGCTCCACCATCCTGTTCCTTCACCTCGGCGACCTCCTGGGTCGACCGCAGAACGGTGGTGTCACCCCAGCCGTCGATCAGCGCGGAATCCTCGAGTGAGGTGGACACCACGTACTTGGGAAGCTCCTTGTAGGCGGCGTGGTCCTCCGAGTCGACCCAGATCGGAGCGAATGCCTCATAGCTGTTGCGGCCGAACATCAATGCTGTCGTATCGGCGAGTTCCTCGCCCTTGAGGGAGAACGCTTCGGGAACGAACGGCGTGCGGACGACCCAGCCGCCACTGGGGTGGCCTTCCGATTCGCCGCCGGGGGAGTCGACGACTCCGTCGATCGACATGAAGCCGGTCCACACCAATTCACGCGCCATGTGCTGTATCTCCGATTCGGAATTCTGAACGATGCCGCATCCTGGACGGCATCGAAGGGTGGGATTGGAACACCGGTAAACCCTAGCCGGGCCTGGCTCGAAATGTCCGGTACGTGCCGATTGCTTACTCCTCGGGTCGACGCCAGTCATCTCTAGGTGCATTGTCGGACCACAACGGGAGGCGAGAGATGAACGGTGATGTGCGAAAAGATCGAACGTGACCTACGTTCGGCCCGAATGCCGAACAGGTCGATCCGATAGCGAAGCGGGTCGACCGCTCGCAGGTCGTCGGCGTTCGTATGAAGCACGTTTTCGACCTGGCGAAAGCGAATGCGCACCTCGACCTGGAGAGCGTACGCGATCTGCTGCGGTCGAGGTGGTTCGAATCGAGGATGGTCGCCGTGAGCATTCTCGACGCCCGCGCCCGCAGGAAAGCCCCAGGCGATCCCGAGCGAAAGCATCTGTACGAAGACCCCGCTGCACGTCTTGTCCCGATCAGCGAATCTCCGCCGAGCGGCGCACGCAACACCGTCAATCGACCCCAGCCCCGTTGACGTACAACGATTTTCACAGCCTCGGCCGCGGCTGATGCCGGGGCCCCAGTCCTTCCGGGGTGCACGTGGACCGGCCCGCCCGTCCGTCTTCGACGCTGCTCAGGCCGCCCATCTTCAGAGAGCCTGAGTCGTGCGTGCGCAATACCAGAACCCCGCCGATCGTGCACGCTGTGGGAACACTCCGACATGAGGACCCGGACCTTCGGGACTTCGACTTACTCGACACGTTCTACAGCCAAACGCGCCGGTAGAAGGCCGAATTCGAGTCTTGTATTCGGCAGGCTATGGCGGGCGGATTGGCAATCGGGCTGCGAGGCAGATCACAGATGCGTGCCGTTTGTTTTCGGGCGTGAGAACCGACTACTTACTGCAACTTTTGATCACGCTCAACGAGAAGGTGGAAGACATGAGCTTTGTCGACAAGGCCAAGAACGCAGCGGAAGACGCCCTCGGAAAGGCCAAGGAAGTCGTCGGAGACCTCACCGACAACAAGGACCTCGAAGCCGAGGGCAAGGCCGATCAGGGCAAGGCGGGAGTGAAGAAGGTCGGCGAGAACATCAAGGACACGTTCAAGTAGAACTGCCCTGCCGCATTCACTGCCTGGCGTGTTCGGGGCCGCCGACCTGGTCGGCGGCCCCGCTCTCGCAACCATTCACTTCTACCGTGAGGACCGAACATGACTACCGCCGATTCCACTCCCATCGCACCCGCCCGCCCGCGCCGCCGCGGCGGATTCGCAGCCAAGCTGTCGCTGATCGTGGCTCTGGTGTTCACGATCGCCCTGGTGATCTTCGTGCTGCAGAACACCGTGCACGAGAACGTCAATTTCCTCGGCTGGAACTTCGGCCTTCCTCAGGGAGTGTGGCTGTTGGGCGCTGCCGCAGTCGGATCGATCATCACCCTCGCCGCCGCAGCCTCGCTACGTGTGCGCCGGGCGGTGCGTTAGACACGCGAGCCGCGCCCGGAGCAGCTGCTCAGTCCTTCAGGAGCCTCTCGAGATAGTCGAGGTCCTGGCGGAGCATGGCGATCGCTCGCTCCGGGCCCTCGGGCGCCGACGGTTCGCCGTCGTTCTTGGCGACGGTTCGGATGGCCATGTCAGCGAGATGCGTTGCTACCGAACGATCGGCGTCGGGATCGCCGCTTTGATGCCACCAGGCAACCCAGTTCAGCATGCCGATGATGCCCAGGGCCGCGGTGCGAGGGTCGACGGGCCGCATCTCGCCGGTCTTGATGCCACGTTCGATGACGAGGACGAACTCTTTCAACACGTGCCGTCTGCTCTGCTGGTACTTCCGTGAAATCTCTTCTGGCAGGTCGGCTTCCGATCGGATGATCAGTTTGAAGCGATCGGAACTCTGCGCCTGGTTGAGCGCGATCGCGGTGGCCATCTTGCGCAATTTCTCGGTGGGGCCGAGATCCGTTCTTTCGTTGATGTCGTGCAACACCGCGGCAGGTGTCTCGGTGCTTTCGCTGACGAGCCTCGCGAGAAGTGCGTCCTTGTTCGCGACGTAGTGATACAAAGCAGGCCGCGTGAGTCCGGTGGCGTCGGCGATGTCCTGCAGCGTGGTGCTGGCGAAGCCCTTCTCCGCGAACAGCCGCGTCGCCTGGTCGAGTATTTGATTCTCGACCAGCTCGCGACGCGGGTTGCGCGCGGATCCCCGGGATGCGTCCTCGCGTGTCATTGTCGAAGGATAACCGTCGCCAAAGTCACGACTCCACCGACACGAGGTGCGTGCGCGCGCTGACGAGCCCTGCGACAGCGTCGGACGTGCAGGTCGACGGGACGGCGACGACGACGAGAGCATCGCTGCCACGCATCATCCGCTCGGCCACGTCGAGCCGCGTGAGGACAGCCGTCCGGTCGGGCGGACCCGTCAACCACACGGTGGCACACGCGCGAGCCTCGTCGACGAGCGCCGTGGCTTTCTCGTTCCATGCCGATTCGACGTCGACGGACAGCACGGCCGTGGACGGCTCGTCGCGCAAAGACGCTGGGGCGTATCGGGTGTCGAATGTGCCTCGACGGTGTGCGAGTGGACGGTGCAGAACCCAGTCGGAGATTTCCTCGGGTGGCTCGACATGGCCACCGATGTTCGCGTAGCTCGCAATACCGTTCCACGCGACGTCGGGTGCGGATTCGAGAAACCGTTCCAAGCCGACCTTTCCCGCGCGAGTCATGTAGGCAACCATCAGTTGCTCGACGGGCAGGTCCATGCGCTGGGGGAACGACTCCCACCAGTGTTCGCTGCGACGCGCGATTTCCTGGAGGTGCCGCACATCCGGGCGACGAACACGCTCGTACTCGGTGAGTGCGTCGTCGATGGAGTTCGCAGAGGTCAGAGCGGCGTCGAGCGCGATGGCGTCTTCCATGGCCAGCTTGGTGCCCGAGCCGATCGAGTAGTGCGCGGTGTGGGCGGCGTCGCCGAGAAGGACGACGTTTCCGACGGACCAGCTGCGGCAGGAGACGGTCCGAAATCGCATCCACCGTGTTCGGTTGCCGATAAGGCTGTGTCCCTGCAGCGTCTCGCGGAACGCGGCTTCGAGGTACCGTAACGACGCCTCGTCGCTGTCGCCGGGCTCGACGGAATCCGCGGCGTCGAATCCTGCTCGACGCCAGGTTTCTTCATCCGTTTCGACGAGGAACGTGCTGCGATCGGACGCATACGGATAAGCGTGTGCGACGAACGTCCCGTGCTCGGTCGTGACCGGGACGAAGATCGCGCTCGGCAGCGCGAAATCCGTTCCACACCACAGATAGAGCCCGGAACCGGTGGAGATGTCGGCTCCGAAAGCGGGCTCGCCGGAGCGCGTCGCACTGTTGATTCCGTCGGCCGCAATGACGAGGTCGACGTCGAGCTCCTGGGCATGGCGGCGTTCGCCGAACTCCAGACGTACCCCGGCGTCCCTCGCTTGGTCCTGCAGTACGGCCAGTAGGGTCGTGCGTGCAATCGCGAGGAGATCCCCGTGTGCAAGGCGCGCCGTCCGGTCTCCCACCTGCAACGACATCTCGTGCGAATAGGCCTCGGCGACAATGGCATCGAGCGATGCCGCGTCGGCTGCGCGAAGGTTGCGCTGAGTTCGCGATGCGAGACCGACGCCGAACCCGAACGTCGAGTCCGGCGCGCTCTGTTCGTAGACGGTGACCTCTGCGTCGGGGTTGGACAGTTTGAGCAGTCGTGCTGCGTAGAGGCCGCCTGGCCCCCCGCCGATGACTGCGACGCGGTCGAGTTTCATGGATACTCCAGTGTTCGAACGTGATACCCGGTCTACGAGGTGGACCCGGGCGTGGTTTCGGTCTGCACCTTCGCAGCGATGTCCATCCGAAGCCGTTTCTTGTCGATCTTGTTCACGTTGGTTCGGGGCAACGAGTCGAGCCATTCGAGGCGCTCGGGCCACTTGAACTTGGCGACGCCGAGCTGGGTCAGATGGTCCTGGACCTCGGTGAGCGTCAACTCCTGTTCTGCCGCAACGAGATATGCGCACGTCTTCTCGCCGAGACGCGGATCGGGCATCGCGACGACGGCCACACCCACGATGCCGGGGTGTCGAAGCAGGAGAACTTCGAGTTCTTCGGCGTTGATCTTCTCTCCGCCGCGGTTGATCAGGTCCTTGATGCGGCCTTCGATCGTGACGAACCGCTGGCCGTCGATCACGGTGACCGATGCGAGGTCGCCGGTGCGGTAGAACCCGTCGGAGGTGAATGCCGTCCGATTGTGTTCTGGCGCTGCGAAATAACCGGCGATGGTGTACGGACCCCTGCAGCTCAGTTCGCCGACCTCCCCGTCCGCGAGTTCGGTCTCGGTGCCCGGGTCGAGAATGCGCACTTCGTCGTCCGGTGAGACCGGTGTGCCGACGGTTGCGATGCGGGCCTCACGTGGTGCGTCGACCGGCGTGACCGTGAACAAGCCCTCCGACATTCCGAAAAGCTGCCCGGCCCAGTGGCTTTCCCCGTCGTCGACGCGGTCCATCAACGCATTCGACACCTTGGCCCCGGACAGGATGACATGTTTCAGTGCGCCTCGCACCCTGTCGAAGTCCGGATCGAGCACGGTCTGGTAGTGACCGTGGCCGATCAAGACTTCGGTGGCCCGTGCGGACTCCATGAGGTCGAGTGCGGGTCCGGGGTCGGCCGTTGCCAGAACGAGGCATGCTCCGACGGCGTGCGATGCATGCAGCCCGCACGAGATACCGGCGTTGTGCACGATCGGAATCAGGTGCGCGACCCGGCTGTCCATCGTCCATTCGAGTCGTTGCGCATAGAGCAGTGCGTTGTTCCAGTACTCGGCGTGAATGCGCGGAATCACCTTGGGGACACCCGTCGTTCCGCCGGAGAGCTGAAAGGCGACGACGTCCTGGGGGTCGGTGTCCGCTTCGATCGCTTCGACCGCCGCCCTGGCGTCACCCGGGTCGATTCCGTGTCCGAGATCTTCGAGACGCATTTCATCGCCACTGTTGCTTCCCACCGTGATGACGCGTCGCACGGTCTCGCTGCCCGACGCGTGCTCACGGGCGAACTGCACCAGGTCGAACGACGGCAATTCTGCCTCGACGATGTGCAGTGCAGCGCCGACGGTCTTGCTGACGTGGCCGATCTCGTGCATCCGATGCGCGGCCAGCGTGGCAACCGGCACCAGGCCGGCTTTGATGCACCCGTACCAGGCGAGGACGGTCTCGAGGCGGTTGGTGATCTGGAAGAGCACAGGTTCGAGTCGCGTGAATCCCAACTGCATCAGACCTGCGGCGATCGCGTCGGTGCGACGGTCCAGTTCGGCGTAGGTGAGCGAGCCTTGGGCCGTGACGAGAGCCTGCCTGTCGGGGTACCGCAGTGCAACCTCGTGGAACCGCCTGCCCGTAGGGAGGTCACTCCACGAACCGCTGTCGCGGTAGCGGCGTGCGCGCTCTTCCGGATAGGGCACCAAGTGCCCACCCCAGTCGAAGTACGTCTGACTCGCTGCCATCGTCATCTTTCTGCCACCGCGGGAAGAAGCCGGGACATCTCGAGCGAGTGATCGGGATGGTCGGCAGGAACGATGCCGGAGTAGATGGCGGTCCAGCATCCCGGGCAGCAGAGCTGACGGAACACGATCGGAGTGTCGACGTACTCGGAGGCGTCGGACGTCACCTGCGGCCCTGCCTCCGAGGACGGTCCTTCGTAGCGAGCCAACTCCAGTGTGCCGTCGTTCTTCTCGTCGCCGAGGAGGCGTCCGCAATGGGCACACGCGACGACGCGGACGTCGGCGACGGTGATCTCGGCGAGATTGTCGTCGAGACGGCGCGCGAGCGTCAGATCCATCGTGGGGGCGTCGCCGTGCGTCGTGGAACGGGCTCGACGCTGCGCGAACATCTCCCGGCGCCGATCGGCCGTGGCCGATTCGTCCACGGCACCGGCGTCGACGACGACACCGTAGACGGCCGACGCGCCCTCTTCGGTGACCTTGCCTTCGCGGAGGTCGACGACCACCGCAGCCGGATCGCGACGCAGCGGGTCGCCGTATCCGCCGCCGCCCTGCCAGTGCATGTACAGGACTTCGCCTGGCGCAACGTAGCTTTCGGCATAGCAGGGGCCGAATTCCTGGCCTCCCGCGACTTCGTCGAGAGTCGACGGAATCCTGCCTGCCGCGAATTGCTCGTTGATGTCGGTGCCGCGCGCCAGGATCTCGAGACCGGTGTTGCCTGGGTAGCCGCCTGCGAGACCGTTGTTCTGTGCCACGGCCTTGCCTGCGGAGGCCAGGACGAGACCCATGGGGAGCGACGTTCCGTAGGGTGTCACCGCGAGCGACGCGCTGACACCGCCTCGGTGGCGTCCCGGGCCGCCGGAGTCGGGCTCTTCGCGACGCCACAGCGTCAGCAGCGGGTACAGGAACTCGGTCATTTCGGTGTCGGGGATGCGGCCCATCGGGATGCAGAAGAGGCCACCGGTATCCATGCCGTCGGCTGTAGGTTGCGCCCCGTACCCGCCCGCCATGGGCTCCATCATGATGTTCAGGAACGGGACCGGTTGTTCGGCTCGTTCGTCCAGGCCGGCGATCACAGCGGTGTCCCATGTGCCGCAGCATGCGGCCTGCACGCTCTTGCCCAGGTCGACGGACCTGTCGAGCATCTGTGACAGGCATTCGGCGATGAGGTTGCCGGTCAACCAGGCTGGTCCGATGGGGCCTCGGCTGACGGCAGCGGGGAAGCTCGCGTTGTTGATCGTGCCTTCCTCGGACACCAAGTCGAAGCAACGCATCAGCCCGCCTGCCGACCACGGGATGTCACCGGCCAGGATCGGGAGCAGGGCGAGCATGACGCCGCCGCGCATACCTGCGTAGGTGCAGTTGATGACGCCGGTCTGCTGGTCCGTCCCGGTGAAGTCGAACGTCAGGTGATCGGCGGTCTTGGTCATCGCGACGGTGATCTTGTGGACGTCGCGATCACCCACGCTCGACTGGTCCTGGTAGCCGGTCGCCTTCCACGTTCCGTCGGGAAGCGTTGAAAGCTTGTTGCGGAGGCGCGATTCGGCGTCGGTCATCATGCGCTTCATGACGGCTTTGACGGTATCGGCGCCGTACTGTTCGATGACGGCGAGCATACGGTTGCGTCCGACGGTGTTGGCGCCGATCTTCGCCCGCAGATCGAGGCCGACGAGCATGGGCACTCGTGACCGCCTGACCCACAGGTCGGCGATGTCACGCTGAAGTTCGTGTCCGCGAACCACTTTGACAGGTGGGGTCGGAAGTGATTCGGAGAAGACGTCTTTCGCCGACGGGTCGAACGATCCGAGGCCGGAGCCACCGAGGTCGGGCTCGTGGCAGATCGCGCTCGTCCACGCGAACAGCTTGCCGTCGTGGAAGATCGGCTGGTAGACGATGACGTCGCTCTGATGCAGTCCACCACCGACCCACGGGTCGTTGCAGAGGAACATGTCGCCCTCTTCGATGCCGGGATTGGTGGCTCGGTTCTGCAGCGTCCAATAGATCGCCAAGTCCACGGCCCCGACGAGCATCGTGTTGTACAGACCGACCTGCACCTCTTGTCCCACTTCGTCGCTGATGGCGAAGTCGAAGTCGTTCGCATCGGTGACGATGGGGGAGCCGGACATACGCTTGAGTGCCTCGCCCATCTCGTCCGTCACCGACCACAACCTGTGTCGCACGACCTCGTACGTCAGGGGATCGAGATCGTCGATCTGCTCCTGGGTGACGGTATGGATCGGCAGGCTCGGCGGAAGGGAACGGGACAAAGCATCGGGGTCGACGGGTCGACTCGAGAACACTTCCGAGCCGGGAATCGCTGATGTCATGGGAATGCTCCTGGGTGCTTACTGGGCGACGATGTTCAGGTTGCCGAGGCGATCGACGGTGCCTGTGGTGCCGTGCGGAACGACGACAGTCGTGGTGGGGACCTCGACGATCGCGGGACCGGTGATGACATGGCCTGCGGCGAGCTTGCTGTAGTCGTAGATGTCGGTGTCCACGTAGCCGATTCGACCGTCGAGGCACACCTGCCGTGATCCGATGCGTGCGTCGGCCGAGTCGGCCGAGTCGGCGGATTTCAGCTCCGGGAGTGTCGGGGAGAAGGGGAGGACGCCGGTGGCGCGTACGCGATAGGTGATGGCTTGAATTCCTGCCTCGCGGAATCCGCTGTCCTTGCCGTACAGGTCCGCGTACCGCATCTCGAACAGGTCCGACGCATGAGCGATGCTCGCGGCGTCGAGATTGCCTGCGGGTATCGACGTCGCGACCTCGGCGAGCTGCATCGTGTACCGCATGTCGATCTCGCGCTCGATCTCGATGTCGGCGAACTTCAGGCCTTGTCGACCGAGCGCTTCGCGGACTCGTTGCTCGAGGCCGTCGAAATTCTGTTCTGCACGGGCGGGATCGAGTGGCATGGCTGCGGGATCGGACAACTCGGCTGCCAGAACGATGTTCGACGACGCCAGGCCGTAGGCCGAGAAGGCCGACGCGACCTGTCCGAGCGGCACGATCACTTCCTTGACTCCGACCTCGGCTGCGTATCCGGCGCAGTGCGCTGGTCCTGCACCACCGAAGGCGTAGAGAACGAAATCTCGTGGGTCGTGGCCCGCTTCGACGACGGTCTTGCGGAGGAGGTCGCCCGTTTGAGCGTTCTGAACGGCGTAGATCGCGGCGGCGGCCTCCTCGACAGTCAGTCCGAGCGGTTCGGCAATGCGACGCCGGATGGCCTCGCGTGCCTTTTCCTTGTCGAGAGCCTTTCGGCCACCGAGCAATCCGCGTTCGGGAAGAATCCCGAGGACGAGGTTCGCGTCGGCGTTGGTGGGTTCGGTTCCGCCCTGGCCGTAACACGCGGGGCCCGGTACTGCCTGTGCGCTGTGTGGTCCGATCTGGAGGTTGCCGCCTGCGTCGACCCACGCGATCGCGCCGCCGCCCGATCCGATGGCGTGCACCTCGAGGGTGGGCACGTTGATCGGGTGGTGGTTGATGATGGTGCTGGACGCTCGTACCGGCTCTCCGTCGACGACGAGTCCCACGAGGAATGTGGTACCGCCGACGTCGGTGGCGATGATGTTCTCGTGCCCGAGTTGCTTGCCGAGCGAGACCGCCCCGACGACACCACCGGTGAGGACGGAACCGACGGTACTGATGGCATTGTTCGGTGCTTCGGAGGCAGCGACGGCGCCGCCGTTGCTCTGCATGACCAACAGAGGACCGGCCAGATCGAGCGCGCGCAGCTTCTCTTCGAGTGAACCGAGGTAGTCGCGAAGCCCCGGACCGATCTGGGTGCTCATGATCGTGGTCGCGTTGCGGGCGAACTCGCGAATGCGAGGACTTACTTCGGACGAGAGCGAAACGAACATGGTCGGATCGATCTCGTGCACGAGTTCACGAATTCGCTGTTCGTGCACCGGGTTTCGGAACGACCACAGCAACGATACGGCGATGCCCGACACGCCGTCGTCCACGAGCCGGCGGATCGAATCACGCGCGGAGTCCTCGTCGAGGGCGACGACGATGTTGCCGTCGCGGTCGAGGCGTTCGGTGACCTCGAGGGCATGTTTCTTGGGCACGAGGCCGTGAGACTTGCTCTGGCCGAGCACGTTCTGCAGTTGCTCCGGTGACCGGCCGAGGTACCGGCCCTCGACGTTCATGATGTAGATCGAGTCTCGGTGCCCCTTGGTGGTCAGAAAGCCGACCGGGGGAACGTTGCCCATGACCAGCGCATTGAGCGACGACGTGGTGCCGTGTGCGATGTGGTGGGTGTTCGCGAGCATCTCGGCAACCGGTAGGCCGAGCTGAGCGGCCAGAACTTCCAGCACGTCGATGACGCCCTGGGAGTAGTCGGGCGGGGTCGAGGGTGCCTTGGCTGCGACGACGGTACCGGATCCGTCGTCGAGTACTGCGTCTGTGAACGTGCCGCCGACGTCCACTCCGATCACGTAGGTCATGTCGGTGTGCTCCTTAGGTCCGAGTCGAAGACGCCCGAGAGGTGTGAGTGCGTGCTCCAACACCGCTTACGTCTGCGTCGAGTATTCGACGTTGACGAAAACATGTCAAGTAGTAAACGTGAGCGGGATCACCACCTGTGATCTTGCCTGATGGCCCGCCGGGTCGGGATGGCGCAGCTGGGGCGGGCTTGACGGATCGTCGCGGACGTCGAATACTCGTCATTGGCGTAAATTTCTTCGATTCGAAGGGCACACCATGAGTTTTCACCGCATCGGACTCGTCGTACCGAGTTCCAATGTGACCGTCGAGACCGAGATGCCGGAGCTGTTGGCGCGGCACTCGGATGCGCGCTTTTCGTTCCATTCCAGCCGTATGCGCATGCAGGCCGTGTCACCGGAACAGCTGCGCGCGATGAATGCCCAACGTGAGCGGTGCATTCTCGAACTGGGTGATGCCGACGTCGACGCGATCCTGTACGCATGCCTGGTCGCGCTGATGGCTGCCGGCCCCGGCGAACACCAGCGTGTCGAAGGGCTCGTCGCCGAACAACTGGCGGCGGGAGGGTCCGACGCGGCCGTCAGGTCCAGTGCCGGCGCGTTGGTGGAAGCATTGAACGCGCTGAAGGCCACCTCCATCGCACTCGTCACGCCGTACATGAAGCCGCTGGCCGAGAAGGTCGTCGAATACCTCGAAGCCGAAGGCTTTCACATCGTCGACTGGCGCGCACTCGAGGTGTCCGACAATGCAGAGGTCGGTTGCATCCCCGGAGCACGGGTGATGGATGCCGCGCGGTCGCTCGAGTTGACGGGTGTCGACGCTCTCGTCATTTCCGCCTGCGTGCAGATGCCGTCGCTGCCGCTCGTGCAGGCAGCCGAAGACGAGTTCGGAATTCCGGTTCTGTCGGCAGCGACCGCAGGCGCATACAGCCTGCTTCGTGCACTCGACCTACCCGTCGATCTGCCCGACGCGGGGTCCCTGCTTCGAGCAGACGCGGCAGTAACCCTCTAGAACTCTCCAGAAAGGAGATCAGATGTCCCTCCCACACAAGGTCAAAGGCGTCGACCACGTCGCCTACCCGACGTTCGACCCGGCCGCGACGGTCGAGTTCTACCGCGACGTCCTGGGGTTCCCCGTCGTGCACTCCATCTGCGCAGCAGGCTGGGGCCCGGAGAAGCACCCGGATTTCATTCATTTCTTCTTCGACATCGGAAACGACGATCGACTCGCCTTCTTCTACTACTTCGGACTCGAACCGTTCGACGGTGGGCCACAGGGTGATTCGTACTCGCGGTTCGCCGAGGACGTGCCGATCTTCTTCATCCGATCACGGCACCTCGCGATCCACGTGGACAGCGAGGACGATCTGCTCGAGTATCGGCGCCGTCTCGACGGCAGTGAATGGCCTGTCGAGATGCAGATCCAGCACGAGACGATCGAGTCGATCTACACGCACGATCCCAATGGATACATGATCGAGATCACGAGGGCCATGCGTCCGGTCACCCCGCAGGAAGATCTCGACGCGAACTTGACTATCGATGCTCTCATCGATGTCGTGCGCGGTCCCGACCCCAGCATGGCGAACCTGTTGACGCGCAAAGCTGAATTGATCGTCGAACGCGCAGCCGATTGGGTTCCCGAAGAGGTCGGTACTCGATGACTACTTTGTTCGTTCTGGATGTTCCCGAGAACACCGCGATCGCCGCTGTCGCAGGCCAGGATTCGGCGGTGGAGATCGATCGCATGGGACCGTACTTTCGTATTCGATCCGCTGGCGAGATCGTGATCGATCGCCGAGCGACCGGCTGCAGACACGCAGTCTGGTACTCCAGTGTCGCCGGATTGCATCGGTCCCGAATTCTGCAGTGGGACAAGGACGCGATGCGGGTCGACTCGCTATGACCTCGACCAGTTCGAGGCTGGGCGCAGGCCGCTACATCGATGCCGCGGAGGCGCCGCCCTCCACCATGACGTCGGTACACGAGTTGCGGACGGCCGACGATGCCCGAGTGAGCGGCGTCCTACGAACCGTCCCGGGCGCTCGCACCGTCGTCACGTTGATGCATCCACGGCAGGACCTGACACACCACGTTCTGGTTCCCGAGCTGCTCGCTCGCGGGTACGCGGTGTGGACCCAGGGCACCCGATCGGTCAACAACGATCTGTCCCTGGTGCACGAGCAGGCGCTTCTCGACGTCGCCGCGGGGCAAGTCTTCGTGCAGGAGAAATTCGATCACGTTGTCACGTTGGGTCATTCGGGGGGCGGTACGCTCTTCGCGTTCTACCACGAGCAGGCAGGCCTCTCGCCCTCGCAGCGATTGACGACAACCCCGGCGGGACGGCCGATCGACCTTGCATCGGCCGACATGCCGATCCCCGACGGCGCGCTGTTCATGGCACCGCATCCCGGCCAGGGCGCTCTGCTGCTGCGGTTGATCGACCCGTCGGTCGTCGACGAGTCGGATCCGATGTCGGTGGATTCTGCTCTCGATCCGTTCGATCCGGCGAACGGATTCGCCGAGGCGCCCGAGAGTTCCTCGTACTCGCCGAAATTCCTCGAACGGTATCGCGCAGCACAGCGACAGCGAATCGAGCGTCTCGACGAGATCGCGCGTGACCGCGTCGCCGAGGCGACGGACGCTCGTCGACGGTTCGAGACCAGCGGCAACCCCGTCGACCGCCGAACTGCCCTCGCCCCCAGAATCCTCACCGTTCACCGGACGGACGCCGATCCGAGGTTCATGGATCTGTCGTTGAGTCCGAACGACCGGCCGTACGGGTCGTTGTTCGGCCGTCGGCCCGACCTGACGAACTACGGGCTCGTCGGGTTCGGGCGTCTGTCCACTCCGGACGCCTGGCTGTCCACATGGTCGGGACTGTCCACCAACGCGGATTTCGTTCGATGCGCTCCAGGCGTGGTGGTGCCGTCGTTGTTCGTCGAATTGACCGGCGATCAGGCGTGTTTCCCGGAGGACGCCGAAGTCATGTTCGATGCATTGGGCTCGGTCGACAAGACCACCGTCGGGGTCGCAGGAACCCATTTCGGAGGACCGATCGCCCCCGGCGCACCTCCGGGTGCTTCGCTGGCTGCCGCCGACATCGGCGCGTGGCTTGCCGAGCACTTCGACCGGTAGACAACAGAAGCCGGTCTGAGACGACTCATCCGGGCGCGGCTGAAATGCTGCGCCCGGATGCCGTTGTCAGAGAGCAGCTTTGGCATTGTTCAGCGTATCGACGGCGATCTGGAGACCTTCGAGAGGACCGTAGGCGGTGTCCTCGTGTTCGATGTTGACGGCCATGTTGGGGTCGATCTTCTGAAGCGCTGCGAGGAAGCGGGTCCAGAACTCGACGTCGTGGCCCTCACCGACGGCGACGAAGTCCCAGGCGGAGTCCTCGGGCCACTTGTTGACCACGTGCCTGCCGCCGAGACCGGTGGGGTTCTGATCGGCAGGGATGCGCGTGAAGCGGTCGTCGAGGACGCCGTAAATTTCGCAGTTCGGGTTGATACGGGTGTCCTTGGCGGCAGCGTGGAAGACCAGCGGTCCGAGCCATTCGATGGCCTTGACCGGGTCGATGCCCTGCCAGAACAGGTGCGACGGATCCATTTCGGCGCCGACGTTCGTCAGCCCGCCCTTCTCCACCAGACGCTTCATCGTCGGCGGGTTGAACACGAGGTTCTGCGGGTGCATCTCGATGGCGACCTTGACGCCGTTCTCGCGGGCGAGGGAGTCGATCTCTTTCCAGAACGGGACGGCGACCTGGTCCCACTGGTAGTCCTGGGAGTCGAGGTAGCCCGAATCCCACGTGTTGACGTGCCATGCCGGCCACGTGCCGCCCTCGTGTGCTGCCGGTAGTCCGGACATGGTGACGACGCGGTCGACGCCGAGCAGTCCGGCGACCTCGATGGACTTGCGCAGGTCCTCGGCGTCCTCGGGGCCGACCTCGGGATCGGGATGCAGGGGATTGCCGTTGCAGTTCAGGCCGGCGATGGAGACGCCGGTGCCCTCGAAGTTCTTCAAGTATTCCTCGGGGCTGATCTTTCCGGCGAGGAGGTCGTCGACGGGAAGGTGGTTCGGGGGCAGGAAGCCACCGGAGTTGATCTCGATGCCTTCGAGACCGAGGGACGCGACCGTCGCGATGGCGTCGGGCAGGGTCTTGTCGTGCAGGATTGCGTTGTAGACGCCGAGCTTCATGTTGTCAGTCCTTGTAAGAGTCTGCGGTGGTGGTCTTTTCGGGGGCTGTTGGGGACGGAGCCCCCCGACTGTCAGATCTTGACGGCGATGCCGTTGCCTGCGGCCGACTCGGTGATGGCGGCGACGATCTGCATGCCGCGCAGGCCGTGCGCGAAGTCGGGGAGCTCGGGCAAACCTTGGATTCCAGCAACCTGATCCAGAAACGCACGTGCCTGATAGGCGAAGAACTCGGCCTTGCCGTGTCCGACGCCGCCGGCATCCATGGGCAGGCCGCCGCGAATGTAGGGGTGCTGGGGTCCGATGATGACCTGACGACGGCCGTTGACCGTGTCGTCGATGTCGGTGGTGGAGATGTGGAACTCCGAGGCGCGCTCGAGTGCCCAGGACGCGGAGCCCTTCGTGCCGAACACGTCGAACGAGAGCCCGTCCGGGTTGCAGTGCGAGACACGGGAAGCGGAGAACGTTCCGACGAACCCACCCTCGAACTGCACGGTGAAGGTGGCGACGTCCTCGTTCTCGACGGCAGCCATCTCGCCCGTCGTGTCGGCCTTGGTGTGGCCGTAGGTGACACCGACGGGGACGGGGCGTTCGGTGATGACAGTGGAGAACTGCGCGCCACGGACCGAGGTGATGGGTCCGGCGACGTATTCGGCGAGGTCGATCAGGTGGCTACCGACGTCGGCGAGGGCGCCGGTGCCGAGGCCGCCCTTGTAGCGCCAGGTAATCGGTCCGGTGGGATCGAGGGAGTAGTCGGCGCGGTAACGGCCGTCGAAGTGGACGATGTCGCCGAGGCGGCCGGCTTCGAGTTCGTCGGCGATGGCCTGGACCGCGGGGGAGCGGCGGTAGGTGTAGCCGACGGAGGCGATGCCGGTCGCGGACGCTGCTGCGGAGACCATGGACTGAGCGTCGGCGATGGAACCGGCGAGGGGCTTTTCGCACAGCACGTTCTTGCCCGCGGCGAGGAGTCCTTCGACGATCTCGCGGTGCAGGTGGTTGGCGACGACGACGCTGACGACCTGGATGTCGTCGGCAGCGGCGATGGCCTGCCAGCTGTACTCCGCACGTTCGTAGCCGTAGCGCTTGGCGGTGTCGTCGGCGATGGCCTCGTTCGTGTCGGCGATCGCGACGAGCCGTACGTCGGGACGGTCGGTACCGAACAGGGTCGATGCCATGCGGTATCCGGCTGCGTGGGCGCGGCCGGCCATTCCGCCGCCGATGACGGCAACGCCGATGGAGTCCTGTCTCATGAGCGTGATGCTTTCTGTCGTGGGGAGTTGCACATTTAGTTCGATCTATTTGACCGGTCTAATATGGCTACTATGAGACACCGGTCACGGCCATGTCAAGGCGGCGTAGGCGATGATCGGAACCGTCGAAGCGAGGAGGGCGCATGGGTAACGGGCGTTCGGTGACGATGCAGGACATTGCGGATCGGGTGGGTGTCTCGAAGGCGCTCGTCTCGATGATCTTCCGAGGGGTACCGGGCCCGAGCGCCGAGACCAAGGAGCGGGTCTTCGAGGTCGCCGCCGAGCTCGACTATCGCCCGAATCGCACCGCGGCTTTGCTGTCCCTGCGACGCACGCATCTGATCGGCGTCATGACGAACATCCGCAACCCCTTCCATGCCGAGATGGTCGAGCACATGGTGGCTGCGGCAGACGCGGTCGGGTACGAGATAGTTCTCGGCGCCGTCACGTCGACGCACCCCGAGTCCAAGGTGATCGAGACGCTTCTGGATTTTCGATGCGAGGCTGTCGTTCTTCTCGGACCCGAAGCCCCCGCGGAGTCGCTGATGCTGTGGGCCGAGCGTGTGCCCGTCGTATCCGTCGGACGTCGCGTCACCGGGGCCGGTGTCGATGTCGTGCGCGCCGGGGATTCGCCCGGCATGAGTGACGTCGTCGATCATCTCGTCGACTTCGGGCATCGCCGAATTGCACATTTGACCGGCGGCTCCGGATCGATCGCGATCGATCGATCGGCTGGGTATCGTCGCGCGATGCGCAGGCACGGCCTTGCCGAGTACGAGTGCGTAGTGGACGGTGACTTCACCGAGAACTGCGCGCCGCGCGCCGTCCACGAGTTGTTCGGTTCCTCGGGGCCGCGGCCCACCGCAATCGTGGCAGCCAACGATCTCAGCGCCGCCGGTCTTCTGGATGCGTTGCGGCGCAATGGGTTCGCGGTACCCGGCGACGTGTCGGTCACCGGGTACGACGACAGTACCCTCGCCCGAATGGCGCACATCGATCTCACGACCGTCAGCCAGCGGCCGGAGGAGCAGGCAGTCAGGGCTGTGCGCGCTGCGGTCGAGCGGCTCGACGACGGCCGCGACGAGGCGGCGTCGACGGTCCTCAGACCCCGTCTCGTGGTGCGGGCAACTACTGGTCCGGTGCCTGCGGCAACCGACCGAGTCGTCTGACCACCCCAGGGCCCGCGACCGTTACGCTGTCTTGCGCTGCGCCCTCAGGTAATCCGCCCGCTCCGTCTGCGACATTCCGCCCCAGACACCGTACGGCTCACGGGTCTTGAGCGCATACGAACGACACTGCTCGAGCACTGGGCACCCCGTGCAGATCGCCTTGGCTTCCTGTTCTCGGCGCACCCGCGCGTGCCCGCGCTCGTCGTACGGGTGAAAGAACTGGGAAGAGCTGTGGCCGCGGCATTTTCCGTGGAGCTGCCAGTCCCACTCTTCTGTCACGGCAGGAGGCAGCCACACGGTTTTCGTCGGAACGTCGCGGACTCTCGGTGATGTCATTGCTCCTCCTTCAGGTCCTCGGGTACCACCCTAGAGCGACTTCGGATGTTAAACAACCCCACTTAGGTATTTAAAAGTCGTAAGTATGTTGCTGTTGTCATGTCCAGTTGGTTCAATGGCCTCATGCGAACACCGCGACCCAGCGCGCCTTCTGCCACCGCGGGTGCCGTATTCGCGCTTGTTCGTGACGGAGTTGCGACGACCCGCGCCGATCTGGCCAAACACACGGGCTTGTCACGTTCGGCCATCGTGTCGCGTGTCAATGCGCTGAGTGCGCTCGGACTCGTCGTCGAGACCGAGGACGATCGGTCGACCGGCGGTCGACCGCCTGCGCGACTGTCGTTCGATGTCGACGCAGGCATCGTGCTCGCTGCCGCGATCGGACGCAGTCGCTCGCAGTTGGCAGTGTTCACCGTCGGGGGTGACTTCCTGGCGGGGGATACCGTCGACCAGGAGATCGGCGTCGGACCAGATGAGCTGATGCCGCAGATCACCACACGGTTCGACGCGCTGATCGACGACGCAGGACGCGCCGGCCACCGAATTTTCGGGGTCGGACTGGCCATACCCGGTACCGCGGACACGGTGCGTGGGTGCAGTCTCGATTCGCCGATCATGCACGGATGGGACGGCGTTCCACTGGCGCCCTACTTCGGCCAATTGACCTCCGCGCCAGTCTTTCTCGACAATGACGCGAACGCGATGATCCTGGGCGAACGACGCGACACCCGAGAACACTTCGAGAACGTTCTGTTGGTGAAGGCGTCGACCGGTCTCGGTGCCGGGATCATTGCGGGCGGAGTGCTGCAACGCGGATCCTTGGGTGCTGCAGGCGAGTTCGGGCATACCAAGACGGCCGCGGCTGCAGGCGTGGCATGTCGCTGCGGGGACTCCGGTTGTCTCGAGGCAATAGCGGGCGGGTGGGCTCTGGTTCACGCGCTCCAGGACCAAGGGCGTTCGGTCGGACATATCCGAGACGTCGTCGATCTCGCGGTCGGCGGAGATGCCGAAGCGCGACGGCTCATCCGCGACAGCGGACGCCACATCGGCGAGACACTCGCCGGCGCAGTGAATTTGCTCAACCCGGAAATTCTGGTCCTGGGCGGAGACATGGCCAAGTCGTACGACATCTTCGTCGCAGGACTGCGGGAAACGGTCTATGGACGTGCGACGGCTCTGGCCACCCGCAACCTGACCATCAGAGCCACCATGCACAGTGGCCAGTCCGGTGTGATCGGCTGCGCCGCCTTGGTTTCCGATCGCGTGTTGAGTTCGGACGCCATCGATGCCTCGCTGCGTGCGAGTTCGGCCTCGGCCTGACCGGGCGAGCGGCGGGCGCGGTGTCAATCGTCCGATGTCGCAGGCAGTCCGAGCGCCAACAGAGCCACGTCGTCCTGCAGACCGCTGCCGAAACTGTCGAGGAGTTCGGCCAGACGGCCGATGATCGACTGTGCGCTGGTCGGCGCGGCTGCCGTCGCGAAGGACTGCAGTGCACCGTCGTCGTCGTACCGAGCCCGACCAGGCCCTACAACAGCTTCGGTGAGACCGTCGGTGTAGAAGGCCAAGACGTCCCCAGGCCGCAGATCCACGGTCGCCGCGACGAAGTGGGCGGACGCGAACGCCCCGACGAGCTGGCCGCCGCGGGTGTGCACATACTCGGCTGTGCCGTCTGCTTGTAGCCGTAGCGCCGGGGGATGTCCTCCGCTGGCCAGATGGACCACGACACCGTCGTCGCCGAGTGTGATCGTTCCGTACACGACTGTGCAGAATCGGGGATCGTCACCCCGAAACTCCTGATGCAAAACGGAATTGAGATTGTGCAGGACGGCGATCGGGTCGCGATCGAATACCGCTGCTGCGCGCAGCGTGTACCTGGTGAGCGATGTGACGGCAGCCGCCCCTGCGCCCTTGCCGCTGACGTTTCCGAGGAAGAACGCCCAGGTGGCCTCGTCCAACGGGAACACGTCGTAGAAGTCGCCGCCCACCTCGTCCAGCGACGCGGGGTGATAGAAGCCTGCCACTTCCATGCCGGGTGGTGCTGCCAACACGGGAGGCAACAACGTCCGCTGCAAGGTCGTAGCGAGAACCTGGACTTGCGTTCGCTCCGCCTCGGCGACTCTCCTGGCGTCCTCGGACTCGTCGAGCGCGATCCGAGTTCGCCCCAGAGCTGCTTCGGCGTCGATCTGCGCCGCGTGCGCTGTGTCGCGGTCGGAGATCAAGGCATTTTCTCGCACTACGTGATCGCCCGTGGAGTGAACCGAGATGACCACCGCGGCGTCGCCACTCGCTGATACGCGGTGATTGGCCACGAGTGACACTGGATTACCGCGCGTCGAGTCCGGTGCGGCCAAATCGGCTGCGGCCCCGATCGACGTACCGTCGGAGTGCGACGCGACAGCCAGGAGAATCGACAGTGTCTCGACACTGTCGTCGGTGAACAGCCGCGTGAGAGGCGATCCGATCACATCGCTGCGATCGCGTCGCACGAGGCGGAGCAACGTCGTGTTGATGTAACGAACGGCCTCGGAGTCCGCGTCGACGACGACGATCCCGCAGGGAGCATCGTCGATGAACTCCGAGATCCCTTCGGCCGAAAGGCTTTCGGGACTGCCGGGTGCGGTCATGACGACGCGGGTTCCGACAGACTCCAGACGATGGTCACCACCGTGCCGTCGTCGGTGTTGTCGACATCGAGGTTGTCGCTGACCGCTTCGATGAGTGCGAGACCGTGGCTGCGATCGGGTGTCGGAGTGGGCGGCTGCCAGGTCCCTGTGTCGGAGACGGTCACGCTGAGCGCGTGCGATTCGTGGATGGCCGTCAGCGTCATCTCTCCTTTGTTCTCGGAGCGGGCGTAGGCATGTTCGACGACATTCGCCAACGCCTCGTACGACGCCAGTTCGATGGCGTCGACGACGCTGTCAGCGACCTTCAGCCCTGTTGCCCACTTGCGTACACGGCGTCGCAACGTGGTGGCGGCGTCCGGCGCGGCGGGGCTGGTGTGTGTCCACCGGTCGGGGTCCAAACCGGGCTCGCCCGTCGAGGTCTCGGTCACGATCGAGCCGCCTGAGCTCGATCCCGGATGTAAGCGACCGCGGCAGGGATGCTCGCGAACGTCGACATGACTCGATCGATACCACTCAGCTGAATCGGCAGCACAACTTGATTGTTCACTGCGACGAGCGCCATCGTCGCAGCGGCCGGCAGATGCTCGTGGGTACGGACCAGTTCGGTGATCGCGCTCGACGCCAGGAACCGCACGTCGGACAAATCGACGACCAAGCCGGCCTCTGCAGATTCGGCTACCGGCCGTGCAGTGTCTGCCAGGTTGCGCACAGTCGACACGTCGAGTTCGCCGCTGACTGTCAAGATGGTCACCTGCCCATCGCGGGTCACCTGTGCATGAAAATGCCTGCCCGGAGGCTCGGTCGTCATGGATCGTTCGCCTTTCGGTCAGAGGTCGACGGTGTCATTGCTTCCCACATCCGGTTTTTCGCCGGTGATGCGGGATTTCGCGTAGGCGATGAGTGTGGAGACTTTCGAACCCGGCGCCGACCAATATTCTGCACCCTCCGCGCGAACCTTGATCAGCACGACCTCGGTGGACTCGGGCCCGTTGTCGAACCAGGCGGCCGCAGCTCGGTTCCACAGATCCTTCTTCTTCGCGACATCGTCGACGACGATCTCCGCGCTGCCGGACAAAGACACCCAGGCAGTGCCGGATTGGAATGCGACGTTCACCGAATCGTCGGCACGAATGTCCTCGACCTTGCGTGAACCGTTGCGGGCGAAGAACCACAAGTCGCCGTCGAACTCCGTCTCCTGCAACGCCATCGGTCGAGACAGCAAATGCCCGTCGCGGCCGACGGTCGTGAACATGCACAGCTTGGAATCGCTCATCAGCTCGGCAACCTTCGTGATTCCGGCTGTGTGGTCGTCGGTGGAAGTCATGCCGCCACAGTTACCCGTCTCGAGCTTGAAGGAAACACCACCTCGACACCGTCGGGCTCGATTCGTTCGTCTGTGCAGCGGTTCGCTCAGGCGCAGATTCACACGGCAACAGCCGATTCCGACTGAATTGATTCAGGATTTCCGGTCGGTCGAACTGCGTGCGGACAGCTTGGACGCCCGAGTATGTTCCGCTCGTACGTTTCGAGGATGCGACGGCGAGGCGAAATCCGGGGAACCTAGGATGTCCTCGTGTCCTCAGTAGAACTCGCCCGTTGGAATGCCCAGGAAGCGATCGCAGAGTCGATGATCCCGATCATCGGTACATTGCATCGCGCGAAGAATGTGACGATCCTTCTGCACAGCAGGTCGCTGGTGAACAAGTCGGTGATCAGCATTCTTCGAACACACCGCTTCGCTCGGCAGATCAGCGGCGAGGAGTTGTCGGTCGACGAGACGTTCCCGTTCCTGCAGGCACTGGCCGACTTGGATCTGAGGCCGTCGAAGATCGATCTCGCTCTGTTGGTGATGGCGTACCACGCCGACGATCGTGGACTGTCGGTCCCCGCGTTCACAGCAGAACAACTGGCTGAGGTCACCGGCGCTGACCCCGACGAGCCGCACGCCGGGCCGCGTGACGTGGTGCTCTACGGATTCGGCCGGATCGGTCGCCTCGTCGCTCGGTTGCTGATCGAGAAGTCGGGATCGGGCGGAGGGCTGAATCTGCGAGCCGTCGTCGTGCGCAAGGGCGGGGAAGGCGACCTGGCCAAGCGCGCGTCGCTCCTTCGACGCGACTCGGTTCACGGCAAGTTCAACGGCACGATCAAGATCGACGTGGAGAACAACGCGCTGATCGCCAACGGCAACGTCATCAAGTTCATCTACAGCAACGACCCGTCGGGTGTGGACTACACCGAACACGGCATCGACGACGCGATTCTGATCGACAACACCGGTAAGTGGCGCGACCGCGACGGGCTGTCCGCGCACTTGCGTCCCGGTATCGCCAAAGTTCTGCTCACTGCCCCCGGCAAGGGTGACGTCCCGAACATCGTGCACGGGGTCAACCACTTGACTCAGAACCCCGACGAACAGATCTTCTCGTGCGCGTCGTGCACCACGAACGCGATCGTCCCGCCGCTGAAAGCGCTCGACGACGCATTCGGCATCGTGCGCGGACACGTCGAGACCGTCCACTCCTTCACGAACGACCAGAACCTGCTGGACAACTTCCACAACGCGGACCGTCGTGGACGTTCCGCGCCGTTCAACCTCGTACTGACCGAGACCGGTGCAGCGTCGGCCGTCGCGAAGGCGCTGCCCGAGCTGAAGGCCAAGATCACCGGAAATTCGATCCGCGTTCCCACACCGGACGTCTCCGTCGCAATCCTCAATCTCCAGTTGAAGCGTGAGAGCACCAAGGGCGAGGTGCTCGATTCGCTCCGGCTCGCATCGCTGACGGGCCCGTTGAGCCGCAACCTCGACTACACGGCGGCAACCGACGCGGTCTCGAGCGACTTCATCGGCTCGAGGGCCGCGTGCATCGTCGATGCGAACGCTGCGATCGTCGACGGCGACACCGCCATCGTCTACGTCTGGTACGACAACGAATTCGGCTACTCCAGCCAGGTCGTGCGTACGGTGCAGTACCTGTCGGGCATCGAGTACCCGATCTATCCGGCAGTCGCGTCGAACAACTGACGGTGCCCGACGCTCCCCGCACGCCCGAGCCGGGTGTGCGGGGAGTTCGTCGTTACGAAGCAGATCGACTAGGCCCGTCTGGACAGTGGCGACGACCGAACGTGAGGATGCCTTCATCCGTCCATCCGACTACGCGCGATTTCACGGTGTCCGATGAGTTCCGCGGTCGCGCCAAGTCGGATCCGTCGACAAGTTCGATGCAACCCATCAACGACGGGACCCAATCATGGCGATTTCGGCTTCGACCACTCGTTCACTGTCGCTTTCTCGGTGGCAGGCAGTTCTTTTCTCGGTGCTTGCCGCGCTCGCGACCAACCTCGTGCTGTGGCTGATCGGACTCGCTGCAGGCGGATCGTTCGAACTGACAGACGCCGGCGAGACCATGGCCGTCGCGCCCGGAGGTGTAGTGATGTTGACGGTCGTGCCGATGGTCGTCGGCATGGGGTTGGCTGCGCTCGTGTCGCTGCGATGGGTCGGTGTCGTGCGGGTGGCTCAGGTCGTCGGCGTGATCGCGCCACTGGCCACGATTGCAATGACCATCTCGGCCGACTTCGACGCAGCCTCCACGGTCATGCTGTCGCTCATGCACGTCGTCATCGCCGCCGTCGTGTTCTTCGGATTGGAAGCGATGCGTCGACGCCTTGTGGATCCGCGGCGTTGATCGCACGATCGCGAAGAGCACCCTGCCCGAACCCGCCCGTACCGAGCGCTTTTCAGCCATACTGCTTCGGTGAACAAGACCGGGGGGTCCCGCTTTTCGATAGGTCTCGTACTGCTCGCCGTCGTCGCCTTGCTTGTTTCGGGGCAGGGGATCGGTGGCGCCGAACCGTCCGCCTGGAGATACACGATGGTGGCGTTCAGCAACACGAACGACCGTGACATGGACGTGTACGAGTCCGGAGACGGCACGCAGTTCGCGCCCGTGCAGCTCGGTGCGTTCCGGCCGCAGGCGGGGCTGGTGCGTGACCCGAGTATCTTCCGGCACACCGACGGGTCGTACTACCTGACGTACACGACCGGCAGCGGGGCAACCATCGGTTTCGCGCGCAGCGTCGATCGCGTCAGCTGGACGCCGATGGGGAACTACCCGGTTCCGTTCTGCTGTGCATTCTTGCCGGGGACAGGGGATGGGACGGGTTCCGCGAGTCTGCCTGGGTTCACGGGATCTGCAGGGTCGTCGGACGGCCCGTCGTTGTCGCCGTTCACCACCAAGGCGTGGGCGCCGGAGTGGTTCGTCGACGGCAGCAGCGTGAATGTCATCGTCTCGTTGTCGACGGGTGGCGGGTTCGTGCCCTACCTGATGACGGCGTTGAATCCGTCGCTCACCGCGTGGAGTTTCCCGGTACCGCTGGCAGGGATCGGGGCGGACCACATCGACACGACGGTCGTCGAGGTCGGGAACACTTATCACGCGTTCACCAAGAACGAAACGACGAAGGTCGTCGAACATGCGGTCTCGCCGTCCCTGGCCGGGCCCTACACGTTCGTGCCGCCCGGAAACTGGGGGTCGTTCGTCGAAGGGCCTGCGGTGGTTCAGCTGCCCAACGGGGCTTGGCGGATCTATCTCGACAAGTACACCGAGAACAGGTACCTCTACTCGGACAGCTCGGACGGGATGCGGACCTGGTCGCCGGTGAACGAGCTTCCGGGGTTGTCCGGAACGGTCAGGCACGTGGGCGTGCTGAGAGAACCCGCCTGACAGAAGCCTTGCGATTCGAACATCTGTTCTATAGTCTTGGTTCATGGGCGGGGACGCAGACACGATCGAGATGAATGCCGGTGTTGTGACCGGCGATTTGTCGGACGAGACGTGGCGCAGATCCGAGCGGGAGCTTCTTCAGGATGCCGTCGCGTTGTCGCAGAAGATTCAGGATTTGGAGATCGAACGGATCCGGCTGGTGCGTGCGATCGACGATCGTGTTCCCGCCGAGGTCCTCGGGTTCAAGACTGTGCGGCCGTGGCTGGTGGCGTCGACGTTGCTCGACAACACCGCAGCAGGCCGGATCCTCGCCCTGGCCCGCGGACTGAAACACCACAAGCCCGTCGCCGACGCGTTCTACACCGGATCGATGCCCATCGATCTGGCAGTGATGCTGCTGAACTTCTGCGAGAAGCCGCCGGCGAACATGCCCGAGGAAGCGATGGAACCCGCCTTGGCGGCCCTGGTCGCCGCCGCGACCGGTCCCCGCGCCAGCCGCGACGTCGTCCGGGACGGCATCAAGACTCTCGAGCACATCTTCGACTCGGACGACCCGCCGCCGTCGGAAGACCTCGACCGCAACACCCTGCACGCCTCGACCACCTTGAACGGCCGCGTCGCGGTCAAAGCCGACCTCGACGCAGCCACCGGAGAACAATTCCTCACCGCACTGTCAGCCTTGTCGAAACCCGTTCCCGCGCACGACGGCACCCCCGACCCGCGTACCCCGGCCAAACGCCGCGCCGACGGATTCACCGAACTCGTCGAACGCTACCTCGCCTCGGGCACAGGACCGACCGAGGGCGGGGAGAAGCCGCACATCAACCTGCACATCCGCGCCGATCACCTCGCCGACATCCACCGCACCCGCAACCACGTCGACCACGAACCACACGAACGCTACGACGACGAACCCGCAGAACACCCACATCACTGGAACGCCGCGCGGGACAACGAACTCCACCGACTGCTCGCCGACGATGCAATCGCCCGGGTGACCGGACGCGATACCCCCGCTGATTGGGATATCACCGGGGGCTGGGACCCGGCCGCATCCGCAGACTTGCGGGTGAAGCTGCTGTCCTACAGCGATACCTGGAACGAAGCCGACCACTGGACCGCCTGGGCCCAGCAATTCAATCAAACACAGCAGTTCGATGAGGCCGGCGATGCTGGGCCCAGGAACGAACGTGTTCGCGATACCTCGTTCTACCGTGACCTGATCGACGACGCCGGTGTCGGCTGGGTGCCGTGGACCGGGCCGGTCACCGTCACGACCGCACGCCGATTGTCCTGTGACTGCATCCTCCATCCGATCTTTCTCGACCAGAATCATGTGCCGATCGACCATGGGCATTCCGAACGGCTCGCCTCACGCAAACAGCGTCGAGCACTCGTCGCACGCGATCACGGATGCGCCTTCCCCGGCTGCACGCAACCCCCGGCGTGGACGCAAGCGCATCACATTCAGCATTGGATCGATGGCGGACCGACGGTCCTGGACAACCTGGTCCTGCTGTGCGGATACCACCACCGGATACTGCACCACTCCGATTGGGAAGTGGTGATGGAACCGACCGGCACCCCGAATTCATCCCACCCGCCAGCGTCGACCCGTTCCGACGACCCGTGCCCTCGAACCGAAGCCCCCTAAGCAGACCAGGTGTCCGGAGCAGAACGGGTGCCCGGAGCAGAACGACCCGACATAAACCGGTCGCCGCACACCACTGCACACCAGCCCTGCATCGGACAAACAACCCGGTGCAGGGCCAGACGTGGTCGCGGTAGTCCGTCGAGGCGGGGGCGCCGTGTCTGCTGTACGGGTGCCTAGAGCGCGACATCGACGCGCACGCGAAACCCTTCAGGGTTCGGTCTCGGCCTGCTACCGTCGAAGTATTTCGTATTGCTAAGCACGCCAAGCGATTCCATGACCTACGTATCTCGGGATAATTCGCGCGAAAAAAGCTATCTGTCGGTTAATCGCCGAAGAGCAACCAGTCGGTTCCATACGTGCGCCAAGACAAACTCTGTGTCTATTGTTAACTACTGGGGTTCATGATGCCATTGGGGTATTCCTACCGAGGCGGATAGATGAACCGTTTTGCGCTCGTCCCTATCGCAATTTTGTCCCTGGTGGCCGGCGCCGTAATTCGATCGCCGCACGCCGTGGCCCAAGACGCTGTCGCGCTGGCGCCTGCCTTCGTGCTGTCGCCGTCGACGTCCGGCGCGGTGTTCGACGAGAGTGCTGCCCCAGGTGGGCGAACGCTGGGAATGTGGTCCCAGTCGACCGCGACGGCTCAGATGACCACCCCGTCGGCGACGGGACTGACGCTCCGTGCGCGCGGCGACAGTTGCCTGGGCGCGGCCAAAGTGTCCGTCGCCGTCGACGGCAAAGCGGTGGGCACCGCGACACTGTCCGGGATCTGGGCGAACTACACGATCAAGACGGCGCTCCCAGCTGGAAGCCACTCTGTTGCAATCACATTCACCAACGATTACCGATACGGATCGTTGTGTGACCGTAACGCATACATCGGTTCGGTGACCGCGATCGCCGCGGCCCCCACGACAACCAAACCCCCGACAACCACCAAGCCGCCGGTGACCACGACGACGAAGCCGCCGGTGACCACGACGACGAAGCCGCCGGTGACCACGACGACGAAGCCGCCGGTGACTACCACGACGCCGCCGACCACCACGCCGCCCGTCGACACCGGCAAATGCGGAGTCAACATGTACCTCGCGGCGTATTACAACAACTTGACCGCGACTGGCACGCCGGTGACGAGTCGGTGCGAGTACTCGGTCGGAAACACCTGGGACGCACAGTCTCCCGCCCCGGGCGTCAACGCAGGTAACTTTTCGGTTCTCTACACCGGCTCCATCAACTTCCCGACGTCGGGCACCTACAACGTCAACGCTCAAACCGGATTCGTCGGAGTGCAGGCGAAGATCGACGGTAAGTCGTTGATCGACTATTGGCCCAATCAGACCTGGGGGCGCTACCACACGACCACGAACGTCACCGCCGGACTTCATACGGTCTCGGTCGCGGTGTCGAACCCGACGAAGAATGGGCACCAGCACTTTTCGATCACTCCGGCGGGAACGAGTCCGGCTTCGAACAACGGCAACTACTTCGCCGCCAATTCCTTCTGGAACCAGCCGATTCCATCCAATGCGATCGTGCATCCGAACAGCGAGACGTGGCGGACCATGGTCGCGAACGACTCCCGGAACAACGCGATCAACGTGAACTCGTCGCAGTGGAGCACCGGCATCTACAAGGCGCCCGCAGGCACGCCGACGACCACTGTGCGAGTGACCAATTCGAACAAGACGATCACTGTTCCGTACCTGTCGTCGTACAAGCCGACGCCGGACGCGGACGCGCATCTGTCGATCATCGACGAGAGCAACGGCTGCCTGTACGAATTCCAAGCGTTCAATGCGAGCAACAAGACCGCAATCGCTCAGGCCAGCTACCCGGCATACACGGGATCGGGTGCACACGCGAGCGGGCCGGCGCACTCGGGTGGTGAACTGTCGTACGTCGCCGGCATGATCACCCCTCAGGACGTCAGGGCAGGCGTCATCGACCACGCGCTGCGTTTCGCGATACCCAACAACTCGTCGGAATTCTTCTATCCGGCAACACGTTCGGACGGAACGGTGTCCGGTGGCGTCCCGGAAGGGGTCAGGATTCAGCTCGACCCGAATCTGAATCTCGACACGCTGGGGCTGACACCGTTCCAGAAGATGGTGGCCAAGGCGTTGCAGACGTACGGCGGATTCAACGCAGACGGTGCCGCCAACTTCGCGATCTACGCGCAGAGCCCCGACGACGGCTCCACGTATCCGATGTCGCTCGACGCGCTGCCCAAGTCGCTGATCGGTAAGTTGCGTTACCTCGCACCGACATTCACGTCGACGGATGTCCAGATGGCGACGATGTTCGACAGCGGGTGTCAGCAGCAGCGCTGATCGGAGGGCCTATCCAAGCAGTGTGGCGAGAATTCGTCCCAAGCTCGCGAGGTCGTCGTCGGACAAGGCCGAGAACGACTCCGGGGGCGTGGCGAGGGCACGGTCGGCCCGCGCGGCGATGTCACGTCCTTCGTCGGTGAGTTCGACGAATCGTCGACGACGATCCTCCGGGTCCTGCGTGCGCACGAGGAATCCGCGGGCTTCCAAGTCACGTAGGGTGATCGAGACGTAGGCAGGATCGGATCCCAGTAATTCTGCGAGCGCACCAGCAGACATCGGGCCGGCCTGAAGCCGCCGCATCAGCTTGCACCGAAAGAAGCTGACGCCCGTTGCGGCAACGACGGCGCCGTGCGGATCGGCTACATCGAACATCAACGTGCGCATGTCGCGCCAAACGTCCTCCGTGCTCACGCCACCTCCTGTGGCACCCGTGCGGCGACGCGTTCCGCCGTGGCTCGCGCCCAGGTTCCCGTCGTCACCACCGCCAACGCCAGTACGACCACACCGGCGCCGAGGAGGACGAACCAGGCGGGGCGGGCCGCGTCGACGAAGCCGTCTGCGAAGCTACCCACCATCCCGGCGGTGACGATCGAACCGACTACAGCAACACCGAGAGACTGTCCGACCTGACGACTGGTCGACGCGATTGCCGACGCGACGCCTGCTTGGCTGCGCGGCATTCCGGATACCGCTGTGTTCGTGATCGGCGCGTTGACCATTCCGAATCCGATGCCGAACACGATGTACGGCAGCGCAAGCCACACGAACGGTGTGTCGGGACCGAGTCGAGTCAACAGTGCTCCGGACACGATGAATCCGATTCCGGCCACTACCAACGATGTTCGGGGGCCGCGAGATCCGGTGAGCCGTCCGGAGATCGGCGCGAGGATCAGCGTCATCAGCGCCATGGGCAACGTGTACAGCCCGGCGTGCAGCGGTGAATATCCACGTACGTCCTGCAGGTACAGCGTGTTGAGGAACAGGAATCCGCCGAGGGACGCAAACGAGCAGACGGCGATGATCGTCGCACCCGAGAAGGGAACAGATCGGAAGAAACCCAGTTCGACCAGCGGTTCTTTCTGTCGAGTCTCCACGTACAAGAACCCGATCAGGGACAGCACGACCACCGATGCAGACAGGAGGATGGGCGTCGACGACAATCCTTTGCTCGGGATCTCGATGATCGTGAACACCACGCTCGCGAGCAGAACGATCATGAGAATCTGGCCGACGGGATCGAAACGGCGGGCGTGTGCGGCTTTGGATTCGGGCACGAATTTCCAGGTCGCGAACAGTGCAAAGAGCCCGATCGGAACATTGACCCAGAAGATCGACTGCCACCCGGCCGACGAGACGAGCGCCCCGCCGATCAGTGGACCACCCGCCATCGAGATCCCGACGACGCCACCCCACACGCCGATGGCGCCTGCACGTTCCTTCGGATTCGTGAAGGTGTTGGTGATGATCGACATAGCAACGGGATTCATCATCGAGCCACCGACGGCTTGCACCATACGGAACGCGACCAGCCAGGCGAGCGACGGCGCGATGCTGCACAACAGCGAACCAGCGACGAACGTCGCGGTGCCGATCATGAAGAATCTCTTGCGCCCGAATCGGTCTGCGCTCGAACCGCCGAGCATGAGGAGCGAAGCAAGGACGAGTGTGTAGGCGTCGATGATCCACTGAAGTCCGGAGACCGACGCGTTCAAATCGGTGCGGATCGAGGGCAGCGCGACATTCACGATGGTGTTGTCGATGCTGACGAGGAACAGACTCATGCAGCAGATTGCCAACACCAGATAGCGGTGCCGCTTCGTCAAGTCGGTCATGTGCGTCCAATACTTGTAGTACTACAACTATTAGCTGAAGTATGAAACTAGTTGGGCTCTACATGCAAGTCCCGGTGCCGGATTTCCCGCATGTCGGTACCCTTGGGCGGCGACGGAGGGAGTCGACCATGGTGGACGGCGGGCAGATCTTTCGGACGGTTGCGAACGTGGTGAACAAGGGCGTCGTCCCGCTGCTTCGGCATGGTGGACCGGTCGGCGCGAAGCTGAAGGAGTCGATGGCGGAGGTCACCTACACCGGGCGCAAGTCCGGCAAGGAGTTCACTCTCGTCGTGGGCTACAGGCGAGAAGGCGACACGGTCACGATCGGGTGCGTCATGCCCGACGCGAAGACCTGGTGGCGCAACTTCCTCGGAAAAGGTGCGCCGATGCGATTGACACTGGGGGACAGCACTTACGACGCGCACGCCGTGGCGACGCGCGATCCGGACGGCGCGGTGACGATTCGCGCGCAGTTGACGTCTCCGAGGTAGAGCATCCCTGGCTCAGGGATGAACGTACGACGATCCGTTGATGTCGACGACCGTTCCGCTGCACCACGCCGCCTCGGGGGAGGCGAGATGAACGATCGTCGATGCGACTTCCTCTGGGGTACCGACTCGACCGAACGGGCTCTGGCTTCGGATCTCGTCGCCTGCGGGTCCGTTCAGCTTTCCGAGCTGGCGTTCACTGGAGACGAACCCGGGTGCGACGGCAGTCACCGAAATGCCGTGCGGTGCGAGAGCAATTGCCATCGACTGGCTGAACGCGTGCAGTCCGGCCTTGCCGGCGCCGTATGCGGGGTAGTCAGGCTCGCCACGAAACGCGCCGCGCGATCCCACCGACACGATGGCCCCGGGGCGGCCGCTGTCGATGAGGTGGCGCGCGAAGGCCCAGGAGAGGTGCGCGGTGCCGATCAGGTTGACCTGCACCATGTCTCGCCAGGCCGCTTCCCACTGCTCGAACGTGTCCTCGGTGATGCGATGACGGTTCTGCTCGGTGGGGCCGACTGCCGCGTTGTTCACGAGTACGTCGAGCCTGCCCAGTCGATCGACAGCGCCGGAGACGATGCCGGGTCCTGCCGTCGTCGACGCGAGATCGCCGGACACCGCGATGTGGCCTGAGCCGTCGAGCAGTCCCAACGTTTCCTCGGCAGCTGCGGATGCCGACGAGTAATGCACCGCGACGCGATAGCCTGCTGCGGCGAACGCAACGGCGGTTGCTCTGCCGATGCCCCGAGATGCGCCGGTGATCAGAGCGGTGCGCGTAGCGGTGTCGTCGTCGGAGTGAGGCTGCATGAATTCACTGTATTCACCCGGGGCGCGCTACCCGAGTTGCGGATCTAGGCGAAGCGAAAATCGTCACCGCTGCGGTGCAGTAACCGGTCGTCCACGAGAACGGCGACGGCGGAGCGAACGGTCTTCTTGCCGACGCCGACCCACGACGCGAGCCTGTGCAGCTGCGGAAGCTGTTCGCCGGCAGTGATGACGCCCTGTTCGTGTAGGTCTCGCAGTTGCGTCGCGAGCTGGAAATAGACAGGTACGGCATGCCAGTGCCGCAGGGCGATCGAATGAACCCAGGTCGGCATCGCAGACGAGTTGGTCCGACTCGCAACGGTGTCGACAGCACCGGTGCCTGGCGACTCGGCAGTCGTCGGAGACAGGTGTTCTTCCATTGCTGTCGCCTCCCCGGGTAGCCCTCGTGCTTCGCCGGGCGGGATAGCGCCGACAACGAAGTAACTCACATTCTGGGCCACCAGGGGCAGAATTCGACAGCCTCGAATCCATCAAAAACGCCTCAGCTGCAGGCGTGTCGTCGGCGCCGCCGTGTACGCGATCAGTCCGTGTTGATCCGCGGAACCAACGTGTCGATGGCGTAGGGAATCGACAGGACCGAGTTGTACGTGATCGCCCCGCGCTGATCGATCGACGTCGCGATGACGTTGTTCTGTCGGGCCGCACGCAAAGTACCGAACAAAGGGTTCTCGGCGACGACGTCGACGTTTTGGTCGGTGCTCAGGAACAGGACGACGTCGGCGTCGAGCATTCCGATGTTCTCCGCCGACACGGGGACGAAGAAGCTGTCGCCGGTGTCCTGGCTGGTGATGGCCTCGGGTGTGTCGAGGCCCAGCGAGTTCAGGAACTGCCCGCGTGCGTCTCCTGGCAGGAACGCGCCGTACTGACCGTCGTAGGGGAGTACGGCGACGCCGGTCATGTCTGCGAATTCAGGATGGTCCGACTTGGCCTGGCTCAGTAATTCGGTTGTCTCGCGGTTCAATTTGTCACCGCGTTCAGGGACGCCGAGGGCGGTTGCGATGGTGGATGTCGCGTCCTCCCTGCTGACCGTGTACGCCGCGGTGCCCGCGGGGCGCGCGATCGTCGGCGCGATGTCGGAGAGTTTCCTGTAGACGTCCTCGTCGAAACCGGCGTTGATACCGACGATGAGATCTGGAGCAAGTTCGGCAATTTGCTCGAGGTTCGGTTCGGAGTCCGAGTCGATCAGGGTGAGCGGTGCGTCACCGACCGCCTCGTCGGTCCATGGGCCGAGTCCTGTCTCGTAGAACGAGTAGCCGGTGTTGCCGACTGGGACCGTGCCGAGGGCGATGGCTGCGTCGGCATCGGAAACCCCGAGTGTCACAATGCGTTTCGGCGTCTCGTCGATCGTCGTGCTGCCGAAGATGTGCTCGATGGTGACGGAACCGTCGCTCGACGCGTCTCGATCGGTGTCGGCGCTGCACGACACCAGTGCTACCGCCAGCAACCCTATGCTCGTACTCGCCATCCACGTGTGAATCCGCAACTGCTGCCCCTTACCGATGTCTGAAGTTAGGGCAGCGTAACATTACCGTCCGATTCTGGGTCCGACGACGCTGCCGAACTCCCGGCTGGCATCCAGCTGGCTCACAGGGTTCTTGCAGGAACGGCAAATATCGTCCTCCACATGATGATTCGAAGTTCTTCCGCGACTCGTCGCACACGAGGCAAAGTTGCCGTGACCTCGCTGGTCCTCGTCGGCGGCCTATTTCTCGGCGGCTGCGCGAGCGACGCCACCGACGCCGCGACGACGACGGCCGCAGCACAGCAGGTCTCCACGTCGCAGACGGCCACCACCGCCACTTCCACCGACGCGTCCACGACGGCCGAAACGATCTCCGCCACAACGGAAGCCGCCGAAGCATTTCTGGCTACACTGTCCGACGAGCAGCGTGAGCAGGTCACGTACGCCTTCGACGACGAGACGAAGACGACGTCGTGGTCCAACTTCCCGGTCGCCTTCGTCGATCGAGCGGGGCTGAACCTGGCCGATCTGACGGACGAGCAGAAGGCTGCGGCGCTGAACGTGCTCGAGGCGCTGCTCAGCGACGAGGGATACGAGACGGTCACCGGCATCATGGGTGGTGACGAGTATCTTCACGAGAACAGCAGTTCGACCGAGGAATCGCTGGGACAGTACTACATCGCGTTCTTCGGCGATCCTTCCGATTCGAGTGCCTGGGAAGTCCAGTTCGGCGGCCACCACCTCGGGATCAACGCAACCCTCGACGGCGCCGAGGACTCCGTGACATTCGCGCCGACTCACCTGGGAATTCAGCCCGCCGTCTATACCGACGCCGACGGCAACGAGGTGCAGCCGTTCGACGGTATCTACACCGATGCATTCGCGTTCTACGACAGTCTGACCGACGAGCAGAAAGCGACGTTGTATCAGGGAACCAGTGTCGCAAATATGGTGTGCGCACCTGGCAGCACGTGCGACTACCCAACGGGCACAGGGATTTCCGGTGCCGACCTCGAGGACGAGCAGAAGCAGCTCCTCCTCGAGGTCATCGCCAACTGGGCAGGTCTGGCCGACGAACAAACGATGTCGGACGCACTCGCGAAGATCGAGGCGACGCTCGACACCACCTACGTGAACTGGTCGGGTGCGACGACGTACGACATGAGCCAGGGTGACGGCATCTACTTCCAGATCTCCGGACCCGATGTCTACATCGAGTTCGCAGCCCAGCAGGGTTCGGCGGGTGCCGACGTCTCGGGCGTCACGACGTCGGGATGGGGCCACGTGCACACCATCTACCGCGATCCGACGAACGACTACGCGGGTAGCGCGACGCAGCAGGCAGGATCAGGTCCCGGGAGCGGAGCAGGTGCCCCGGGCAGTGGAGCTGGTGCCCCGAGCGGGGGAATGGGTGCTCCGGGTGGCGGACAGCCTCCGGCGGGTGAGATGGGAGCCCCGCCGGCCGCGGGCTGATCCGAATCTGCCCACCCGGCAGTGGCATCGATGGTCCGTGGCAGCCGATAGACGGTTGCCACGGACCATCGATGCCTGCCCGGGCTTCGTTCCTACCGCCGAACCTCGGCGACGAACCGCTCGATCAATCGTGCGTCCTTGACTCCGCGCGACGACTCGATCCCGCTGGAGACGTCGACGCCTGCTGCTCCGGTCGCCGCGATGCCTTCACGAACGTTCTCGACGCCGAGCCCGCCCGCGAGGATCCACGGACGATCCGGACGCTCCAGACGATCCCAGTCCCACGCCTCGCCCGCGCCGGCTGTCGAGCCGTCGATCAACAGATCGTCCTCGCCGATCGAGGTGTAGTCGGCTCCGGCTGTAACTGCGCGGTACACCGTGAGCCCGGCGTCGTGCAGGCGTGAGACGTCGTCACTTCCTGCGAGGTCGTGCACCTGCACCGTGTGCAATCCGGCGTCGGACGCCGTCGCGAGTATGTCGGAGACGGTCGCGCCCTTGAACACGCCCACCGGCTCGGCGCGGCCACGCGTCAGCTCGACGAGAGGCCGCGCATCCTCGACCGAGATCTGCCGTGGGCTTCGTACGAAGACGAAGCCGATCGCATCCACGTCCAACGACAGCGCGACGTCGAGGGTCGACCGATCGCGAAACCCGCACAGCTTGATGAACGTCACGGGTCCAGATTACCGAGCTGTCGTCAACGGCTTCCCGACGCGTCTGCCAGCTCCCGAGTGTCCGACGGCTCGGCAGCCAGGTCGGCCCGTCGACGCCGTCCGGGGAACCACCAGTTCGCCGACGCGGCGACCGCCATCGCGGCGGGCACGACGACCATGCGCACCAGGGTGGCGTCGAGAAGCACCGCGATCGCGAGCCCGAAGCCGAACTGTTTGACTTCGAGTACGTCGCCCACGACGAGGGCGCCGAAGACCGCGACCATGATAGTTGCGCCTGCCGTGATCTGAGGACCTCCACGCGAGAGGGCCGTCAGCACGGCATGGTCGTTGTCGTTCGTCTTCTGCCACTCCTCACGCATACGTTCCACGAGGAACACTTCGTAGTCCATCGACAGTCCGAAGAGGAGGACGAACAGCGCGACCGGAATGAACGCCTGCACCGTCCCAGGGCTGTCGAAGCCCAAAATTCCTTGGCCCCAACCCCACTGGAACATCGCGACGGTGGCACCGAGCGCGGATGACGTCGCGAGAACGTTCAACACGACCGCCTTCACCGGGAGAAAGATGCTGCGGAACGCGAAGACGAGATACACCAACGACATCAGTAGCACTACGCCGACGACGAGTGGGAGCGAGTCGACCGTGACGGTCGCCAGGTCTGTGTACTGCGCGGTCACGCCCCCGACGAGTATGTCGAGATCGTTCTCGTCCGCAAGTCCGCGTATTCGTTCCACTGTCGCCGACGCGTCGGACGAGTCGATGGCAACGGAGGTCACCGCCTGGAGGTAGAAGCACGTGCGGTCGGTGTCCACGAGCGCGTCGACGATGGGTGCTGCTGTGGGCGCCGATACGAGGCGTTCCAGATCAGCGGGCGAGTGACCGCCGAACTGATCGTCAAGCACGGATGTCAACGACACCACCGACGCGACGTCCGGGTCGCTGCCTACGGACTGGGTGAGGGCCGCGAGTGAATTCAGGCCTGCCTCATCGGTCGCACCTCGCCCGCACGCAAGTATCTGGACCGGGCCGACGCTGCCCGCCGAGAACGACTCCTGCAGAACGTGCTGACCGTGGCCGGACGGTGTGTCACGGAGCGAGGACAAACCGAGGTCCATGCCGAGCTCGATCCTGAACACAGGGACGGCCGTCAACGCCAGCAACAGCAAGGCCGGAATTCCGAAGACCAACGGCCGGCGCAGTACCGCACGGCCCCACGCCTCCCATCGCCTCGATGACCCGTCGGACTTTTTCGGACGCAGCATCGCGGGAAGTGTCCCCTTCGCGACGCGTGTGCCGAGCAGCGCGAGGCCAGCCGGCAATGCAGTCAGGGCAACGACGACCGCGCAGAACACGACGAGGCCTGCCGCCAGTGCTATTTCGCGGAAGACATGTGCGCCGATCATGGCCAGCGAGCCGACGGACACGATGACGATTGCGCCGGATGTCACGACGGTTCGGCCCGACGTCGCGAGTGCACGCCCCACCGCTCCCTCGACGGACTCGGTGGCGAGTTCCTCACGAAAGCGGCTGACGACGAACAGCGCGTAGTCGATGCCGACACCGAGGCCGAGCACGGTCGCGATGACGAGTACGAACTGACTCAGAGGGAAGATCGACGTCAACGCGGCCAGAACGCCCGTGCACAGGACGACGGCAGCGCCCGCAGCCGCGAGTGGTACCGCGGCGGCAACGAAGCTCCGAGGACGAACAGCAGTACCACGAGAGCGACGGGAAGGCCGATGATCTCGGCGGTCTGCTGGTCGGCGACCTCGACGTCGGCCAGATCGTTGGACAGAGCCGACGCACCCGTGAGGACTGCGGTGACGCCGGTCCCCGCCCCGTACTTCGACACGGTCTCCTGGAGTTCTCGGCTTGCCCGCGCGCGATCGGGAGGTCCGCCGTCCATGGCGACCGCCACGTAGGCGACGGTACCGCTCGCCGCGACCTGACCCTGGCCGGCCGCATCGTACGGCGTGATCACCGATGCGACGGAAGAGTGCTCACGAACAGGACGTATCACCCGCTCGACGGCAGCGCGAAAGAATGGATCGTCGACGGTCGTCTCGGGGTCCTCTGCTACGAACACGACTGCCTGTTGTTCGCTACCGAGCGCAGGGAACATGCGTGCGAGGTCCTGCTCGACCGCCGCTGACTGAGATCCTTCGACGGTGTAGTCCGGTGCACCGAGTTTCTGCTCGATCGTCGCTGCCGACACACCCGCCACCGCGAGTACGAGCGCGGCGAGGACCAGAACGAGGCGGGCACGGCGGGCGACCGCGCGGCCCCACCTGTCGAGAAGCGAGACAGGTGGGGCCGCCGCGACCGAAACAGTCGACGTCACATGGTTGTTCACGGATCGCCTGCGATCTAGGTGGCGAAGAAGCCGGCTGCGGACATGTCGGACACGCTGTTTCCGAACGCCTCCGCCACGACCTTCATGTCGGTGTCGGAATGCGCTGCGCTCAGCAACATCGTGTGCAGTTCGGGCATGTACACCCCGTGTCGACGCATGTAGTACGCCAGCGCGATGTTGGCCTTGATGTTGGAGCCCGCCAGCCGATCTCGGACGCGCTTGGGCTTGGCGTAGTCGAACGTCAACGAGAAGATCGACCGAAACCCCTTGACCGACAACGGCACGGACAGTCCCGCTGCGCGATCCCGCAGTTCGTCGGTGAGCCAGTCCGTCCTGCGCTCGAGGTCGTCGTAGATCTCTCGGTTCTCGTCGAGGTACGCCAGCGTCGCCGACCCTGCTGCGGCGGTGATCGAGTTGCCACTCATGGTGCCGCCGAGGAATGCCTGGCGTTCGATGTCGACGAACGGGTCCTCGGTAGTCTTCGCCATGGACACGACGTCGACATCACCGACGACGGCCCCACACGGAAGGCCACCGCCGATGATCTTCCCGAGGCATGTCAGGTGCGGACGAATGCCGGCGAGCGTCTGTACGCCGCCATATGCGACGCGGAATCCGGTGACCACCTCGTCGAAGATCAGAACGATGCGGTGCGTGTCGCATGCGCGACGCAGATCCTCGAGAAATGCACGATCGTACGAAGCCATCGCCGTCGGCATCGGTTCGACGAGAACGCATGCGATGTCGGACGCGGATTCGACGAGCCGGTCGATCGATCCACGTTCTCCGTACTGGAGCACAAGGGTTTCCGAGACGGTCGACGCCGCCATGCCTGCAGTTCCCGTCGGCTCCGGGCGGTCGGCGCTACCGCTGTAGCGGAACCACGAACTGACGAGTCCCTGATCGGAGAAACCGTGGTAGTGACCTTCGAACTTGGCCACACGTTGTTTTCCGGTGTACGCACGAGCGAGTCGGACTGCCATCTGGACGGCTTCGGTGCCCGAATTCGACAGAATGACACGGTTATCGGAGCCGAACGCGTCGGACAACTGCCGTGCCAGTGCGATCTCGGGCTCGTTGCCGAGAGCGTTGATCGAGCCCGCGGTTGCGGCCTCGGCGATTGCCGCAGTCTGCACTGGATGCGCGTAACCGAGGATGTGAGGGCCGTATCCGCACGACAGGTCGATGTAGTCGTTGCCGTCGACGTCGGAGAGGACGCTTCCCTGCGCCGACTTGACGAGAAGTGGGAAAGCGCTCGGCAGTGCGAACCGATCGAGGTGGGTCGGCGCGATCAGGCGACGATCCGGATCGCGCTTCTCGGCCATGGATTTCGGAATCCGGTCGCCGATCTCGCGATCGAACTGCTCGGCGACTTCTTCGCTCATGTACGGCGAGAAGCGATCGGTGAAGGTGCGCCCGTTCGCCCAGATGTCGATGTCGGGATCGATCTGCGAGATGAAACCCTCACCCGTCAGAAAGGCTAAGGCCAGCAACGAGAATCGTGTCGAGACACGAGCGTTGTACTCGCGGAGCAGCCGGGTCGCGTCGTCGAAGAAGGACATCGTCGACCAGCGGGCCGACGTCTCCTCGAAGTGGCGGCGAAGAACGACCTCCAGCTTCGCGTCGTATTCCGCTCGGTGATCGTCCAGAAGGCTGGGGTCGGCGACGAACGCACGTGTGCATCGCTCGACGGCGAGCTCCCACTGACCCTTGACACACGCGTAGTAGAAGGACGCGAGATTCCATTTGTCGTTCTCGTCGAGGCGGCCGACCAGACCGAAGTCCAGCGCGATGATCTTCCCCTCGTCCGTGAACATCAGATTGCCCGGGTGCGGGTCCACGTGGAAGAAGCCGTGAAAGTACGACATCGCATAGAACGCGTCCTGCAGACGGCGGGCGATCTCCGGTCGCGGGAACTTCACGGTTTCGAAGTCCGGGCCCGGCGTCGCGTGCACGAACTCCATGACGAGAACCTTGCGGCCCGTCAGATGATCCACCGTGGCGGGTACGCGCAGATGCGGGTGGCTGCGGAAGTTCTCCGCGAGTTCGTTCTGGCGGGCAGCTTCGGCCACCATGTCGGTCTGACCGGTCAGCAGAGGGCGAAGTTCGGCGAAGTGCCCGGGCAAGTCGTAGCTGCGTGCTCGTGACGATGCGCGGTGGGCGATGGCAGCGAGGCGCCCGATGACCCACGCACTGGTGCGCAGCCGCAGGTCGACACCCGCCTTGACGACCTTGATCGCGACGTCTTGACCGGTGGCCAGCCGGGCCTTGTGAACCTGGGCGACCGAACCGACGGCGATGGGTGCCCAATCGAATTCGGCGAACACGGCCGTGACCGGACGTCCGAAATGCTCGTCGAGCACTTCACGCAGTTCCGGCGTGCTCATCGGTGGCAGATCGGCGAAGAAGGACCGGAATCGATCGGTCGCATCTTTGGACAGCAGCCCGGACTGCGTTCCGAGCACCTGTCCTGCCTTCATGTACAGCGGACCCATCCGAAGCAGGAATCCTCGGAGTAGACCCGCCATGAACTCGTCGCTTCTGAGTCGTTTCGGGCGCGTGTAGTAGCGGAGCGCGAAAACGGTCGTCCAGACGATGATGCGGATGGCTTCTCGAAACGTTCCGCGAACCAACTCCGGCAACTCCGCCAGGTGGCTCACGCCGAACAGCCGAGACGAACTAGACATGTGTATAACCCCCGTCTACACAATGGACGGACGCGAGAACCGCGTCCGCTGGAGCGGGCAGAAATCTACTGCAGCACTGTGCTGTAGTACAGATGTACGTCGGGTGCGGTGGGTATTTCGCCGGGTTGGTCAGCGCGTTGCGCCTGGTCAGAGCGTATTTTCGCGGAATTGTGGTGAGTGCCACAGTTGCGAGCTATGCTGTGGCAATTTACCGAACGTCCACCGAACGACTACGAACAGTGCAGGGCCACATGAGTACGAACTCGGATGCGAACGGAGACAGTTTCGCCGCCCGCCTCGACCATCTCTTCCGTAAATTGCCCTCGGCGTCCGGAGGTCGGTGGTCGGTGTCCGAAATCGCGCGTCGCAGCACCGATTTCGGTTATCCGATTTCCGAGGCGTATCTCTACCAACTTCGCAGCGGCGTCAAGGAGAATCCGTCGTTGCGTCATACCGAGGGCCTGGCACGTGCGTTCGGTGTGGACATCAGGTTCTTCACCGACCGTGACGTGTACGAGCGGGGTGTCCAGGAAATCGATTATCTGCGGCTGCAGTCGAGTCCCGGAATACACGCCGCGGCGCACCGTATGGTCGATCTGTCCGAGACGCGTCTGTCCGAGGTGATCGATTTCATCCGATTCATGCGTATCAAGGAGGGGTTGCCCGCGGATCCGGGGGAGGGGGACGAGCAGCGATGAAGCATCTGCGTCGGCAGCGACTGCTTCGCGGAATGTCGGTTCCGGATCCGTTCTCGATCGATCGCTTGTGCGACGAGGTCACCGCCGTGACCGGACGTCCATTGCGAGTCGAGTCAGCAGCGCTGCCGTACGGCGTCGCCGGTGCGTTGTTTCGTTCCGAGGCAAGCGATGTCATCGTCCACGATCAGGTCTTGCCGCGGCTCGCGCGATTGAACACGATCCTGCACGAGGTCGGACACGTGATTCTCGGGCACGACAGCGCTCGTGGCGACGACGTCGAACCGATCGAGTTCTCGGTCCTGATGCCCGACGCAGTGGCGAACTTTCGATGCTCGGCGCGTCGTACAGATTTCACGACCGGTCCCGAGCGTGATGCCGAGTTGTTCGCACGAGCGACGCTGCGGCGCATTCTCGAGTCGAACACGGAAGTGACCGCGGCGGGCCGCCTGTGGGCTTCGCTCACTCACCCGGTGCGCACGCACTGGTGAGGGAGCGTATGCGATGACGGTCGTAGCGCTCTTCGTCGTGTCCGCCCTGTGTTACGCCGCGCTCGGTGTGGCGTTCGTGTCGTGGGCAGAGAGGCACGGTTCGTCGCGACTGCCGGGTCTCGCCCTGCTGTTCGGTGCAGCGTCGTCGATCTTCGATTCGTACGCAATGGACATGCCGACAGGACCGTGGACGGCCCTTCCCCGAGTGTCGGCCGACGTCTGCACGTTGGCCACGTGTGCTCTTCTCCTGCAGTGGCGGTTGGTCGTCTCGGGTGAGAAAGGCGGGCGCGTGCGCGTGCTGTGGATCTCGTACGTCGCGCTTGCGACGTTCGCAGCTGCGATGTCGCTCGTCGCCGACGCGTCGGGAAAGCCCATCGTGGTGCTCGGAGCCCCAAGTGGGTCGGTGGTCGAAGCGGCGTACTGGACCGCGATCGGTCTGGCATTCGCGTTCGGATTCGGCGCGGGCGCAATGCTTCTCGGTCCTCGACTACTGTCTTCCGGTAGCCGAATGCTCTGGTGGTCCGCGGTGCTGGTCAGTGCTGGGAGCTGTGCCGCGGTCGCGTACGGCATCTGGCGTCCGCTGTCGCACTGGTCCTCGGTGATCGGAGTGGGCCGTTCACCGCAGGGCACGACCGACGTGGTTGCACTTGCGTTGCTGATCGTGTTCGCGACGTCCGGCCTGGCAGGCCTGGTGGTGCTCGGCGTCGGGGGATGGCTGTACCGGCGTCGGCGCTACCGCGACACGGTCGACATGCTCGGTCGCCTGCATGCGTTCCTCGTCGGGCTCTACCCGGAAATCGACGGTCCGTTACCCAACCGGGGTTCAGCGCACCGATGTACGAAATTGTTGGTCGAGATCGAGGACGGGCTCGCGATCTTGGGGCGGCGCGAACCCGGCGTCGCAGCTGCGCTCGACCTGTATTTCGTCGACTCGGACGGCGACGAGTCCGCCGAACTGACGTACGTCGCACGAGAAGCAGCCAGGCGTTTCAACCGACGATTCACGGGGGTGAGTGCATCATGAACGACAGCCGAGTTCTTGTCATCGGTGCTGGGGTATCCGGTCTGACGTGCGCGTATCGACTGCAGCAGGCCGGGATCGACGCGTTGGTGCTCGAGGCTTCCGACCGGGTCGGAGGTCGTACTCGCACCGTCCGTTCGCCCGACGGCGTCCTGCTGGAAGGGGGTGGGCAATGGTTCGGTCCGGGACAGACTGCCGTTCTGCAGTTGATCGACGAACTCGGTCTGGAGACCACGCCGACCTACACTCACGGACGCACTGTCTTTCGTCTGCGCGGACGTACGTCCACGAGCCGTGTCGGGGTTCCGTTCGAATGGCCGCTCGTCACGCTCGACCTTTCGATCGCGATCACGAGGCTGCAGATGCTGGCAGCCCGGGTGAACAGGGAACGGCCGTGGACGTCGGCGCGAGCTGCAGGCCTTGACCGGACGACGTTCGACGAATGGTTGACCGAGCACACGCGGACCGTCGCAGCGAGGCACATTTTCGATGCAGTCTCCGCGTTGACGCTGGGCGGCGATCCGCGCGATCTGTCGCTTCTCGGTGTGCTGCAACACATTCGCAGCGCAGGAGGTCTGCTTCGGTTGATCGGGGTGCGTGGGGGTGCCCAGGACCGACGCCTGATCACCGGCGCTCAATCCATTTCGACCTCGCTCGCCGACCGGATGCCCGGTCGTGTCTTGCTCGAGACGCCCGCGAAGCAGATCGAATGGGACGCGAACACCGCGACGGTGCGGGCAGCAGGGCACGAATTTCGAGCGTCGGCGGTCGTCGTGGCGATGTGCCCCATCGACCGTGGACACATCGACATGGTGCCCGAACTGCCGCCCATCGAGCGGGACCGAATTGCGCTCAGTGCGCAGTACTCCGGCATCAAGGTGCACGCCGTCTATCCGACGCCGTTCTGGCGTGCGCGCGGGTTCAACGGCCAAGCGGTGTCCGACGTCGGTCCGGCACCGGTGGTGTTCGACAACTCACCCGCCGACGATCGAGTGGGCGTGCTGTCGGCCTTCGTCGCTGGGACGGTGTCCGATCATCCCGCGTCGCCGACGATCGAGCAGATACAGGACCCGGATGTGCGACGCGTCGGCGTCCTCGAATGTTTCGCCGAGCTCTTCGGCGACGAGGCGCGACACCCCACCTACTTCACCGAAGTCGATTGGCGCGCAGAACCTTACATCGAAGGATGCATCCCGAGCGTCGCGCCGGGCGTTCTGACCGCCACCCACGGGCATTCGCACGGAACCGGCAGGCTCGTGTGGGCCGGGACCGAGCAGTCCGACGTGTGGAACGGGTACATCGACGGTGCAGTGCGGGCGGGGGAGAGGGCCGCAGCACACGCACGGCAGTTGCTTCACTGAATGTCGGACAACAGCGCCACGACGTCGCGGGATTCGGGGATTCCTTCGACGACGCGTGCAAGACGATCCGCATCGGTGCCGATCAGCCTGGTGATCTTGCGGTGAATGTCGTCGTAGGTCATCGGAAGATGGTCGACGTCGCCGACGGGGTTGGGCGTCGACGCGCCGATTTCCTCGCCGCTGCGGAGTGTCACCGTCACCTCGGCAGCTCTGCGGTGTGGCAGGAGCGCGTCGAGCTCGTCGGACGCGCTGACCTCCACTCGACTGCTGAACCGTTCCGCGTCGGGAAACACCGAACCGCCCGGGTCGAGCGCGTCGGCGTCGATGTCGTCGGTGACGAAGGCAGCGGACACGACGAAAGGGAGGGAGAACATAGCTCCGAGGCGAGTGACCGGGTGTCGCCGAAACAGAGGCTCCGCAAGTGAATGCGTCTGCACGCGAACCGTTTCGACATCATCGGCGGTCCAGGTTGCACCGGCTCGAATGCTCCGCACCGAATCGATCGCGGCGTGCGTGTAGGAGCAACTGGCGTGACGCTTGGCGTAGCCGTGAAGCAGGAGCCAACGGTCGCCGAGATCGGCCGTCAGCACATCGAGATCGAGGCTTCCGACGATGTCGCCGAGGCTGTGGGCAACTGCACCGGAATTGCGCACGAGCCCTGCGCTCGACAGACGGGCCGCGTCGAGTCCGGCTCGGACGGCGCCTGCTATCCACAGATTCCGGCTGAAGTTACCGTCCAGCACGACGCCCCACGGGGCCACGTGGACCAGTGCCGATGCCGAATCGATTGCTCCGGCCACGCACTCGGCGTCCGCGCCCCAGATGGACGCGGCAGCGGCAGCTGCTCCCGTCGCACCCCAATGACCGTGGGTATGCCAGCGGGGGTCGCGGGTCAGTGCGTGGCCGAACCGGGCCGCAACCTCGTATCCGCCGACCACTGCAGCAAGAAACGCCTGCCCGTCGACGGGAGTGTCGGACAACCTCGCCGCCGCGACGGCCGCCGGGACGACATGCGCGGCCGGATGCCCTGCGGCGTACTTGTTGCCTTCGTCGAGTTCGAGACAGCAGGAGGCGATGGCGTCCAACTCGGCCGCGGTCGCCGCGGTGGTACCGACGGTCGTTCCGAGCGGAGTGACCGAACCCGCTTCGGAGCGCCAGGCCGATGACAACGCGCGCAGCTCGGTCGTGCGCGCTCCTGCGATCGTGACACCGAACAGATCGAGAAGGATAGAGCGTGCGCGGTCGGCGAGTGGCGTCGGCAGGGCCTCGTCTCGAAGGCGGCAGACGGTTCGAGCGAGCGACGCGACGCGGTCTTGATGTTCCTCTGAGCGGAACGAGTCTTGCTCCGGCATGCCTCGCACAGTAAAGACAACGTAGGGATTGGTCAATGGATCACACCAAGATTGCCTGCAATGATAGTGTGACTCACACCGCAGCCTCGCTTGTCAGATCGTTTCTTTCAGCGGAACGGCAAATTCGGTACAGCATCGCGAAGCAGACGAAGGAGACGTGTAATGTCCGATCAACTCCTCCAGGCCGTGCAGGCCGGGGTGCAGTTCGTCGACCTGGGTAGACAGTTGCGGGTGGGTATGCCGCAGTCGCCCAATCACCCGCAGTTCTGGCACACTTTGCCCAGACGGCACGGTGACATGACGCGGTCGGACGGTGGCAGCGCGGCGAACGACATGATCACCACCGGAACGCACGTCGGCACCCACATCGACGCTCTGGCCCACGTGTCGCACGACGGCAAGCTGCACGGTGGCGCCGACGCGGGGCAGTCCTGCCTGGGTGGCAAGTACGTCGAACACGGTGTGCACACCATCTCGCCGATGATTCGGCGCGGTGTACTGCTGGACATCCCCGGGCTCCTCGGCGTCGAACGATGCGACGGCGGATACGAGATCACCGTCGCCGATCTCGACGCGGCATGCGAGGCCGAAGGTGTCGAGATCGCCGAGGGCGACGTCGTACTGATCCGCAGCGGATGGGGCCAGTTGTTCTCCGAAGGGCAGGCGTATGTCGGCGGACCCTCGGGCGTTCCCGGCGTCGGCGAGGCGGGCGCACAATGGCTGTCGCAGAAGAAGGTGCATGCAGCCGGCGCGGACACCATCGCGTTCGAACGATTGGCGCCCGGTGGGGGGCACGCACTTCTACCCGCTCATCGAGTCCTGTTGGTGGAGAGCGGGATCTACATCATCGAAGCACTCGACCTCGAGGAACTGGCAGCGCAGAAGATGTACGAGTTCACCTTTCTGCTCGTTCCGTTGAACATCTTCGGCGCCACCGGGTCGCCCGTTCGCCCTTTGGCGGTGAAGTCGGCATGACGGAACCGACACTGGCGCAGCATCTTGCACGCTTTGCAGTCGATACGACGTTCGACACGTTGCCGGCCGACGTCGTCGCGAGTGTCGGAATGCGTATCCTCGACACACTCGGAATCGCGATCGCTGCAACCGAACTCGACACCAGCCGCGCTGCGATCGCGTGGGCTGCCGAGCAAGGAGGTGCGGCGACCGCGTATGCGGTCGGTGTCGAAGAGGCGCTTCCAGCACCGTTGGCAGCGTTCGTCAACGGCGTGCTGGCGCACTCTCTCGATTTCGACGACACCCACCTTCCTTCGATTCTGCATCCGAGCGCGAGCGTCGTGCCCGCTGCGCTCGCGGCGGCGCAGCAGCATGGGGCAGATGGCAGGGCTCTGGTGCGCGGCATCGCCATCGGGCTCGAAGTCTGTGTCCGGTTGGGCATGGCCGGCTTCGACCCGGAGACGAAGAATTCGGTCTTCTTCGAACACGGCCAGCATGCGACGTCGATCTGCGGGGCGATGGGAGGAGCCGTCGCGGCCGCGGTGATCGGTGGCGCATCGGAAGGTCGAATTGTCGATGCACTCGGTGTCACTGCGTCGATGGCATCGGGAATCATCGAAGCGAACCGTACGGGCGGCACGGTGAAACGACTGCACTGCGGCTGGGCGGCACACTCCGCAGTGTCGGCGGCCGGACTTGCGCGGCATGGCATCACAGGCCCTCCGACCGTCCTCGAGGGCCGGTTCGGGTTCTACCAGGCTTGGCTCCACGACGCTCCCCGCTCGTCCGAGATCGTCGACGGTTTGGGCGCGCAGTGGGCTGTGCCAGGTATCTTCTTCAAGCCCTACCCGGCAAACCATTTCACGCATGCCGCAGTGGACGCGGGTGCGGCGCTCCGTGAACGCGGTATCACTGCTGACGACATCGACAAACTGGTGCTCGGTGTTCCTGCCGCCAATCTGCGGACGATCGGCGAACCCATCGAGGTCAAGCGAGCTCCGGAAACCGGCTACATGGCGCAGTTCAGCGGACCGTACGCGGTGGCGGTCGGACTGTTCGGCGGTGGTGGTCTCGGTGCGGCGTTGGAAGACTATTCCGACGACTTGGCCCGGTCGACGGACCGTCGAGCGCTGATGGCCAAGGTGGACGTCGTTCCCGACGAGCAGTGCGACGCGATCTTCCCACATCAGTTCCCGGCGGTACTCACGGCAACGTTGACCGATGGGTCGACTGTTGTGGAGGAGGTACTCACGACGCGCGGGGGACCGGAACGTCCGTTGTCCTTCGACGAAGTGTCGGCCAAGTTCAGAGCCAACGCGGGCGCGTTGCTCACCGACGATCGAGTCGACGAGTTGGCCGAACGATGCCACGCAGTAGCCACTCTGAGCGACGTCGGGGACCTGCTGGCTCCTCTGACGAAGCTTCGCTAGAGCCGAGTGCCGGTGATGTGAACGACGGGTTCGTTCACATCACCGGCGGGCCTATACGCGGGCCAGGATCTCCCTGGCCCCGCGCACGACAGCTTCGTCGACGAATCGGCCGTTGTCGTCCACTGTGGGTCCGCCGTCTGCGAGGCGATACAGCTCGAGCAGGCGATGGGCGCGGGTGACATCCTCGTTGGATGGGGTAAGGGCGTCGTTGATGATCGGAATCTGCCTGGGGTGCAGCGCAGTACGGCCACGGAACCCCATCTCCACGAAACGGGTAGTCGTAGCGGCGAATCCATCGAGATCGCGGAAATCCGTCGAGGTCGGCGCGATCGGTGCAGCCAGACCGGCAGCGGCGCAGTCGATCACGACCTGTAGTCGCAGTGCATCGATCACGCCGGTCGTGTCGGCGGTCCGGGTGATCCGGAGATCCGCAAGCAGATCGACCTCGCCTATGCCGAAGGTCCGAACCCGTTGGAACTTCGCCATTCCATCGATGGAGCGCAGCGATGCGGCTGTCTCGATGAGTCCGATCAGTCCGAGCGGGCGCAATCCGCGGGCCGTCTCGAGTTCGTCGAGCACCGTTTCGGCCCGGGCGAGAGCGTCGACGGAACATTTCGCGATCACGACGCCGTCGACAGCTGCGCTCGCCGCGACTTCCAGGTCCTGGTCGAGAAACTCCGGAGTGACACGAACCCATACCTCGGCGCGCGTGGCGATGCGTTTGTCGAGCCAGGCGCGCACATCGCGGCGAGCTGCGTCCTTGAGGGCGAGGGGAACCGCGTCCTCGAGATCGACGATGATCGCGTCTGCGTCACCGCCGGCCGCTTTGTCGAAGAGTTCGGGCTTCACCGCGGGTACATAAAGAAAAGAACGGGGAACGGGATCGGTCATCGGGCAGTCCGCGATTCGAGCATCTGGGTGATCTGTTGCGCTGCGGCGATCACCAAACGTGCATGGGCAGTGTGTTCCTCGTCGGCAGACGCCGAGTAGCGAAATGCGGGGCCCGACGAGCTCACCGACCCCAGTACGTGCGCGGCCCCGTCGAAGAACGGCGCGGCTATGGATGCGGCACCGGTCTTTCGTTCGTTGATCGAGGTCGCGTATCCGTCGTCACGAATGCGTGCGAGACGCGCATGGAAAGCCTCCACGTCGATTTCATGTGTGGCGCCCCGCAATTCCCGCACGGCATCCACGGCGAAATGTTCCGGCAGAAAAGCGAGGATCGCCAGACTCGACGCCCCCGAATGCAAAGGGAATTGGGGACCGATCTCGATCACCATCTTCACTTCCTGCGGACTCTCGTACTGGTCGAGATAAACGCGGCGATGGCCGACGAGGGCGGACAGCGTTGCAGTCTCACGCGTCTCCGCTCGCAGTTTCCGCAGGACCGGCGCGGCGATCGATCGAACGTCGAGTTGGCTCCAGGCTTTCGTGCCCAGTCCGATCGCTGCGGGCCCGAGCGAATACGTCGATTCGCCCGCCATCGGTTGCACGATCGACCGTGACGCCAGGGACTGCAGTATCCGGTGCACAACGGCTTTGCTGAGCTGCAGGCGGCGGGCTATCTCGGTGACTCCGAGTGCGCGTTCGGACTGCGCGAACGCAAGAAGAACGTCTGCGACGCGATCTGCCGATTCGGTGCCCGTCGACGTCTCGACCGGGGGTCTCGATTTGGGCGGCGTGACCATATGGGTCATCCTTCCTGATGTGGGCGGGACTTCGTAGTCGACCGTCTCGAGATGACCATACCGTTCCGCTGGGCGAACCATCTGGTTTACAAGAAAGTCACGAAACGACCTGTTGCATCCACGTGTCCCGTGTCATACTCGTCGTCAGAAGGAATGTTCTTCATTCAACTGGTGCGCTCAGCGGAACGCTAAGAGCGTCGAAAGAATGATTCGACTCGGTGCCAAGTGGGCGCGAAAGGCAGACTCGACAATGAAGAAGCTCGTAGGCGTGCTGACGGCCGCCGTGGTGATGAGCGCGGCAGCATGCGGCTCGTCCTCCGGTGGCGACGACTCGGGGGCGATCAAGATCGGTTCGGTGCACCCCACTACCGGTGCGCTCGCCGGTGTCGGTGGATTGATGAACGACGGTGCCGCTCTTGCCGTTGCCGACATCAATGCTGCGGGCGGCATCGCAGCGCTCGACGGTCGACAGCTCGAGTTGGTATCGGGCGACAGTCAGGGCAAGGCCGAGGTCGGTCAGAGCGAGGCGCAGCGTCTCATCGACGACGGTGCAGTCGCATTGATCGGGACGTATCAGAGCGACGTCACGCAGAACGTCGCGTCGGTGGCCGAGCGGTCTCGCGTGCCATTCGTCATCGACGTCGCTGTCGACGACAAGATTCTCGATCAGGGATACCAGTACACCTTCCGTATCCAGCCGAACGCGTCGAGCATGGGGACGGACGGCGCACGGGCGTTGGCTGCCATCGAGGAACAGACCGGTCAGCCCATCGACAAGGTGTCCTATCTCCACATCGAAGGGTCGTTCGGAGACAGCGTCTTCAACGCGTTCGAGGCCGAGGCGGCCAGCCAAGGCATCTCGTCGGTGCAGGAAATCACCTATCCGGCAACGAATTTCTCCGATGCGACCACCCAGGTGCGCGAAGCTGCCGTGAGCAACCCCGACGTCATCGTCGCAACCGGCTACTACCCGGATTCGCTGCTGATCGCGCGCGCAGTCGACCAGCTCGGTCTGAATGTCAAAGGCCTGTACGGAATTGCGAACGGCGGATTCGACGACAGTTCGTTCCCGGCAGACGCAGGAGCAGCGGGACAAGGCGTGCTGAGCGCCAACTACCACTACGACGCGACGAGTGAGCGCACCAACGACATCCGTGCCCGCTTCGAGCAGCAGTTCGGCCGCCCGATGGAAACGGCGGCAATGTTGTCCTACCAGGCAGTCGAGGTCATCGCGGAAGGCCTGAACAGCGGCGCCGACAGCGATCCGGAAGCTCTGCGCGAAGCCATTGCCGGAGTGTCGATCGACGATCCGCTGTTGGCGTTCGCCGGTCCCATCGAGTTCGACGAGACCGGGCAGAACAAGAACGCGACCGTCATCGTGACCCAGGTTCGCGATGGCTCGGTTCTACAGGTGTTCCCCGAGGAATTCGCCACCGACGCACTCCAGTTCCCAGCCGGAGCCGGACAGTGACCGCTGCGTCCCAGGCGGTGTCGACGACGAAAGGCCTCCGTGGCATCTCGGGACGTAGTCCGGGGGTTGCGGTAGCAGGCGCGATTGTCGTCATCATGGCCGTCATCTACTCGGTCGGCGGTAAGGACCAAGGACTGGTCACCCAATCCGTCGTCTCAGGGCTGCTGTTGGGTGGCGTGTACGCCCTGATCTCGGTCGGTCTGACTCTGATCTTCGGGGTGCTCGGAATCGTCAATTTCGCTCAAGGCGCCATGTTGACCATGGCCATGTACGTCGTCTATGCGCTGTCGACCGCAGGATTGCCCGTCTATCTCGCAACGATCATCGCGGTACCTCTGATGTTCGTGTTCGGCATGATCGTTCAGGCGGCATTGCTGACCAAGCTCACCGTCAGCGGAAGCCACGACGGTCCGCTGCTCGTCACCCTCGGCTTGTCGTTGCTCATCATCAACGTCCTGCTGATGATCTTCGGCGGCCGGCCGCAGTCGGTCCAGGCGCCGGTCGACGGTTCGCTGTCCGTTCTGGGCGCTGTCGCGTCGTGGCCCCGCGTGATCGCATTCGTCGGCGCCGCTCTCGTCGCGTTCGCGTTGACTGCCGTGCTGAGGCGCACGCCGCTCGGCTTGTCGATTCGTGCAGTGGCGTCGAATTCGGAGGGTGCGAAGCTCGTCGGAGTCGACATCGGACGCGTCTACGCGCTCACGTTCGGTATCGGTGCGGCGTGCGTGGCGGTGGCCGGGGGACTGATGACCCCGTTCACCAGCCTCACGCCCTCCGTGGGTGAGCAATTCACGATTCTGGCGTTCGTCATCGTCGTTCTCGGTGGCCTCGGAAGCGTCGTCGGCGCGGTGGTCGGTGGTCTGGTGATCGGCCTCGTGCAGACGGTCGGCGCGCTGTACCTACCCGGCACCGGCTCGCTCATTCTGGTGTTCGCGGTGTTCATTCTCGTTCTGTTTCTCAAGCCCGAAGGACTGTACGGAGCTCGCCGATGACCGCAACCGTGACAGCATCGACACCGGTGCGCGAGGATTCGAGACTGAAGGACACATGGCTACGCCGCCAACTGCTCACGCTGGCAGTGGTATTCGTTCTCGTTGCTTGTCTTCCTCTTGCGCTGGGTGAACAGGCGCAGACAGTCGCTGTACGCACGCTGATTTTCGCCATCATGGCGGTCGCGTGGAACATCATGAGTGGTTTCGGCGGCATGTTCAGCTTCGGTCACGCGGCGTTCTTCGGAATCGGCGCGTACACCGGCGCGTACCTTCTCGTCGATCACGGCATCTCGCCGTGGATTTCCATGGTGTTGGCGGCGATCATCGCAGCGACCGTCGGCACACTGTTGGCCTACCTGTGCCTCCGATATCGGCTCGCTGGATCGTATTTCGCGTTGGCGACCTTCGCTTTCGCGCAGATGTTCTTGCTCCTGGTGCAGAATTTGGAGGTCTTTCACAAGACCGAGGGCTTCAACGTGCCTATCCTGCCGCGTGATTCGTGGTGGATGCTGCAGTTCGAGAAAGGCAGCCCCAATTACATCTGGATTCCGCTCGTGATCCTGACCCTGGCGGTGCTCGGAACGATCTTCTACGTGCGTTCTCGGCCTGGACAATTCGTCCAGGCGGTGCGTGACGACGCAACAGCTGCAGCATCTCTGGGCATCGACACCATGAAGTACCGGTTGATCGCAGTGGCCGCGAGTTGTGCACTCACGGCTGTGGCCGGCGTGTATTACACCCAGTACTACTTCTTCGTCGGGCCGGAGCAGGCGTTCGGTTCGGCAGTGTCGGTCGAGGCCATCGTCCCGGCCGTCATCGGCGGAATCGGAACCATATGGGGCCCCGTCCTCGGCGCCGCGGTCATCGGGCCGTTGTCCGAGGTGATCAACGATTTCATGCGAAACCCACCTGCCTTTCTCGACTTCCTCGGGGGCACGATCGGTCTCGACGTCGCGACCTACTCGATCATCCTGATTCTCATCGTCATTTTCCTTCCCAAGGGGATCTTCGGCACGATCCGTGAGAGGTGGTTCCGGTGAGCCTGTTGAGCATCGAGGGACTGAGCAAATCGTTCTCGGGTATTCACGCGGTGCGTGATGTGACGCTCGACGTGGCCGAACACGAATTTCTCGGAATCATCGGACCGAACGGCGCGGGCAAGACGACACTGTTCTCGTTGCTGTCCGGCGAGCAGCCTCCCACGGAGGGGCGCGTGATCTTCGACGGCACCGACATCACGGGGTGGTCCGCCGACAAGATCGCGCGTCATGGCCTCGTGCGTACCTTTCAGCTGATGCGTCCGTTCGAGTCGATGTCGGTGCTCGAGAACGTCACCATCGCGGCGCTCACCAAACGTCGCTCGCGGAAGGACGCTCGCGCGCACGCACTGGAGGTGCTCGACCGCGTTCAGCTGTCGGATCAGGTGGGCGGCAAGGTGTCGACGATGTCGACAGCAGGCCTCAAACGTCTGGAACTCGCGCGCGCATTGGCGATGGAGCCGCGTGTCGTTCTGCTCGACGAGGTGCTCGCGGGACTTGTTCCCGCAGAACGCGCACCGATGATCGACCTGTTGCGAACCCTGCACGGTCAAGGGCAGACAGTTCTGTTCGTCGAGCACATCATGGCGGCAGTGATGGCGCTGTCCGAACGATTGGTCGTCATGCACGAAGGCGCGGTGCTCCTGTCCGGGGAACCGCGGACGGTCATCGAGGACAGTCGTGTCATCGAGGCCTATCTCGGCGAGGAGGCACCCGCATGATGTTGGAGATCGACGACCTGCACGCCGGCTATCGACGGCTCGAGATCCTGCACGGACTGACGATGTCCATCGCACGCAACGAAATCGTCTCGTTGATCGGCGCGAACGGCGCTGGCAAGACGACGACACTGCGTGCGCTGTCCGGGCTGGTCTCGCCCAGTGGTGGACGAATCCTGTTGGACGGTAATCCGATTCAAGGAATGCGTGCGGACCGCATCGTCCGGGAAGGTTTGGTGCACGTCGCGCAGGACCGCGCGCTGTTCGGCAGCCTCCCCGTGTTCGAGAATCTCGAGATGGGTGCCTACACGCAGAAGCGCAGCTCCGTGAAGGAATCCTTGGACCAGGTGTTCGATCTGTTTCCGATTCTCGCGGAGCGACGGGGGCAGCGGGCGGACACGATGTCGGGCGGGCAGCAGCAGATGCTCGCGATCGGACGAGCGATGATGGCGCGGCCGCGCGTGCTCACCCTCGACGAACCGTCCGTCGGGCTTGCACCCAAACTGGCGGCGCAGGTCCTCGAGGCCATCGTGCGCATCCGTGACACCGGCGTCACCGTTCTGATCGTGGAACAGAACGCGGCTCAGGCTCTCGAAATCTCCGACCGCGCCTACGTCATCGAAAGCGGTTCCATCGTGCTGACCGGCAGCGGGACCGAGCTTGCCCACGACGACCGCGTCAAAGCGGCTTATCTCGGTATTTAGGAGTTCTGTACATGCACCTTCTGGCTTTCACGCCTATCGACGTCGACGCAGCCGAACTGCGTCGCCGTCAGGAACGGTACGACCACTTGGCGCCGACGTCGGTCACCGTCGAGCTGCGCAACATCGGTTCGGTCGCACCGTCGGCGCTGAACACCGAAGCCGACATCAGGGCGTCGGAAGACGTTCTGACAGAGGCGTTCCGCGCAGTCGATCCGACGGGATTCGACGGGTTCCTTCCCGACTGCGTTCTCGATCCGTGTGCCGAGCAAGCGGAGGACTTCGCTGTGCCGCTCTACGGCTTGTCGCGTCTGACCGCCTCGTTCTACGCGTCTCAGGGACAGCGCCTCGGTGCGCTGGCCCGAAACGCGGCGATCGCCGCCGAGCTCGACCGGCGACTGGCGTTCTACCGCCTGGACGCGGATCCGACCCACGTACTCGGCTTGGACGTCCACGACATCGCGGATACGGCCGCGTGGGGTGACGCGGTCATCGCGCACGCACGTGGGCTGACCTGCTCGGTGGCGATCAACGCGTGTTCGGCCGTCGAACTCGTCGACCCTCCGCGGCAGCCGCTCGTCGTGGACCCGACGGCGACTGCATTGCGTCTTCTGGGGCTGAGCTCGGAACTCGAGTCGGTCGCATGAGCGAGAACGGACCCGACCTCGTCGTGGCCGGTGCCGGCGGCGGTCTGGTCGCCGCTCTGCGCGCGGCCGAGCGTGGCTTGGATGTTCTCGTCGTCGAAGCGAGCGAACACTTCAAGCGCGGCAACAACACTGCGATGTCGACGGCGATGATCCCGGGTGCAGGCTCGCGTTGGCAACGCGATGCGGGAATCGGCGACACGCCGCAGAATTTCGTCGACGACGTGATGCGGAAGACGAAGGGCACCGCCGACGAGCGACTGACTGCAGCACTGGCCGACGTCAGCGCCCCCTTGGTCGAGTGGCTCGCCGACCATCTACGCATTCCGCTCGAGCTGGTCACCGACTTCGCCTATCCAGGACATTCGAGCTTCCGATGCCACACGGTGGAGGGGAGGCACGGCAGCATTCTGCTCGATTACCTCGTCCGTGCAGCGAACGCCGAGCCGCGCATCGACATACTCGTGCCTGCGCGGCTCACGGACATTTCCATCGACGTCGACGGCGCGGTGAACGGAGCCACCGTGACCCTTCCCGACGGCACGACGGAATCGATTCCTACGCGAGCAGTTCTGTTGGCCACCAACGGATACGGCGCGAACACCGACATGGTGTCCGAGCACATTCCGGAAATCTCGGCGGCTCGGTACCACGGCAGTGAGTACTCGGCCGGTGATGCGCTGACCATCGGTGCACGCCTCGGCGCGAAATCGAAGTACCTCGACGCCTACCAGGGACATGCGGCGTTGTCGAAGAAGGCGACGACGCTCGTCGGGTGGGCAACCGTGATGCACGGCGGTATCGTTCTCGATCTCGACGGGCGCCGCTTCGGCGACGAAACCACGGGCTACTCCGAGTATGCGGCTCGTCTCGCAGCGCAACGTGAATCCGAGGGCTGGATCGTCATCGACCGCCCCATCTACGACAAGTGTCTGGCGTTCACCGACTTTCGTCAGACCGTGGAGTCCGGCGCGGCGACGTGGGCCGACAGCTCGGCCGAACTCGCCGACGCAACCGGCTTGCCGCGCGATGCCGTCGAACAGGAACTGGCGGCGGTGCGGGGGTACGCGCGCGGAGAAGGGCGGGATCCGTTCGGGCGCACATCGTTCGAGAACGTCCTGGGTGCGCCGTACGCAGCCATCAAGATCGTGCCTGCGCTGTTCCATACGCAAGGTGGGCTCGTCGTCGACGAACACGCACGAGTGCTGCGTGCCGACGACCGGCCGATCGACGGTCTGTTCGCGTCCGGTGGCGCGGCGATCGGCATCTCAGGCCACGGAGCAGCCGGGTACCTGGCGGGCAACGGACTGCTCCCGGCGCTCGGACTTGCCTACCTCGCGGCTAGTTTCATCTGATTTTCTCCCATTTCGAAAGGATCTCTCGATGTCCACGTTGATCACCAATGCACGCGTCGTACGCCCGGGCGCGGATGCTCCCGAGGACGGCGAATTCCTCGATCTGCTGATCGAAGACGGCAAGTTCACCCGAATCGAAGCGAACCTTCCGGCCGACGCAGCCGACACCGTCATCGATGCGGCGGGGAAGGTGGCATTCCCCGGTGTCGTGGACGCGCACCAGCACTGGGGCATCTACAACTCCCTCGGTGACGATGCCGAAACCGAGTCACGCGCCTGCGTGCAGGGTGGCGTCACGACGTCGCTGTCCTACATGCGCACCGGTCAGTACTACATGAACACGGGTGGTTCCTACGCCGATGTGTTCCCGACGGTACTCGAGGCAACCGAGGGCAGGCCCTACGTCGACTACGCGTACCACCTTGCGCCCATGTCCAAGGAACACATCACCGAAATCCCCTCGCTCATCACCGATCACGGTGTGACGTCGTTCAAGATCTTCATGTTCTACGGCAGCCACGGGCTGCACGGGCGTTCGAGCGACCAGAGCGAATTCCTCATGACGCCGGAAGGGGAGCGCTACGACCTGGCGCACTTCGAGTTCGTCATGCGTGGCATCCAGGCCGCCCGGGAACAGCTGGGCGACAAAGCAGATCACATCTCGCTGTCCCTGCACTGCGAGACGGCCGAGATCATGAGTGCATACACGAAGATCGTCGAAGAAGAAGGCACCCTGCAGGGTCTGGCCGCCTACAGTGCGTCACGTCCGCCGCACTCGGAGGGACTCGCGGTCACGATCGCGTCCTTCCTCGCCGACGAGACCCAGCTTCCCAACATCAATCTGCTGCACCTGTCGTCGCGCAAGGCTTTGACTGCCGCGATGAGGATGGCAAAGGCGTTCCCGCACGTGAACTTCCGTCGTGAGGTCACGATCGGACACCTTCTGGCCGACATCGACACCGCGTACGGACTCGGTGGAAAGGTCAACCCGCCGCTGCGCCCACGCGAGGACGTCGAGGCGTTGTGGGCGCACCTCATCGCAGGCGACATCGACTGGGTCGTCAGTGACCACGCGTGCTGCAAGGACGAGAAGAAGTTCGCCGAGGATCGTGGAGACATCTTCGCCGCGAAGTCAGGATTCGGCGGCGCCGAATACCTGCTGCCCGGCCTGGTCAGCGAGGGCCGCAAACGAGGCTTGAGCTGGCGACGCATCGCGGAGTTGACGTCGCTCAACCCTGCGTCGCGCTACGGACTTCCTGGCAAGGGCGACATCGCGATCGGTATGGATGCGGACATCGCGCTCGTCGACCCCGACCACACCTGGACCGTGCGTCCCGAAGACTCGGAATCGACGCAGGAGTACACGCCGTTCGAGGGCTTCGAACTGGGAGCCAAGGTCACCGACACATTCGTCCGCGGACAGCGCGTCCTCGCCGACGGTGCCGTGTCCGGTGCGCCCGCCGGCCGCTACCTGCACCGTCCGTACAAGTGACCGGGCCGCTCGAGGGCATCAAGGTCCTCGACATCTCGACGATCCTCGCCGGTCCGCTCGTCGCTCAGATCCTCGGTGACTTCGGTGCCGACGTCATCAAGATCGAACATCCGACCCGGCCCGACGGTATGCGTGGGCACGGGTTGGACAAGGACGGGCATCCGCTCTGGTGGACGATGATCAGTCGCAACAAGCGGACGATGACGTTGAACCTCGGAAGCGAGCAAGGCGCCGAGATCTTCGAATCGCTCGCAGCCGAGGCGGACGTCGTCGTCGAGAACTTCCGGCCGGGAACGCTCGAGCGTTGGGGACTCGGCTACGACGTGCTCTCCGAGAAGAATCCCGGTCTGATCCTGTTGCGCGTCACAGGTTTCGGGCAAACCGGCCCGTACTCGACGCGGCCGGCCTTCGGGACCCTTGTCGAATCGATGAGCGGATTCGCGCATCTGACCGGGGCCGCGGACGGCCCACCGACGTTGCCTGCCTTCGGTCTGGCGGACTCGCTGGCGGGCATCGCCGGTTCGTCGGCGGTCTCGATGGCACTCCTGCATCGGACGAACAACGGCGGTAAGGGACAGGTCATCGACCTGGATCTGCTGAGCCCCATCATGGCTGCAGTGGGACCGGGCATCATCTATGCGGACCAGTTGGGAATCGATCAGGAGCGAACGGGTAACCGTTCGAGCAACAATGCACCGAGGAACTTGTACAAGACGTCCGACGGCCATTGGTTGGCGATATCCACGAGCGCCAACTCGATTGCCGAGCGTGTGCTGACGTTGGTGGGTCATGCCGAGGTGATCGACGAACCGTGGTTCGCGACGGGCCGTCAGCGTGCGGCTCACGCCGATCTGCTCGACGAGTACGTGGGCGGGTGGATCGGAGAGCGCACGCGCGAGGAAGTGGTGGCGGAGTTCGAGAAGGCGGGCGCAGCCGTCGCTCCCGTCTACAGGCCGAGCGAATTGCTCGACGATCCACAGGTCAACGCGATCGGGATGGTGACCACCGTCGAGGACCGCGAACTCGGCCCGGTCCGAATGCAGAACGTGATGTGGCGGATGGGCGGTTCGCCCGGAAGTATCCGGCACACCGGGCGCGCCCACGGGGAGGACACCGACGCGGTGCTCGCCGAATTGGGTTGTGACGCCGACTCGATCGAGGAGTTGCACAAGTCCGGCGTCGTCTAGAGCGGCTCCGCCGCTCGTGCGCGGGAATGTATAGCCCGCTATACATTCCCGCGCACGAGGGCGGAGCCCCTTCGTCGGTGAACATCTGCTGTTGCCATACTGAACCTTCGGGGTCCCGCGGCTCGAGCGAGGGGTCGCAGGGAACGAAAGCGCAGTAGAGGAGCGGAACGAATGTCGACACTGTCGTATGTCATCGCAGGCTCGGAGGCGACCGGAGGAGCAGGTCTGCAGGCAGACCTCAAGACCTTCGAGCGCCTCGGGGTCTACGGTGTCGGAACCGTCACCTGCATCGTGTCGTTCGACCCGAAAGCCGGCTGGGGCCACCGGTTCGTTCCGATCGACGGCTCGGTCATCGCCGACCAGATCGAGGCCGCGACGTCGGCTCACGACCTCGACGTCGTGAAGATCGGCATGCTCGGCACGCCCGAGACCGTGGCGACCGTCGCGAATTCGTTGAAGAAGCAGAGCTGGCGTCACGTCGTCGTCGACCCTGTCCTGATCTGCAAGGGTCAGGAACCGGGCGCCGCACTCGACACGGACAACGCGCTGCGGGCCGAGATCCTGCCGCTGGCGACCGTGGTCACCCCGAACCTGTTCGAGGCGCAGACTCTCTCCGGCATGGACACGATCGAATCCGTCGACGACCTGGCCGAGGCGGCCCGTCGCATCGCCGATCTCGGCCCGCAGTACGTCGTCGTCAAGGGTGGCGCGGGACTGCCCGGCGACGAAGCCGTCGACGTGCTGTTCGACGGTCAGGACGTGACGGTGTTGCGCGCACCGAAAATCGGCAACGAACGAGTGTCCGGTGCAGGATGCATCTTCGCCGCGGCCATCACCGCCGAACTGTCGAAGGGCACACCCGTCGGCGACGCCGTGCAGACCGCCAAAGATTTCGCCCACGCCGGCATCGTCGGCCGTATCACGACGAATGCGCCGTTCGCCGCCGTCGGCTGGCAGGGCTGACCGCGGGCAGATCTATCGACGACCGCGTAGAGCTCGGTCGAGGGCGTGTAGGTGATCGATCATCGTCCCCGGGTCGTCGAGGGCGAGAAGGTCGCCGCCGTACGCATCCAGTGCGCGACGAGCCCGCTCGTGCACGGCACGCCCGGATCGTGTCGGCTCGACGACGAATTCGTCGCTGCGGTGTCCGCCGAGACTACGGGTGACGTGCCCTACGTCGACCAGACCGGCCACGATGCTGCGGACACTGGTGCGGTGCCGGTCCAGCGTGTGGGCGAGGGCCCGGTACGTCATCGGACCCTCGGTGCAGACGAGGTCGAGAACTTCGTATCCGGCCCAGCTGACGCGATGGCCTGCGAGGACCTCGTCGAGCCGCGTCCGCATGGTGTTCGCAACGCGGATGAGCGTCGCCGCGAGGTCGAGCGCGACGGTGCCTCGTGGGGGAGCCAGTTCGTGGCCGTGCACGTCAACTCCCGACGCTGTGGATCGGCCGGCGTGTGAGGCGCGGCAACCGGGTTCGTCGTCGTTCCGAGGGCGTCAGTCCACCCCAGATGCCGTGCTGTTCACCGTTCAGCATCGCGTGCCGCAGGCATTCCCTCGAGACGGGGCATCGACCACAGACACGCTTGGCATCCTCGATCGACGCCCCGCTGTACTCGTCACCCGACGGGAAGAACATCTCGCCGGCAGAACTCCGGCACGCGGCACTCTCGGACCACGACGTGAGGTCGTCGAAACCCGGGTACAGCGGTTGAACACTGGTCACGAGTGTCAGCTTAGATGGTCGGGCATCCTAGTAGTGGAAGTCCTAGTAGTTGTGAAGAACTTCACGCACCGGGGACGCGTGCGACGATGCGCCGTGCCTGCTGGATTACGGGCGCATCCACCATGAGGCCTTCGAACGTGAACACCCCGCGGTTGTCCTGAACCGCTGCGAGGAGTCGTGTCGCCCACTCGATGTCCTCGTCTGTCGGTGCGTAGGCTTCGCGGATCACCGGGACCTGGCTCGGGTGGATTGCCACCTTGCCGTCGAAACCGACCGCCACCGCATCGTCGGATTCCTCCCGAAGGCCGTCGAGGTTGGAAATGTCGAGAAAGACCGAATCCAGTGCGAAAAGCCCCCGTGCCTTGGCCGCAAGCAATGTCTGCGACCGGACATGCCGTGCGACGTCGCGGTAACCGCCACCGGCTAATCTGCTCGCATTGCCACCCAGCGCGGCGACCAGATCTTCCGCGCCCCACATCGCGCCGACGGCGTTCTGCGCTGTCAACGAATCGGCCACCGAGATCGCGCCGAGCGGGGACTCGACGAGAACGACGACCTCACGAGGCGCCAACGACGAGACCTGCTCCACCGCTTCGCACTTCGGCAGCATGACGACGCGATACTCGGTCTTGTCCAGGGCTTCGAGGTCTGCTGTCCAGTCTGCGGTTCCATGCGCATTGATCCGTACGACGGTGCGTTCGGGATCGAGGGGGGTGGACGTGAGTGCTTCCCGGGCAGCGTCTTTGTCCGCGGGTGCGACGGCGTCCTCGAGATCGAGAATCACGACGTCGGCCCGATCCGCAGCCTTGGAGTAGCGTTCGGGCCGGTCCGCGGGGCAGAACAACCATGCAGGTCCCGGCGGTGTCCACGTCACGACGCGTCCTCCTCGGGTCGCATACGTACCAACGTCTTTCGGACGGCAACCGCGACGATGTCGCCGTGCTGGTTCCGTCCGGTGTGCGTGAAGGTCACGATGCCCTCGCCCGGGCGTGACTTGGATTCTCGTTTGTCCGAGATCGATGTTTCCGCGTACAGGGTGTCGCCGTGGAACAGCGGCTTCGGGAACGACACTTCGGAGAAGCCGAGATTCGCCACGATGGTGCCCTGCGTCAGTTGTGCCACCGACAGGCCGACGAGTGTGGACACGGTGAACATCGAATTGACAAGTCGCTCACCGAAACTGGTCGTCTCGGCGTACGCGGCGTCGAGGTGGAGCGCCTGCGTGTTCATCGTCTGGGTGGTGAACAGCGTGTTGTCGGCTTCGGTGATCGTGCGCCCGGGGCGATGTTCGTAGACGGCCCCGAGTTCCATCTCCTCGAACCACAACCCGCGCTGGAGAATGCGCTTCTCGCTCACAGCCCGAGTCCCCGGGCGATGAGCATCAACTGCACTTCGGTGGTGCCCTCACCGATCTCGAGGATCTTGCTGTCGCGGTAGTGCCGCGCAACGGTGTACTCGTTCATGAATCCGTAGCCGCCGTGGATCTGCGTGGCGTCGCGAGCGTTGTCCATCGCTGCCTCGGACGCGACGAGCTTCGCGATCGATGCGGCCTTCTTGAACGGCTTGCCCGCCAACATCAATGCGGCCGCGTCGTAGTACGCCGTCCGCGCGGTGTGGGCACGCGCCTCCATGCGCGCGATCTTGAACGAGATCGCCTGATTGTTCGCGATCGGCTGCCCGAACGCCTCGCGCTCCTTCGCGTACTTGACGCTCTCGTCGACGCATCCCTGTGCCGCGCCGACCGACACCGCCGCGATCGCGATGCGACCCTCGTCGAGGATGTGCAGGAAGTTCGCGTACCCGCGCCCTTCCTCGCCGAGCAGGTTCTCCTGTGGGACGCGAACGTCGGTGAAGCTCAACGGGTGCGTGTCCGACGCGTTCCATCCGACCTTGTCGTACGCGGGCTCCGCGACGAAACCCGGAGTGTTCGTCGGGACCAGGATCGACGAGATCTGCTTGCGACCGGTTGCCTCGTCGACCCCGGTCACTGCCGTGACGGTGACCAACTCGGTGATGTCGGTACCGGAGTTGGTGATGAACTGCTTGCTGCCGTTGATGATCCAGTCACCGCCGTCACGCTTGGCCGTGGTCTTGGTGCCGCCGGCGTCGCTGCCTGCACCTGGTTCCGTGAGTCCGAACGCGGCGAGCGCCGTACCGCTGGTGAGTTTCGGCAGCCATTCCTGCTTCTGGGCGTCGTTGCCGAATCGGAACACCGGCATCGCACCGAGCGACACACCGGCTTCGAGCGTCATCGCGACGCTCTGGTCCACTTTGCCGAGTTCTTCGAGGGCGAGGCAGAGAGCGAAGTAGTCGCCGCCCATGCCGCCGTATTCTTCGGGGAACGGCAGTCCGAACAGCCCCATCTCCGCCATGCCCGCGACGACCTCGTACGGGAAGGAGTGCTCTGCATCGTGTTTCGCCGAGACCGGTGCGACGACGGTACGTGCGAAGTCGTTCACCGACTTCGCCAGTTGCTGGTACTCGTCGGGCAAATTCGCCGACGACAGGTAGTCGGTCATTGTCAACCTTCGTTCTTCTCGGTGGGGACGATACGAGCCAGGAGCTGATCGACTCGAACCTGGTCGCCGACGGCGACGTCGAGTTCGACGGTGCCGTCGATCGGGGTGGTCAACGTGTGTTCCATCTTCATCGCTTCGACGACGACGACGGCACTGCCCGCGGTCACCGTGTCGCCCGACGCGGCTGCGACGGCGATGACGGAACCCGGCATGGGGCTGAGGATCTCGGCGTCGCCGGAATGCGCGTCGGTTTCGCGCACGCTCGGCTCGTCGACGGGACGCAATGCCCACGTTCCACGTGAATCCGAGATCCACGTCTCGGCTCCGTCGCGGCTGAATCGCATGGTGTCTCGCCGGCCGTCGAGCACGACGGTGACGGTGTTCTGCGACGCCTCGGCGGTCAATGCCATCGGCGGCTGGTCGTCGAGCGTCACCTTGGCCGACGTCGGCGTTCCGGTGATGGCGACGTGCACCGAACGGTCACCGGTCTTCAGTCGCACCGTGTACGGCGCATGCGCGCCGACGCGCCAGCCGCTGGGCGTCGACCACGGATCGTCGCCGCGGCTGTCCCACGTCGCCAACCAGGACACCGACGCGGCCGCCACGAGCACTTCGTCCGGTGCCGCCGATGCGGTGAAGTCCGGGGCGCGGCGATCGAGCAGGCCGGTGTCGAGCGCACCGGCTCGAACGTCGTTGTCGGCGAGCAGGAATCGAGCGAACTCGATGTTGGTGACGACTCCGAGGACTGCGGTGTCGGCCAAGGCACGGTCCAACGTCCGCAGTGCTGCAGCGCGGTCGGGGCCGTACCCGATGACCTTGGACAGCATCGGGTCGTAGTTACTGCCGACCTCGGTGCCGACCTGCAACCCGGAGTCGACGCGGATGCCGTCGCCGACGGGTTCACGCAGTCCGACGACGGTGCCGCCGGTGGGCAGGAACCCACGGCCCGGATCTTCGGCGTACACGCGCGCTTCGATGGCGTGTCCGGTGAGCGTGACGTCGTCCTGTGCGAGTGTCAGGTGCTCGCCCGCCGCGATACGCACCTGCCATTCGACGAGGTCCTCACCGGTGACCATTTCGGTGACCGGGTGCTCGACCTGCAGACGGGTGTTCATTTCCATGAAGAAGAACTCGTCTGGGCTGTCGGCGGAAACGATGAACTCGACGGTGCCTGCACCCGCATAGTCGACGCTACGGGCCGTGTTGCAGGCTGCTTCACCGATGCGGGCGCGGGTCTCGGCGTCGAGGAGCGGCGACGGCGCTTCCTCGATCACCTTCTGGTGACGGCGCTGCAGGCTGCATTCGCGCTCGCCGAGGTGGATGACGTTGCCGTGTGTGTCGGCCAGGATCTGGACTTCGATGTGCCTGGGCCTGGGCACGAAACGCTCGAGGAACAGAGTGTCGTCGCCGAACGACGACGACGCCTCCCGACGCGCACTCGCCAGCGCAGCAGGCAGGTCTTCGGCGCGCTCGACAAGACGCATGCCTTTGCCGCCGCCACCTGCGGAGGGTTTGACGAGCACCGGAAAGCCGACGTCGGCGGCACCCGCGATCAGATCCGCGTCGGTCAGGCCCGGCCGCGAGATGCCGGGGACGACGGGGACACCGAACTCGGTGACCGCGGCCTTGGCGGTGATCTTGTCGCCCATCACCTCGATCGCGCGGGCGGACGGGCCGAGGAACGCGATACCGGCGGCCTCGCATGCGGAGGCGAACTCGGCGTTCTCGGACAGGAAGCCGTATCCGGGGTGGATGCCCTGTGCGCCGGTCATCCGGGCGGCCTCGATGACCTTCGGTATGGAGAGGTAGCTCTCGCGTGCGTTCGCCGGTCCGAGGCGGATCGCGGTGTCGGCTTCGGCGACGTGCCGAGCGTCGGCGTCGGCGTCGCTGTAGACGGCGACGGAGCGAATACCCAAGCGCCGCAACGTGCGTGCGACGCGGACTGCGATCTCGCCACGGTTGGCGATGAGAACGGTGTCGATCTGCGTGGTCATGTGTGTCGTCACATCCTGAAGACGCCGTAGGAAACCGGTTCGAGCGGTGCGTTGGCGCATGCCGACAACGCAAGTCCGAGAACGGTTCTGGTGTCGGCCGGGTCGATGATGCCGTCGTCCCACAGCCGAGCCGTCGAATAGTAGGGGTTGCCCTGGGTTTCGTACTGCTCGCGGATGGGCGCTTTGAACGATTCCTGGTCGTCACTCGTCCACGGGGTGCCTGCCGCGTCGAGTTGTTCGCCGCGGACGGTCGCGAGGACGGAGGCTGCCTGCTCGCCGCCCATGACGGAGATGCGCGCGTTCGGCCACATGAACAGAAAGCGTGGGGAATACGCGCGGCCGCACATCGAGTAGTTACCTGCACCGTAGGACCCGCCGATGACGACGGTCAGCTTCGGCACCCGTGCGCACGCGACTGCGGTCACCATCTTGGCGCCGTGCTTGGCGATGCCGCCCGCTTCGTAGTCGCGGCCGACCATGAATCCGGAAATGTTCTGCAGAAAGACCAGCGGAATGCTGCGTTTGTCGCACAGTTCGATGAAATGCGCGCCCTTCATGGCTGATTCGGCGAACAGCACGCCGTTGTTGGCGATGATCCCGACGGGGTGGCCGTGAATGTGTGCGAAGCCGGTGACGAGTGTCTTGCCGTATTCTGCCTTGAACTCGTCGAACTCGCCCGCGTCGACGACCCGGGTGATGACCTCGCGCACGTCGTACGGAGTTCTGGAGTCGGTGGGGACCACGTCGTAGAGCTCGGTCTGATCTGCAATGGGTTCGCGAACGTCGATCACGTCCCACGGGCGCGGCGTGCGCGGACCGAGTGTGGAGACGATCTTCCGGACGCGGCGTAGCGCGTCGCGATCGTCGTCGGCGAGGTGGTCGGTCACTCCGGAGATCTTCGAATGCAGATCGCCGCCGCCGAGCTCCTCGGCTGTGACGACCTCACCGGTCGCGGCTTTCACCAGTGGCGGGCCGCCGAGGAAGATGGTGCCCTGGTTTCGGACGATGACCGCCTCGTCGCTCATCGCGGGTACGTACGCACCACCTGCCGTGCACGAACCCATGACCGCGGCGATCTGGGCAATTCCCTTGGCGCTCAGGTTGGCCTGGTTGTAGAAGATGCGGCCGAAGTGGTCGCGGTCGGGAAACACCTCGTCCTGACGGGGAAGGAATGCTCCTCCGGAGTCGACGAGGTAGATGCACGGCAGAGTGTTCTGCAGCGCGATCTCCTGCGCGCGTAGGTGCTTCTTGACGGTCATGGGGTAGTAGGTGCCGCCCTTGACCGTTGCGTCGTTCGCCACGACGACGCACTCGCGTCCGGAGACGCGGCCGATGCCGGCGATCATGCCTGCACCGGGGCATTCGTCGTCGTACAGACCGTTGGCGGCCAGTGGAGCGATTTCGAGGAACGGGCTGCCCGGGTCCAGTAGTTCGTCGACGCGGTCACGGGGGAGCAGCTTGCCGCGTGCGACGTGGCGCTCTCGGGATTTCTCGCTCCCGCCGAGTGCCGCCAAGGCGAGCCGCTCGGAGAGCTGGGCAGTCAGCAGCTCGTGGTCTGCCCTGTTGGCAGCGGTGTCGATAGCCATGGTGGTGCGCGTCCTCGGTGGTCTCGTCTGTCGGAACACGATTTCAGTTAACTCGGAATAACTGATTGCAATAGTAAACTACGATTAACTGAGATGTCCAGAGAGGCGACGACAGATGGCGACACCGACCGACCCCGGGCTCGAAGACAAGCCCGCGACGTCCCGTGACCAGAAGAAGGCCGAGCGTCGTGAGCAACTCCTGCAGGCAGCGGCGTCGTTGTTCGCCGAGCGCGGTTTCTCGTCGGTGCGCCTCGAGGATCTCGGAGCAGCCGTCGGTATCAGCGGACCAGCGGTCTATCGGCACTTCTCGGGCAAGGAAGCCGTCCTGGTCGAATTGCTCGTCGGAATTTCGCAGTACCTGCTCGACGGTGGCCGCGCCGTCGTCGACGAGCATGCGCCGAGCGACGCCACGGTGGAGCGCCTGATCGATTTCCATCTGGACTTCGCGTTCGCCTCGCCCGCGCTCATCCGAATTCAGGACCGTGATCTGGAGTCTCTGCCCGAGACGCCGCGCCGGTCGGTCCGACGCAAGCAGCGTGAATACGTCGAATTGTGGGTGTCCGCGCTGTGCGACGCGGACGCGACACTCGGCGAGTCGGACGCAAGGACGAAGGCGCACGCGGTGTTCGGACTGATCAACTCGACGCCCTACAGTGCCGGCAGATCCCCGTCGAAGCAGACTCGACCTCTGTTGCGGGACATGGTGTTCGGCGCTCTTCGACTGGACTGACTACGTGTCGGCCGGTTCGAGCAGATCGTGCGGGTCCGATACATCGACGTCGTGGCCCTCCGATCGCAGTCGGTCCATCGCCTCCAGCAGCAATCGTCTCGCGGCGTCGTCGACGGCGCGCACGTGCTCGAAGTCGAGCCTGATGCGGTGGTGCGACGGTATGCCGTTTCCGAGACGTGCGAGAACCGACTCGGCGCCGGCGAAGCGCAGGTCTCCTTGCAATTCGAGGACCGTCGCGTCGTCGCTCTCGTCGACAGTCCGCAGCGAGGACATTCCCGACGGCGAGACGTGCATCATGTGCAGTTCGAGATCGCGAGACAGCCGCTCGAAGACAGCGACGCCGCGCACGCTGTTGCCGTGCTCGTTGAGGCGGGGCGACACCACGGCGATGCCGACCTGGCCGGGGAGCACGCCGATGATCGCACCCGAGACTCCGCTCTTGGCCGGAATGCCGACCGTGGAGATCCAGCTTCCCGTGCCGTCGTACATGCCGCACGTCGTCATGGTGGACAGGACGTGGCTGTTGACCGAGAGGTCGAGAAGTCGTGTACTGGAACCGGGTTCGAGCCCACCGTTCGCCATCACGGAGGCCATGACGGCGAGGTCGCGGCAGGTGACGGAGATGGCGCATTGCGCCGCGTAGCCGTCGACGACCTCATCGGGATCTGCTCCGAGCACACCGACGGCCTTCAGCAGGTGGGTGATTCCGGTGTTGCGGTCGTCGGCATCGAGCTCGGACTCGTACACGGCTGTGTCGATGGACAATTCACGACCCGCGAGTGCACTGTGCAGCGCGCGGATACGTTCGACGCGCTCACGCGCCGAGTCGGCACGCACCATCGCGTGTACTGCGAGTGCACCGGCGTTGATCAGTGCGTTGCGTGGTCTACCGGATCCCGGTTCGAGCGAGATCTCGTTGAACGAGTCGCCGGACGGTTCGACGTCGACGACGTCGGACATCGCATCGAGGCCGTTGTCGGCAATCGCCAGTGCATACGCCAGCGTCTTGGCGATCGATTGAATCGAGAACTCGACGTCGGCGTCACCGGCGGTGTAGACCGTGCCTGCGACGGTGGCGATCGCGACCCCGAACATGTCCGGATCGGCCGCAGCCAGTCGGCGGTTGCCGCTCTCGATCGAACCACCGTCGACCGATCGGCATTCGGCGAGCACGGTGTCCAGATAGTCGGGTATGGGGGATTCCATCTCTCGACGGTAACGGTTCGACACACGTCGGTGACGGTCGGCACGACCGAGCAGCGGCGATGGTCGAGGTGCCGTGACGCTGCGGTCGACTACGATTCGGGACGAACCACAGACCCGAGGAAGGCAGCCCCACCGTGATCACCGGAAGCATCGTTGCGATCGTCACGCCCATGACCGACAGCGGCGACGTCGACTACCCGTCGCTGGATTCCCTGCTCGAGCGACAGATCAGCGGCGGTACCTCGGCGATAGTGTCGGTCGGAACGACGGGTGAGTCGTCGACCCTGTCGGTGTCCGAACACGAGAACGTCATCCGACGCACCATCGATGTCGTCGCAGGACGGATCCCCGTGATCGCGGGCACCGGCGCGAATTCCACCGACGAGGCCATCCACCTGACGGAGGCGGCCCGCGTCGCAGGCGCCGACGGCGCACTCCTGGTCACCCCGTACTACATCAAGCCCCCTCAGGAAGGCCTGTACCGCCACTTCAAGGCGATCGGTGAGGCAGTCGACCTTCCTCAGTACCTCTACAACGTCCCGTCGCGGACCGGTTGCGACATGCTGCCGTCCACCGTCGCCCGGCTCGCCGAGCTGCCGAACATCGTCGGCATCAAGGAAGCGTCGGGAGACCTGGATCGAACGCGCGATCTCGTGGCTCTCGAACTGCCCGATTTCGGGCTGTACTCGGGCGACGACTCGACCGCACGAGCCAGCATGCTCGCGGGCTTCCACGGCAACATCTCGGTGACGGCCAACGTCGCACCGGACGCGATGGCGAAGATGTGTGCCGCCGCCCTCGCGGGTGACGCGGACACGGCGTCGGACATCGACGCGACCCTTGCCGGTCTGCACAGCGCCCTGTTCGCCGAGCCCAATCCCATCCCGGTCAAGTGGGCCCTCGCCGAGATGGGATTGATGTCCGGAGGTATTCGCCTGCCTCTCGTCGAACTGGACGAATGGCATCACGCCGACGTTCGCGCCGCACTACGCAACGCGGAACTGATCGACTGACCCGTCAGCTGTAGGGCTTGCGGGCGGTTTCCGGATCCCCGTAGGTGATGGCTCGCTCGCGTCTCGAGTTGGTGGCCAGCGTGGCCGCCCAGTTGACGAGAGTCCCGACGCGATTCCTGGCTCCCGACAGGAACGCGATGTGAATGAACCCCCACGACAGCCATCCGAGGAAACCGGACATGCGCAGCGGTCCGGCCTGCACGAGCGCGTGTCCGCGCGCGATGTAGGCCGCGCTGCCGAGGTCGCGATACTTGAACGGAGCTCGGGCGTTGCCCGGGTGCTCGAGCTCCGCCGCGATGACCGATCCGACGTGGCGTCCGCCCTGCATCGCCACCTCGGCCACGCCCGGCAGGTCGTCCTTCGCCATCATGTCGCCGACCACCCAGACGTTCGGATGTCCGGGGACCGACAGATCGGGCCCGACGGAAATCCGGCCGGACCGGTCAGGATCGACGCCGAGCGCTGTCGCCAACGTGCGCGCGAACGGCACGGCCTCGACACCCGCCGTCCACAACACCGTGCGCGCGTCGTACCGGGTCTTCGTCTTCGGTTCGGCTTTCGTCGTGGTCTCGACATCGGTCTCGGTGACGTCGGTGACGTGCACGCCGAGGTGCGTTTCGACGCCCACGATGTCCAAGGTCTTCTGAGCCGCCGCCGACAGTTTCCTGTCGAACGACGGCAGAACTCGATCGTCGCCGTGGAAGAGCAACACCCTTGCCTCGCGCGGGTCGATCGAACGGAACTCGTGCGACAGTGCCCTCGTCGCGAGTTCCCGTATCTGACCGGCCAATTCGACACCGGTGGGCCCGCCGCCCGCGACCGCGAACGTCAGCCAGGGCTGTCGCTCCTCGGCAGTCGGGAGCGATTCGGCCATCTCGAACGCGGCAATCAACTTCCGTCGGATCGTCAGGGCGTCGTCGAGAGTTTTCATGCCGGGCGCGTACTGGATGTATTCCTCGTGACCGTGGTAGGCCTGCTGCATCCCGGCGGCGACCACGAGGAAGTCGTACTTCAACTCGTACGTGGACCCGTCGAATCGGCTGGCCGTGACGATGCGCGCTTCGGCGTCGATGGCCGAGGCCTCACCGAGAGCGACATGGGCATTGTCCTGATGCCGCAACAGATGTCGCAGCGGGCTCGCGATGGAACCCTCGGACACGAGACCCGTCGCGCACTGATAGAGCAACGGTTGGAACACGTGGCTGGTGCCTCGTTCGAGTACGGTGACGGCCACGTCGCTGTGGCGCAGTCGCTTTGCCGCGTACAGGCCGCCGAAGCCTCCGCCGATGACGAGGACATGCGGCCTACCGGGTGCGGTCATGAATGAAATCCTCTCGGTGCGTTCGTGACTCAGACTCGACCGCGGAGGATCGAGTGCCAGTAGATCTGGGGTAGACCGTATCTGTCGAATGCGAACGCGGATCGGCGGGGCGTGAGCGGGTCGAGGAACGAGGGCAGCGACGACGACAGTCTTCCGGCGCGGTCGAATTCGGCGGCGACGAGATGACGGTCGTCCAGCGGGATCGGGGCGACCGTGTAACCGTCGTACGTCGACGTGGCCCGACCCTCACGCGTCGCATGGATGTTGTCGACGAGCACCGAAACCTGTTTGCGCAGACCGCCACCCGACGGGTCTGTGTCGATCGACGCGCCATCGCCGACGGCCCAGATGTTCGGGTGCGTGCGATGCCGGAACGTGTGGGGATCGACGTCGACGAGCCCGTGCATGCCGTCGGCACTCAGGTTCGATTCGGTGATCCATCGAGGTCCACGAAACGGCGGTACGAGATGCAGGAAGTCGTACTCGACGGTGCTCGGCGTCGAGCCTGCGGTGACGGTCTCGATCCGCCGAGACGCCGGTTCGAGCGACACGACCGTCGTGTCGAAGTGGAGGTGAACCCCGAGTTGCTGCAACCGATCCATCAGCACAGCGTCGAGCTCCGGGACTCCGAGCAGGCGAGGACGGTCGACGAGCAGAGTGATCTCGATGCCCGAAAGTCGGCCGACGCGGTGCCAGTGCGACGCCGCCAGAAACAGAGGTTTCAGTGTCGTCCCGGTGCAGCTGACCGGCGGCCGCGGCACCGTGAACACGGCGTGCCCGAACGCAGGCATGTTCTCCACCAGTGTCCAGGTCTTGTCGGCGCGGTCGAGATAGTTGCTGGCCACTCCGGGCGAGTCGACGGCCTCGGCAGTGCCGGGGAGTTCGTCGTCGTCCGGTACGAGTCCGGGACCGAGCACGAGGTCGTGATAGCGGAATCGGCGTCCTGACGCGCACGTGACCGTGTTGTTCGGTGCGTCGACGACGGTCGCCGAGTCTTCGATCCACGTACAACCTCGTGGGATCACGGACCGTTGCGTGCGTTGCGCCTCGTTCAGCGTGGCCTGCCCGGCGCCGACGTAGGACAACAACGGACGGTAGGTGTGTACCTGCTGTGGTTCGATCACCGCGACATCTCGTATGCCCGTTCGGATCGCTCGGGCAGCGGCGCTGATACCGGCGTTCCCGCCTCCGATGACCAGGACGTCGAAAGTGGGAATGTCGGTCGAGGTCGTGATCGGGTCCAGTCTGTTCACCTGTGCCGCATTACCCGTCGGTCGCATCGGGAAACCGCGGGCGCGTGGGGACGACGTACGCGGGTATGCGCCCTCTCGACGCGAGGAGAAGGTGACGGTGACGATGCACTCGGAGTGGCTGCGGTCGGTTCGGCGGAACATGACCACCCGATTGGGTGCGTCGGACCTGTCTCTCGTCGCGGGAGGATTGACCTTCTACGCGGCGATCGCCGTCGTACCCGTGTTGCTGTTGGCCTTGCGCGCAGCGACTGTCGTCACGTCTCCGGAATGGGTGCTGTCCCGCATGGCCGACGTCGCCGAGTTGCTACCCGATGCGCTCGGCGCACGGTCGGCGGTCATCACGCTGGCAGAGGCCGGCGCAACGTTGTCGTTGCTGGGAGTCCTGATCGCGATCTTCCCGGCGACGTTCTACGGAGAAGGGCTTCGGCGCGCGCTCGTGGCGTACCGTCCCGTCGACGAGAATCTGACGGGCTGGCGTGGCCGAGCCCTCGTCCTCCCGTTCGTCCTGTTGGCGCCGTTCCTCGTCGTGGTGATGCTGCGTCTCGCGGAGTGGCTGGCCGACGCGACCACCTCGGGAGGCGTGGGCAGTCTGGCGCTGCGGGTGTGGATCGGATTCATCGGAACGTGGCTCGTGCTCGCAGTCGCCGTGAGCTGGGTCTTCGCGGTCGTCGGTCCCGGTCTCCCGCGCGCGACGGTCGTTGCCGCCGGAGCGTTGGTCACCGCGTCGTTCCTGGCCGGGTTCGCGCAGGGGTTCGTGCTGTTCCTGGCGATACCGGTCGATCTCGGTGCTCCCTTCGGGGGGCTGACCGTGATCGGAGCCGTGATCGCAGCAGGACTGTGGATGTTCCTGCTGCACGTGTTACTGCTCGTCGGGTGGGCTCTGACGCTTGCCATCGACGAACTGGGATGGTGGTTCGACGACGCGTCCCCGCAGGGCGCGTCGGACAGCGATCGCCAAGTGAAGTAGCCCGCACGCGGCTAGTACAGCGCCGACCACTGCGCCCAGTGTCGACGTCGTGACTGCGGCCGACGGCACTGCCGCGGCGGTGACAGCGATCAGTATCGACGTGACCACTCGCGACGGCCGTTCCCACACCGTGATCACGAGGACCTCGCGCAGCCCGGCCGCGCCTGCACGTGCACGAAGGGTCTCGTGGATCATGGTGAAAGCCATCATCACGGCGACGAGTGGCCATGGGGCACCGGCGAATCCGACGATCGCCAGAATCAACAGATCGCTGCAGCGATCGGCCACGGTGTCGACGACGAAACCCCACGCGTCGTCCCGTCGCGAGATCACGGCCACTGCGCCGTCGATACCGTCGAGCACGGAGGCGACGAGGACGAGCGCGGCGGCGAGGAACAGCCACGCGCCGCCGGTCCACGACGCTGCGGCCGCGCCCGCCGCCGTCGCCACGCCCGCGGCCGTGACGATGTCGGGCGACAGATGTTTCCGTGCGAGCGGCGCCGACAGGCGGTAGACGGCGCTCAGCCACGGCCGCACCAGCGACGAGGCGTTCTGGTCGTACTGTCCGTGCAGAACGCGCCACCGGTCGAGGTACTGCTCCCTGGTCAGAACCGTTGTAGCCGAGGAGGGTCCGAGATCGGTCACTCGCCTGGCTCTCGGCGCCACCATCGGTCGGTCGGCGCGACCGGGGTCGTGCGCTTGTGCCTGGTCTTCGTGTACCAGCGTTCGATGACGGCGACGGCGTCGTCGTCGACATCTCCGCCGTCGAGGTAGGAATCGATCTGTGCGTACGTGACGCCGAGTGCCTGCTCGTCCGGCAGGGCCGGGCGGTCGTCCTCCAGGTCGGCCGTCGGCACCTTCTTCCAGGTGGACTCGGGTGCGTCCATGAACTGAAGGAGTTGCGCTCCTTGCCGTTTGGTGAGGCCCTCGAGCGGTGTCACGTCGGCTCCGCCGTCGCCGTACTTGGTGAAGAACCCGGTGACGGCCTCGGCAGCATGGTCCGTCCCGATGACCAGGAGGTTGTCCTGGCTTGCAATCGCGTACTGCGCGATCATGCGCTCACGTGCCTTGACGTTGCCGCGCACGAAGTCGTCGAGGCGGTCCACGCCCAGGGCTTTCGCAGCCGCGCGCGCCGACGCGTCGACTGCGTCCTTGATGTCGACGGTGACCGTGCGGTCGGGTCCGATGAACTCGACGGCGGTGATGGCGTCGTCCTCGTCTGCCTGCACACCGTACGGCAGCCTCACGGCGACGAACTCGGCCTCTTCACCGGACGCCACGACGTCACGCACGGCACGTTGTGCGAGGGCACCCGCCAGAGTGCTGTCCTGTCCACCGCTGATACCGAGTACGAACCCACGGGTTCCGCTGGCGCGGAGGTAGTCCGCCAGGAACTCGACTCGGTCGCGAATCTCGTTCTCGGGGTCGATCGCCGGCTTCACGGCGAGCTCGTGCTGGATGTGTGAACGCAATGAGGTGTCCATTCGGCGTGTTATCCCTGTCTCGGTCGAAGGATGTGGTGGATCGTTCAGGCGGAGCGTCGGCGAGCATGGCCCACCAAAGATTCGATGGAGAGCGACAACGTCTGTGCCAGAATCTCTTCAGGCTCACCGTCGAACTGCTTGCGTTCGGTGGTGACGACGCCTCGGTCGCACATGCCCACCCATACCGTCCCCGGCGGTTCGTTCTCCTGTGTCTCGGGCCCTGCCTCGCCGGTCACGGCAATGGCCATGTCGGCGCCGAGCAGTTCGCACGCAGAACGGGCCATCGTGGCGGCCGAGACCTCACTGACGACCGGACCTTCGGGAACGCGGAGAAGCGAGTGCTTGACATCGGCGTCGTAGGCGACGATTCCGCCTCGGAACCAGTCACCCGAAGACGGGGCCTTGCCGAGCATGGCGGCGAGATTGCCTGCGGTCAGAGACTCGACCGTGGCGACCGCGATCGAATGTTCCAGAGCCAACTCCGACAATTCTTCGCACAATTCCGACAGATCGTCGCGGACGTCGATGCGCTCCTCGGGACTTGTCGACATGAAAGAAAACCTCCTACAAGCGTTTCCCCCTGTCCGCCCGATACCCGTGCGCCCGCGGGGTGAAACCCCGCTCGTCAGGGTTCGCGGCGCCGTGACACCGGACCTCGGCCGAGAGCCGAGCCGATGCGATCCAGGAACGTCCGTGCGCGCAGAGGCGGGCTGGATGCGGCTGCCCCCTGGCGCATACCGCGGATCGTCTCCGCCAGCACTTCGGGCCCGTCGAGCGTCGGCGCCCACTTCAGTACCGTCTCGGCGTGGCGTGTGTCGAGCAGGGGAGTCTCGTATGCGAGATCGATCCACCCCGGGTGCACGGACTGCAGCCTCGTGGTGAACGTCGCCGCCGCCACGGCGCGCATGGCGACGCGCGGAACGGGAATCGCATGCGCGGACAAGGTGGCTTCGAAATCTGCGGTGCGAACAGGAGTCGGCGCGGACAGGTTGAACGCGTCGCTGCGGGGACAGGTCAACGCAGCGAGAATCGCGTCGGCGACGTCGCTCGTCGACACGGCAGGAATCGTGATCGACCGGTCCATCGGCAGAACCGGCACGCGATCCACGACCCACGACGGCACGAGGTCGGGTAGCGAATACCGAAGCAGCGCACTGCCGAACGCGTACTGGCCGATCAGCCCGGGTCTGAGACGGACGACTGTCGTTCCGGTAGCGCGCGTCTCGAAACGGTCGAGCACCTGTTCCGCGGCCGCCTTGTCGACGCTGTACGTCGACGACGGAACGCCGTCCCGCGGCCAGGTCTCGTCGACGCGGCGGCCGTAGGCGCCGGGCGAGTACACCCCGCTCGACGACATGTGGATCAGTCGGCCGACCTCGGCCCGTCCCACCGCGTTCGCGACCGCCTCGGTTCCCCCTACGTTGGTGCGGCGCAGATAGTCTCGCTCACGCATGGGCTGAAATCCGATCGCGAGATGTATCACCGCGTCGACTCCGGTCAGAATCGGGACGAGCCGGTTCTCCGCATCGGCGTCGGCGAGATCGATTTCGTGCCACTGCACGCCGGCGTAGGGATCGGTTTCCGGCGGGCGCCGACGAGCAATTCCGACGACGTCGACGTCCTCGCCCGCAAGTCGCCGCAGGAGCGTCGTCCCGACGTTTCCGGTCGCACCGGTGATGGCCACACGCATCGAATCATCCTTCGATCAGGTCGAGAACAGCGTCGGTGATCGCTCCCGATGTCTTCACTGCATCGCGTTGGCGACGAGCCCCGTTGCCGTGCTGGACGTTTCGTCGAATAGCCGAGTCGACGAGGTCGCGCTCGCCGGTCGTCTCCAGTGCTCCTGTCACGTAGGACACGAGGGAATCGAGTGCGCCGGCAGCGGTGCCGAGCCGCCCGGTGGCAGGATCGACCAGTCGGTCCGAGAGGCCGTCCCTGGCTGCACGCCAGTATGCCCAGTGCAGAGCATGTTCCGCCACGCGCGGTGCAGAGGCGCCACGATCGATCGCGTCGGACGCCGTCATGACCAACGCGCGCACGAGCACCGCCAACAGGACCGTGTCCGACGTGTTCGCCGGTACGTCACTGACGCGGATCTCCAGCGTCGGAAAATTCATCGACGGTCGGACGTCCCAGTAGACCATCCCGTCGTCGAGAATGGCTCCGACGTCGAACATCTGGCGGATCAGCGCGTCGTAGTGGTCGACGGAGTCGAAGTACGGGGGAGGGCCTGCACTCGGCCACCGTGACCACAGCACCGATCGCCAGCTGGCGTAACCGGTGTCGCGGCCCGCGTAGAGAGCCGAGTTCGCCGTCAACGCAAGCAGAACCGGCAACCATGGACGCACGTGATTGCTCACTGCGACACCGAATTCCCGGTCGGGAACCGCGACGTGCACGTGGGCTCCGCACACTCCCTGTTCGAGCGCGATCATGCCGTACTCGTCCGCGATCCGTCGGTACCGTTTGGTGTCGGTGATAGGGCCCAACTCCGGAAGCAGTGGAGGGACCCCGGCGGGAAGTAACGCGGCACCCGCACGACGCGCGGCCACGGCTGCCGTCGAACGAGACCGGGCCAGCGACTCGGCCAGTTCCGCCGACGTGTGCAGGACGCTCGACGCGGTCTCGATCTGACACGGTGTGAGCTCCAGCTGTAGCGAGAGACCGAGCTGACGTGCATTGTCCGCAACCACCTCGTTCTGCATCGACGGGATCCCGGTGTTCGGATCGACGAGCAGCAACTCCTCCTCCACCCCGAACGTCGGAACGGGTTCCCGGCCCATGTCAGTGAGCTTTCAGTGCGATCGAGAAGTGGTTCAGCGTTGCCGGAAGGGGTGACTCGCCGCCGAGGGACGGTGTCGACTGCTGTCGAAGGTCGGGCAGCGATTCGATCAGGTTCGCGAGCATCATGCTCGTGGTGAACAGAACGAAATTCTGTCCGGGGCACCGGGCTGGACCGGCGCTGAACGGCACCACCGCGCGTTGTGTGCTCATGCGACCGTCGAGCCACGCATCGGGTGTGAAATCGTCGGCGAAATCGATGCTCGTCCGGTCCCGGTGGAAGAACGCCGTCAGGATCAGGAAGGCTGCACCCGACTCGATGTCGATTCGGCGGTCGCCCTCACCCCAGTGCGTCGTGGTCGTCGAATCGCGCAGAATCGCCGGGGTCGTCGGCCACAGACGAACGGATTCCAGAATGCAGGCCCGCAGATACGGAAGTACCTGCGGCTGAGACAGATCCATCTCGGCGATTTCGTCACGAGCACGCCGCATGTGCTCGGGCTGCGCGGACAGCACGGCAAGTGCGCGGAGCGCGACCATCCCGGCCGCGTCGAACGCGAAAAGCCAGTGCGGAATCTGACCCACCGGATCGACCGTCGAGTCCGGTCGTGCCGCCGCGACGGCCCCCGCAAGACTCAACGGTTCGGCGTCGTCGACGTACTCGTACAGGCGGTCGAGAAAACGATCGCGCACGCGACGCCGCAGCGGGCGTAGGTACGACCAGTTGCCGTCGCCCCGCAGTGTCCAGAGATCATCCGTCACGGCATCGTCGTCGCGCGCGCCGTCACCGAGCACGACACGTCGTACCATCCGCCACCACCCCTCGACGAACACACTCGCGTCGAGCAGACCGTCGTTGCCGCTCGCCTCGGCCACGATGTTGCCTGCTTCTTCGCGGATCGTCGGAGCGAGCGAACCGGCCAGATGGTGCAGTGGCAGATCGCTGTCGAGCACCTGTTCGTTGAACGTCCGTCGTGATTCGCGAGCACGTCCGCGAGAGATCAACACACCGTGGGGTTGGAACGGGCTGAGCGCGGCGCGCTTCTCCCGGTTGGCGGGGGTGAACAACTCGGGGGACTGCGCCAGAACGCGCTCGACGTCGCCCGCCGTCAACGGAACGACGACCGTCCTCCCCGGCAACTCGAGGCGTAGCGGACCGGGTCCGTACTCGCTGCGCAGTTCCAGCATCGTCTCGACGGTGTCGGCATCGCTCTGGCGCTTCTCGAGCAGCGGCATCACCGTTCGTCTTCGTGCGATGACACCGCCTGCCACCAACGGCCCCGAGAGTTTCGCCAGAAGCCGGGCGGCGGCTACTCCCGTCACGACAGGGCCCGCCGGCACCGTCGGGGCAGCCGACGGCGTCGGTACGGTGGATTCGGAGGTAGGCATGCACCCTGCCTACCCTGCGCCGAACAGGGCGAAACGGGCCAGGAATGGTCGACCTCGTGACCGGGTATGGCCCCCCACGTGAACCAATCGGAAACACCTCTGTTGGACGCTGTCGCCCGCTACCACCGCGACGACCGTTACGGTTTCACGCCGCCCGGACACCGGCAGGGAGTCGGTGTGGACCCACGCGTGACCGACGTACTCGGCGCTGCGAGTTTCAGATCCGATCTGTTGGCGTCGGGCGGCATGGACGATCGGCACTCGTCGAACGAATATCTCACGCGTGCAGAACAATTGATGGCATCGGCCGTCGGCGCGCGCTCGGCGTTCTTCTCGACGTGCGGCAGTTCGCTGTCCGTCAAGGCCGCGATGATGGCGGTGGCGGGCAACGACGACGGTGGTCTGCTCGTCGCCAGGGACAGTCACAAGGCGATCGTCGCAGGCCTGGTGTTCAGCGGTGTCAGACCGCGTTGGATCCCGCCGCGCTGGGATACCGACCACCACATTTCGCATCCACCGTCGCCCGAGCAGGTGCGCCGAGCCTGGGACGACAATCCCGACGCGGCCGGCGCGCTGATCGTCAGCCCGACGCCGTACGGCACGTGCGCCGACATCGCTGCGATTGCCGACATCTGCCACGAACGTGGCAAACCGCTCATCGTCGACGAGGCGTGGGGTGCGCATCTGCCGTTCCACGACGACCTTCCGACGTGGGCGATGGACGCGGGCGCGGATATCTGTGTCGTGAGCGTGCACAAGATGGGTGCGGGATTCGAGCAGGGATCGGTGTATCACGTTCAAGGTGACCTCGTCGACGACCGCCATGTCGCGTTGTGTGCCGACCTGTTGATGACGACCAGTCCGAACGTCCTGGTCTACGCGGCGATGGACGGGTGGCGCCGCCAGATGGTCGAGCAGGGTTCGGAGTTGCTCGGCTCGGCGCTCGCGCTCGCCAGGTCGGCGCGTCGCGAGATTTCGGAGATCGACGGCCTCAGCGTTCTCGAGGACGAACTGATCGGGGCCGAGGCGTCGAAGGATCTCGATCTGCTGCAGGTGATGATCGACGTGTCGTCGATGGGTGTGAGTGGATATCAGTGCGCGGATTGGCTGCGGGACACGCATCACCTCGACATCGGGATGAGCGATCACCGCAGAATCCTGGCGACGTTCTCGTTCGCCGACAGCGAGGCCACCGCCGAGAGACTGTACGCCGCGTTACGTGGATTGTCTTCTGCTGCAGCTGCTTTCGACGCCCCGAACGAGATGTACCTGCCCGATCCGAACGATCTTTCTTTGCGCTCGGTGATGTTGCCCCGCGACGCATTCTTCGGCGACACGGAAATGGTGGACGCGAAGAACGCCCCGGGACGGATCGTGGCCGAACAACTCACCCCGTACCCGCCTGGTATCCCGGTCGCGGTGCCGGGGGAGGAGCTGACCGACGGGGTCGTCGATTATCTCACGACCGGTATCGCCGCGGGAATGAACGTCCCCGACGCCACCGACAAGTCACTTCGGACGTTCAGAGTGGTCCGCTGACGTGAAACGGGGGCCGCGAGATGAATCTCGCGGCCCCCGTTCGGTGTCGGCGTCACTCGTCGGCGCCGGTTTCCTCACGCTCGTGTTCGGTGCGGGCGTCCAGCTCCGTGTCGTCGAGGTGCTTCGGTTCCTTCGCGTGCTCGCGATGGTCCGGATGCACTTCCTCGGTCGGAACGATGACGTCGTCGAGGTTCGGTTCGTCGTGGTTGGGTTGGGTCATGAGGGGTGTATTTCCTTTCGGTGGTTGCTCGAAACCTTCAGGACGGGTCTTCGTGCGCGAGTGCGCGGTAGCCGGTGGCACCTGCACGATCCACGGCTGCCTTGACGATTCCGAACACGGCTCCGTGAATTGCCGCTGCCAGCAACACTTCCTGTACCGACCGGTTCAGATCTTTCGGGTCGGGAGCTTCGACGTCGTTGTCGCCCACGTACTTCCAGATCTGCTTGAACACGGCGCCCGCCGCGATACCACCCAGCACGCTGGTCGCCAGGGCGAGAGGTTTGTACATGGCCTTCGATACTGCGCTCATCGGAAAATCCTCCGGGATCGTCGTCTGCGAATGATGATCGTCACGATGGTTCCCGCCACCACCGCACCGATGGCTGCGGCAATCACCTGCGGGTTCTTCTGTGCCGCCGTCTTCGCCCGCTCGGCCTGGAACGACGCCTCGTTGGCGACGCGGGCAGGTACGTCGGCCTTGGCCGCGAGCGCCGCGACGGTCTCGGCTACGTCCGCACGTTGTTCCTCGACGCTGGGTAGGTCGTCGGGTTCCGGTGTCTCGGCGTGCTTTCCACTCATCGGATACCTTTCTTGATCGCAGAGATGTCGTCGTTCACGCTTGCCGCCGTGTCGGCGGGAACCGGTGGGAGTGCGTTTTTCGCGCGAGACGCGCCGACTGCGGCGAGGATGCCGCCGACGACGAGCACCACCACGGCGACGATCAACGCGGCGAGCCACGGTGCGACGACGGTGGCCAGACCGAGCACGGCGGTCGCGATCAGCGTGGCGACGCCGAAGAACAGCAGTAGTGCCCCCGCGCCGGAAATGCCGATACCGACGCCGACGCGTGTGCCCTTGCTCTTGACCTCGTCGAGGCCCGATCGAATTTCGGTCCGGACGAGGGTCGACACTTGGTCGGTCAACCTCTCGACGAGCTGGACCGTCGACAGGTCGCTCACCGGTCGAGTCGACGCCGCCCTGGTATCGGGTGGCGGTGCAGAACGGTCGGTCATGACATCTCCTGTTCTCGTACGTGGCCGATCCGCTTGTTCTGCGGTCGGCGCATCGGGGGAGTCGTTCTGTTCGTGTGCCAGACGTAGACGGCGACCCTGCTCGACGGCATCGGCGTCCTTCTGTTCGTTCTTGTCCGACACGCGGGTATCGCGCGGGGGAAGCTGAAGTCGTTCTTCCGCAACCATTCCCGCCTGCAACTGACGACCACGTTCCAGCTCAGAATCGAGCTCCGCGCCGAACAACAAGGCCAGGTTGGTGATCCACAACCACAGCAGGAACACGATCGCGCCGGCGAGCGAGCCGTAGGTCTTGTTGTAGCTTCCGAAGTTCGCGACGTAGAACCCGAACAGCACCGATGCCAGGATCCACACCAGAATGGCAAGTGCCGCGCCGGACGAGATCCATCGGAACTTCGGTTGCTGAACATTGGGGGTCGCGTAGTACAGAATGGCCACGGCCAGAACGACTATCACAAGGACGATCGGCCAGCGAGCGATGTTCCAGACGGTCAACGCGGTGTCACCGAGGCCTATCGTGTCCCCCACAGCCGACGCGATCGGACCACTGATGGCCAGCATCACCGCAGCGCACGCGACCAGCAGCAGACCGACGAGCGTGACCAGTAGCATCACCGGCCGTAGCTTCCATACCGGTCGGCCTTCTTCGACCTCGTACATGCGATTCATCGCACGGCCGAATGCTCCGACGTAACCCGAGGCCGACCACAACGCGCCGGCAACACCGGTGAGGAGAGCGAACCCGGCAGCGGGAGCCTGGACCAACTGCTCGATGGGGCCGCGCAACGTGTCGACCGCCGACGAGGGGCCCAGATCGCCGACGATCTGCAACACACCGTCGACGGTGGCTTGACCCTGCCCGAAGACACCGAGCAGTGACACCACCGCCAGGATCGCCGGAAACAGGGACAACACGGCGTAGTACGTGAGTGCGGCTGCGAGGTCGGTGCACTGATCGCGCGAGAACTCGCGAGCGGTCTTCTTCAAGACGAACATCCACGACGGCTTCGTCAGTTCGGTAGGAGAATCCGCTTTTCGTGGGTCGTCGGGATCGGCGTCGACAGGCGCAGTGGACGCGGCATCCTGTTGGTTCATGACGGGTGCGATACCCACCTGTCCCGTCCGGAAACGCTGCGCGGTGCCCGTTTCGCTCCCGCAGGTCACGGGTATCGGCGAGACCATGTCGCACGACGAATCCGTAGACCTGACCGAGAACGAGATCGCCGTTCTCCGTGCCGCATTCGATTGGGCTCGGCAGGGCGAAACAGACTTGCTACGACGGTTTCTGGGTGCGGGCGGCCCGGTGAATCTCACCAACGATCGCGGCGACACCCTGTTGATACTCGCGTCGTATCACACCCATCCGGGCACGGTGGCTCTGCTGCTCGATGCGGGTGCAGACGTCGAACGTCTCAACGACAACGGGCAGACTGCGTTGGGAGCAGCGGCGTTTCGCCGGTCGACCGACATCGTGAGCGCTCTATTGCGTGCTGGGGCAGACCCGTTCGCGGGAACCCGGTCCGCAGTGTCGGTCGCCGAGTTCTTCGGTCTCGACGACATGACGGCACTGCTGACCGGGTCCCGCGAGCATTCCTGACCGTCAGTTCGACGGCGGCACTTCCGATCCCATGACCGCAGCGGCGCGGTCCCATGCTCGGTGCAGGCCCATGGCATCGAACAGCGCGTCACCGAAGCTGTCACCGGGCGAATCCTCGGTCACCACACCGGGACCGCCGTCGGTGACGCCTGCGGCCTCGAGCGTTGCCACACCGTCGCCCCATGCGCCGACTGCCTTGCAGTGGCGGAAAGCCTCCTGCAGCAACAGAACCAGCTTGATGTCGTTCGAGGGTGCAGTGCCGCCCGCGACGACGAACGCGTCGAACTCGATGGACCGAACCGTCAGGAACGTGCGTTCGACGACTTGACGATTCGGGCCGTCGCCGAGGAAGCCACCGGTCGCTGCGATGACATGCACCGTCACCCCGCGACTTTCGGCTGCCGTGCGCAACGTGTCGATGCCGGCGAGATCGGAGTCGGCGTCGGCGATCACACCGATCTTGCGTCCGTCGATCGGGCCGGGTGTCGTGACGACCTGCGACAGTGCAGGCGAGGTGACGACATCCGTCGGCGGCGTGCCCGTCGGTGCCGGTAGTCCGAGACCGGCTGCGACGCGACTGCACAAGTCGGCGTCGACGTTCGCGAGAACGGCCAGCTCCCGTTCCTTGATCGCCTGCTCGAACACCTTCCCGAGTTCGAACGTGAAGGCCTCGACGATGTGGTCCTGCTCGATCGAACTCAGACTCCGGTAGAACATCGCGGACTGGGTGAAATGATCGTCGAACGACGCCGGATTCGCGCGCACGGCCTTGCCCTCGATCGGCCGAGGCGTCTGCACGTATCCGCGGTCGGAGGCGTCGGCGTCGATCGGTTCGCCCTCGTCGAGGCTGTTGTCCCGGTACGGCGCCACCCCGGTGTGTACAGCCGTCTGATGCATGCCGTCTCGAAACATGTCGTTGACCGGCGCGTGGGGACGGTTGATCGGCAGCTGCGCGAAATTGGGTCCACCGAGCCGGGTGAGTTGAGTGTCGAGGTAGGAGAACAGCCGCGCCTGCATGAGCGGGTCGTTCGTGACCTCGATGCCGGGCACCAGGTGGCCGGTGTGGAATGCGACCTGCTCGGTCTCGGCGAAGTAGTTCGTCGGATTCGCGTTCAGCGTGAGCTTGCCGATCGGCTGCACCGGGGCGAGTTCCTCGGGAACTAGCTTGGTCGGATCCAGGAGGTCGATGCCTTCGAACGTGTCGGTTCCGTCGTCGGGCATGACCTGGATGCCGAATTCGTACTCGAGCGGTGCTCCCGCCTTGATGCCGTCGGCCATGTCCCGCCGATGAAAGTCCGGGTCGACGCCCGCGGCGATCTGGGCCTCTTCCCACACCAACGAATGAACGCCCGCAACGGGTTTCCAGTGGAACTTGACGAGGCTGGTGTCGCCGTTCTCGGCGACGAGCCGGAACGTGTGGACGCCGAAGCCCTCCATCGTGCGGTACGACCGCGGAATCCCGCGGTCGCTCATGTTCCACAGCACATGGTGCGTGGCCTCGGTGTGCAGAGATACGAAGTCCCAGAACGAGTCGTGCGCCGATTGTGCCTGTGGCAGTTCGATGTCCGGCTGCGGCTTACCCGCATGGATGATGTCCGGGAACTTGATGCCGTCCTGGATGAAGAAGACCGGCATGTTGTTGCCGACGAGGTCGAATGTACCTTCGTCCGTGTAGAACTTGACGGCGAAACCCCGTGTGTCTCGGACGGTGTCGGCAGAGCCACGCGATCCGAGAACGGTCGAGAAACGGACGAAAACATCTGTCTTCTTGCCCTTTTCGGCCAGAAAGCCCGCTTTCGTCACCGATTTCGCGGTGCCGTACGACTCGAACGTTCCGTGCGCCGCGGCGCCGCGGGCGTGCACGACGCGTTCCGGGATGCGCTCGTGGTCGAAGTGGGTGATCTTTTCGCGGAGATAGAAGTCCTCGAGGAGGGTCGGGCCTCGATCCCCGGCCTTGAGCGAATGATGAGTGTCCGGCATCCGGACGCCCTGCGCCGTGGTCAGGAACGTGCCGTCCTGTGCGCGGGTGTCGGCCGACCCTGTCGGCCCCACGGGCGCGGGGGAGGACTGGTCGGGACGGGGTGTTGGAGGCATGTATGCATCAGCTTTCGTCGAAGTGGTGAAGGGGCTGTCTTCCGTACGCTCGACGACGCACAGTGTGGTTCTGTCGGCGATTCGACTGCGGTCCGTGGCTCGACCCGCGAGGGCAGCTGTACCCCGTCGTGGTCGGTCCCATACATGGACTCTCGTACCCCGCGTTACGTGTCGGACGCCGGGCACCGGGGTAGCTGTATCGAATGGCGTCGGAGGAAACGAACACTTCATCTCGTACCGTCACGATCGGCATCGTGGCCGACGAAGGTTTTGCGTCGACCATCGCGTCGGCGATCGGAGATGCATTGCCGGAACGGGTTCCCGTGGACGGGCGAGTTCTCGCCATCGAAACGGAACGGTCCTCGATGGCGCTCCCGCCGACCGAAACGGGCTCGGCGCAACTGGGGCGCTGGCTCGAGTCGGTGCGCGCACGCAACGACTACGACGTAGTGCTTTTCCTGTCCGAGATCCCTCGGCGGCAACGTTCGAGGCCTGTCGTGGCCGAGCTGAGCGAGGACAACACCGCGGCGTTGTACATCCCGTCGTTCGGGACGGTCTCGGTGCGTCGACGCGCGGTCGCGGTGGCGCTCGCGATCGTTCACGACTTTCTCGGCACCGACACCACGTCGCGTCCGCACCTTCGCAGGTCCATGGCACGGTGGGCGCCCGGACCCGGTCCAGGCGGAGCGGAGGAGCGAATCCTGTTGACGCCCGGCATGTTCGGGCGTCTACGCATGGTTCTGGGAATGATCCGCTGCAACAGGCCATGGCGGCTGGTGCCGACGCTGTCCGGTGCGCTCGGCGCGGCAAGTGCCGCGTCGGCGTTCGGTGTCTTCTACGCCAGCATCTGGCAGATGGCGGCGTTCATGTCGGTTCAGCGCCTCGCCGCGGTCGGGATCACCGCGATCGCCGCGATGAGCGTGTGGTTGATTCTCCCGAACGGAATGTGGGAGACGCGGAAGTTCAGGACGTCCACGACCGATCGATGGATGTACAACGCGGCAACGCTCGGCACGGTGGTGTCCGGTGTGCTGTGCATGTATGCGGTGCTGTTCGTCGTCGTTCTCGGGTCCGCGGCCATCGTCATCTCACCCGAATTCCTGGCCGAGCAGATTCACCGCTCGGCGAACTTCGGCGACTACATTTCACTCGCGTGGCTCGCGGCGTCGTTGGGCACCGTTGCAGGCGCCGTCGGATCCGCCGTCGCGGACCGGGGCGACATCCTGAACGCGACATACGGTCATCGGGAACTGATTCGCAGGCAGTCCGCGGACGAGACCTGATCAGCGCTCGTGGCTTCGCCGCCACGCTCGCGTGGACAGCAACCGCATTCCGTTCAGCGCGACCAGCACGGTCGAGCTTTCGTGCCCGGCCACCCCGACGGGGAGTGGAAGAGTGCCGATCAGATCCCACGTCACGAGCACGACGATGAATGTCGCGGCGATGACGAGGTTGGCGACGACGATGCGGTGAGCGCGCCGCGACAGAGCGATCACGGACGCGAGCGCACCGAGATCGTCGCGCACGAGGACGGCATCGGCGGTGTCGAGAGCGAGATCGGAACCTTTGCGGCCCATGGCGACTCCGATGTCCGACGCGGCCAGCGCAGGCGCGTCGTTGACGCCGTCGCCGACGAGCAGTACCCGCGCGCCGGATTCGGCCTGTACCGCGCGCACCGCTTCGGCTTTCTGCTCGGGCAGCAGATCGGCGCGCACGTCGTCGATTCCGGTTCGCCTCGCCACGTCCTGGGCGGCGCGGGTGTTGTCGCCGGTCAACAAGAGCGAGGGGCGTCCGGTGAGGGCTTCGAGGTCGGCGACCGCGGCCGCCGCGTCGGCGCGCACGGTGTCGGCTACGCCGATCACAGCCGTCGGCGCACCGTCGACGCGGACGACGACGGCTGTCTTCCCCGCCGACAAGGCGGAGCGAACGACGCCGAGATCGTTGTCCGGTCCGGCGGGTTTCGTGACGGTGACGAGCCGACCCTCGACGACTCCGCTGACACCCGAACCCGGACTCGACTCGAATGCCGACACATCGGGCAGCGTCAACCCACGGGCACGGGCGTAGCCGACCACCGCGGCGGCGACGGGATGCTCGCTCGCTGTCTCCACCGCGGCGGCCAGGCGAAGAACGCTGTTCTCGTCGTAGTCCGAACCGGGGAGAAGCTCGACGGTGTCGACTCGTGGTGTGCCTTCGGTCAGGGTGCCGGTCTTGTCGAACGCCACGACCGACGTCGTGCGTAGCTGTTCCATCACGACGGCGGACTTGACCAGCACTCCGGATCGACCCGCCGTCGACATCGCCGCGAGCAGCGGGGGCATCGTGGCCAGCACGACCGCGCACGGTGAAGCGACGATCATGAACGTCATGGCCCGGAGCAAGGCGGGCTGGAACTCGCTGCCGAGAAACATCGGGATCGCGAAGATCGCGACGGTGGCCACCACGACGATCGTCGAGTAGTACTGCTCGACCTTGTCGATGAACAATTGCTTCTTCGCCTTGGTCGCCGACGCATGCTCGACCATCGCGACGATGCGAGCGATAACGGTCTCGGACGGATCGACGTCGATACGTACCCGGAGCGTTCCCGTGCCGTTGACGGAACCGGCGAAGATGCTGTCCCCGACGCTCTTGTAGACCGGAACCGACTCACCGGTGATCGACGACTGGTCGACGTCGCTGCCACCGTCGACGACGGTTCCTTCGCCGGCGATGCGCGACCCCGGCCGAACGACGACGACGTCGCCCGGGCGAAGGGAAGACGCGGGTACGTTCCGTTCGGTTCCGTCGTCACCGAGAACGTCGGCCGTGTCCGGCGCAAGATCGAGAAGGCTTCGCACCGAATCCGCGGTACGCCTGGTGAGCACTGCCTCGAGAGCTCCCGACGTCGCGAAGATGACGATGAGTAGCGCACCGTCGAAGATTTGCCCGATAGCGGCCGCGCCCACAGCGGCGACGATCATCAGCAGGTCGACGTCGAGCGATTTTTCTCGCAGCGCGCGGAGGCCCTCCAGGGCCGGTTCCCACCCGCCGCACGCATAGCAGGCGAGGTACAGCGCCCAGGCCAGTGCCGAGGGAGCAGGTGAGAGCTGGAGGGCAAGGCCGGCCAGGAAGAACACGAGCGAAGCCAGCGCCCACCGCACCTCCGGCACGGACAACACGCGCGTTCGGGTGCCGCGAGAGTCGAGCGCAGGAGTTCGGGGTGTGGTGGTCGAGACATGTGTTGCAGTCACGTCCGAGAGCGTACAGGAATATATGAAGACGTTTACATCTGTTCATTGGATATAGTTACGACATGGGACACGGTGTCGACGGACGGACCACACCTCCGGCGCAGCTCGATGCGGATTCTGCAGCCACGGTCGCGGCCACGCTGCAAGCGCTGGCGACCCCGAGCAGGCTGCGAATCCTGACGCAGTTGCGTCAGGGGCCGAGTGGCGTCAACGACCTGGCCGACGCGGTCGAGATGGAACAGTCGGCGGTGTCGCACCAACTCCGGCTGCTACGCGCGATGGGGCTCGTCGCAGGCGCCCGTTCGGGGCGCAGCGTCATCTATCGGCTGTACGACAATCACGTCGCGATGCTGCTCGACGAGGCCGTGTACCACATCGAGCATCTAGGAATGGCGGCTTCGGACCCTGTCGATGCGGAGTCGACCGACCGGATCGAGTCGGGCGCACTCGACGCATAGCGGCTGAGTTCGAGTGGCGCTGTGTCGCTACGGTTTCCGATGTTTCGCGTTCTCGGAGGGATCGTCGAACATGCGGGCGAGATGGGCTTTGATTGCCTCGGTGCTCATCGACGCTCCGACGTGCGAGCCGGACGACAGGTGTCCAGGACGTTCCGGACGTCGTTCCTGATCTGGATGAAGGCTGTCCACGAGATGAAATCCGTTCAGCAGGAATTGATGGTTACGACAGATCTGTTGGACCGTTGGAGTCGCGGCCGCGATGTCGGAGGCCGCGATCTCGAAGGAGTTGGGCGAGAGCCAGTTTCGCGATCGGCTCACGCGCCGATCGCACCAGTTCGTCGACAGCGGCCGTGCGGGACACGGTCCGGAGCGCATCGCTTAATTCGGCGTCGACGGATTCGGTGAATCGAGGGCCGGACAGTCGCTCGACGGTGGCGGACAATTCGGCGAATCGATCGGGTTGCCCGGGCCGTAATCGGCTGCGTATCAACGCGAATGCTGCCACTGCCTCGGGCGAGTCCAACTCGGACAGAGTCGCTGTTTCCACTAGGTCCATGATCGAATCGATGTCGTTCGACATGTATACCCCCCGTTTCGAACTGATGCCGTCACTCGCTGTGCGTATGTCGTCTGGTGTGCGTCGGATGTGCACTGGGCGCGGGGCGGAGTCGCGAACAATCCGCATACGACGCGCGAGGAGACCCCTCGACCCCTCGCGCCGCCCCGCGCCGTTGTGCCGCGGCGAGGCAGTCGAAGAGGAGGGCGGACCGTTCTCTCGATCGCGTCGTCGACGGTGAAACACGATGCGCGCGAGTGTGTGCAACTGCCGATAACAGTTGCCGCTAACGGCACATCGTTCGGAGGACACCGGGATGCTCGGGTGTCACCAGCAGGCGTGTCGCCGAGGTCAGGGGCGATGTCGTTTGCTTCGAGAATCTAACCACGACTCGGTCCGATGTTCCAGTGCGATAGCATGCGATCGACTTGTTTCACCCTCCTCGTGTGGTTGCTGCAGGAGGAACATGAATTGGTCGACCGTCCAGCACGGGGCGTCGGGGATGTACACGCTTGCGTCTGCTCGGAGAGAGCCGGAGGTAGGGATGTGTACGACGCCAAGAAATTCGTGAATGTCGTGGACCGGATGGTCACGGTCGCCGAATCGATGTCCGACGACGACGCCGTCTTCACCGAACTGACCGCTGCGCTGACTGCTGTGTTCGACATCGTCGGCACCAGTGTGCTCGTCTTGGGCGACGACGACGATCTCCACGTCGCTTCGACCTCGGGGGCGATCGAAGCGATCGAACGATGTCAGACCGCTGTACAGCACGGCCCCGCGTACGACGCCTTTCGCGGTTCGCGGATCGTTGCCGTCGCCGACATCGCGCGGGCTCGCCATCGTTGGCCGCAATTCGTGGACGTTGCTGCACACGCGGGAATCGGTGGGGTGGCCGCATTCCCGTTGCAGCGTGGGAACGACGACGTGATGGGCAGTCTGGTTCTGTATTCGACTGTGTCTCGAGCGTGGTCGGCTACCGACCTGGATGCGACCAGGGTTCTCGCACGGCTCGCGATCGCTCAGCGCGCCTCTGCGAAACAGCTCCGCACGATGACCGAGGTGTCCGAACAGCTGCAGCACGCTCTCGAGTCGCGCATCGTGATCGAGCAGGCGAAGGGCGTTCTCGCTGCGACGAGCAACATCGACACGGAGGCAGCCTTCGAGCGAATGCGACATCATGCTCGCCGTCACCGGATGAGGTTGCGAGACGTCGCGCAGGCGGTCGTCGACTATCGAGTTCGACTTTGATGCTGGAGGGGGTTCCCAGCCGGTGGGGTCCGGAGTAGCGTCGAAGTCGTTCCTTGCTGCGGACTTCCACCCCCCTTTGACAAGTCCGGGCCAGAAGAGGGACGCGAAGGCCCCGGCAAAACCCCCCCGTTGCCGGGGCCTTCACCTGTTCCCGTCGATCTCGGCTCTGTACTTGCTCTTTCGAACTTTTCGGTCCGTTTTCCCTCTCGCGCCCGAATTTTCGGGAAACATGGAAGTTATGCATCGGTCGATCGCGCTGGTTGCTTGTCGCCGGTTGCGCGGTGTCTGAGATGTATCTGCATCCGAAGGACGGCGTCGCGATCGTCGTCTGCGTCGAGAACACCCGATCGGAATGGGTCGCACGGTTGCGTGCATCGATCGACGGCATCGGGCCGTCGCACCGGCCACTGTCGTTGACGGTGTGGTCCGACGCGACGCACTTCGGACATGCTGTCGTCATCGGGCTCGACCCCGAATTGGGCTGTTCCAGGCTTGCCGTCGACCCCGACGCCGAGAATTCGGTGCGACGCATCGTTGCGTGGCTGTGTCACCCGATCGCCGGACTCTACGTCAGTACGTGATTGCCGGAACGGCAGACAGCGGGCATGGTGCGCCGTCATAACGTACCGACGGACGTGTACCATCGTCCGAAACAATCTTTTGGACGGTTTGTCCCCGAGGCAGACCGATGACCGAAGACCGTTGTTCGGCCTGGCCCGTAGCGGCGAGCATGGATGGTACGGACGAGACCGATGCGAGGGGGGTTCGCATGATCGCCGACGCAAGTGCGTTCGTCGTCGCAGGAGCTGTTCTTGTCGCGCTCACCGCAGGTATTGCGGGTATCGGTGTCCTCGGTCGAGGTGCAATCGCAGCCACCGACCGGCTTTTCGCCCCGGCAATTCCACTGCTGCTGCTCGGTTCGCTGCTCTTCGTGGCCGGTGTCTGGACGACGGGCGCGGAGGACCCGCGGGCCATCGTGACGAAAACCGCGATCAGTTGGACGACGATCACTGCGGGAGTGGTCATCCTGCAATTCCTCCGGCACTCGACGTCGTTCCAGGGACTCGACCGATGGGTCCCCGGTTCGGACGGGTACGACGTCGTCGCATGACGATCGGGGCGCGGAGCGCCCTGTCGCGGAGGTCGATCGGGGCGGGTGCGCGCAGCCGGAGGTAACCGGCGATTCGAAAGTCGACGTCGGTGACGGATAGGGTGCAGAGCAGTAACGATCGGGACACGGGCTGTTGCAATCGGGGAGCGCATGGTTGACGCGTCCTCGATCCCAGGCAGGATGAATCCGACCTTCGGCCTAGAAGCAGACCGACCGACATAGCGAGACAAGAGCGATGACTGACTCACTACGCGACACCACGGCATCGGTGTGGACTGCGAACTCCCTGTTCGCGGGGGACGACATCACGGCAGGCGACCATCGGGCCACCGACTGGGCAAGTACGCCGCTCGGTCCCGTCGAATCCTGGTCGCCGGAGCTGACCGCTGCAGTCGCGACGGTGTTCGATTCGGACGTGGCGATGCTGCTGTGGTGGGGTTCCGACCTGGTTCAGATCTTCAATCACGCGTACACGCCGTTTCTCGGTACGAAATATCCGACAGCGATCGGTCAGCCCGCCGCCGAATGCTGGCCGGACGTATGGCCGGACATGGGTCCTCTTGCCGACGAAGCACTGAAGGGGCGAACCACGCACGGCACCGAGGTCCGGCTGTTCGTGGACCGGCGTGGCGGGGTGCCCGAAGAAACCTTCTGGACGTTCTCCTACAGTCCGATTCGCAGTGCCGATGGTGGCGTGCTCGGGGTGTTCGTCGCGACCAGTGACGTGACCGGACGGGTCCTCGCCGATCGCCGTATGACCGCGATGCAGCGACTCGGTGCCATATCGACGACACAGGGTCAGCATCCGGTGACGACCTGCCGCGCCGCGTTGACGATGCTGTCGGAGTACGAGTCCGACATGCCCGTGCTGATGCTCTATCTCGATCCGGTGGCCACGTTCGACGTCGACGGTGCGCATCGACTCGGGAGTGCAGACAACGTCGTGCCGCTCGACGACGGCCGAACGCTGGAATTGGTCGCTGTCGGTGAGGGCATCGAGCCCGACGACGCGCACCGATGGATCGCCACTGCCCATGGCACCGGCGGTATCGCCGAAGCCGTCGCCTCCGGGTCGGTCGACCTGGCTGGCGGGCTGCCCACTGTCGACGGCGGGCCCGCAGTCGAGTCAGTGCCCATCAGCGACATCGTTCTGCTTCCGTTGCGAATTTCGGGCAGGACGGAGCCGGTCGGTGTTCTGGTCGTCGGAACCAATCCGCTCCAGGTGGTCGGCGATCAGTACCGCTGGTTCCTGGATGTCGTCGCAAGTCGTCTGTCCACGACGCTCACCGATGTCCTGGCGTTCGAGTATCAACGTCACCGCAACGATGCATTGGCCGAACTGGACGAAGCGAAGACCCGGCTGCTGCAGAACGTCAGCCACGAGTTCCGTACCCCGCTGACGATGCTGTTGGCTCCACTTCGCGATTTGGTGCAGTCGACCGACGGGTCCGACCGTGCCGCAGCGGACCTCGCACTGCGCAATGCTCAGCGGCTGCAACGACTCGTCGATTCCCTTCTCGACGTCGCCCGAGCGGGGGCCGGGGCACTTGCACTCGATCGTGCGCCCACGGACATCGACGAACTCACCCGCGCCTGCGTCGACCGGTTCGACGGCGCGGTCGAGGCGGCAGGATTGACACTCGACGTGTCGATCGACGTGAGGCCCTCTGCGATGGTGTCGATGGACCGCGAGAAGTGGACACGTATCACGACCAATCTCGTCGCGAACGCGATCAACTACACGCGCGCCGGCAGAATCGGAGTGTCGCTCGGTCGTTCGGCGGGGAATCTCGTTCTGCAGGTATCGGACACGGGGATCGGTCTGAGCGACGAGGACCGTGCGCGCGTCTTCGACAGGTTCTATCGAGTCGCCGGCGCGGAAGGCCGAAGTGCGGAGGGCTCGGGAATCGGACTTGCACTGGTGGCGGAGCTGGTCGCCGCGCTCGACGGCACGGTGACGGTGGACAGCACACTCGGTGAGGGGAGCACCTTCACCGTCGTGGTGCCCGCAGGCGACGTGTCGGTACCTCCGCCGGCGTCCACGCCGGCAGTGATCGACTTGGACAGCGCTGTAATACAGCCGAGTTCGGGCGAGCTCGAAATTCACCGGGGTGTGCGCGGCGATGCGACGCGCTCGGTTCTGCTGGTCGAGGACAACGTCGACATGCGCGAGTACCTCGTAGGACTGTTGACGGCCGAGAACTGGAACGTGCACGCGGCAGGTGACGTCGAGACTGCTCTGGCTCACGCGCGTTCGACACCCCCGTCGCTGGTGCTCACCGACGTCATGTTGCCCGGGCGAAGCGGCCTCGACCTCGTTCGTGAGGTCCGCAGCGATCCAGCTCTCGTGCGTCTGCCTGTGGTCGTCCTCACCGCGCGGGCAGGTACCGAATCGTCCGTCGAGGGTCTCGAATCGGGCGCCGACGACTACGTGGTGAAACCGTTCGCGCCCCGCGAGCTGATCGCTCGTCTGCGGGTGCATCTCGAATTGGCTGCGTTCCGAGAAGAATTGCTCGAGGCGAGTCAGAACGAGGCGACGACGCTGAAGGAGGCCATGCGGACCCGCAGCACGATCGGCACCGCGATCGGTCTGCTGATGGCGGCGAACAACTGCGATGCCGACGAGGCCTTCACGAAGCTGACGACCTTCTCGCAACACAGCAACCGAAAGGCGAGGGATGTGGCGGCGGAGATAGTCGCGGACTTCACGCGTTCGTAGACGATCTCCACCGCAACGAGTCACATACTGAACGCCCCGCTGAAGTCGAGCGGGGCGGCTTCGATGTGGCGGCCCCGCGGGGTTGAATCCACCAGTTCGCCGTCGCGGACGACGACGCGGCCCCCGACGAGCACCGTCACCGGCTTACCGCGTAGCTGCATGCCTTGGTAGGGAGTGTAATCGGTGGCCATGTGAAGGTCCTCGACGTCGACGGTCCACTTCAGGTCGGCATCCCACAGGACGATGTCCGCGTCGGAGCCCGGCATCAGCGACCCCTTGCGTGGATAGAGTCCGTTCGTTCGTGCCGGGTTGGTCGACGTGAGTTCCACGAATCTGCTCGGCGTCAGCCCGCGTTCACCGACGTACTTCGAGAACACGACCGGTAGCCGCGTTTCCACACCGGGCAAACCGTTCGGCATGTGCCTGACGTCGTGACGGTGGCGTTGCTTCTGAGTCAGGTCGTAGCAGCAGTGATCGGAACCGATCGTCGTGATCTGACCGGTGAAAAGATGTTTTCCGAGGCCGTCGACCACGTCGGCGGAGCGCAACGGCGGGCAGCAGACGAACCGTTCCGGTTCGTCGCCGGAGTACTGGGAGTCATCGAGAACGAGGTGGTGCGCGACGGCCTCGGTGAACGCGACGAGCCCACGTTTGCGAGCGTCGGCGACGAGTTCCACTGCGGCGGAACTCGATTGGTGCACGAAGTAGACAGGTGCGCCCTGGGATTCCGCGATGGCGAGTACGGCTGCGACGGAGGCGGATTCGGCCAGCTCCGGACGAGTACGCGACATGTTCGACGCGTCGATCCCGTCGGTGTGTGCTGCGAGGTTCTGCGCATCCACGACGATCGCGTCGGATTCGCAATGGATGATCACCATGCCGCCCAGATCCCGCGTCGTCTGCATCGTGTTGAGAATCGTGTGCTCGTCGGCCATCGTCTCGCCGGCATATGTCGTGAACATCTTGACCGTGCGTATGCCTGCGTCGGCCATGGTCGCCAGCTGCTCGGCGGTGGTGTCGTCCCACTCGACGACGCACGCGTGCAGCGCCGAATCACACAGTCCCTCGGACGCTTTCGCGCGCTGACCCTCTGCCGCGTCGAGTGGACGCTGCCCGGGCCGCGGAATCGCGAAGTCGACGATGGTGGTCGTTCCCCCGAACACGGCGGCGGTGGTGCACTCGAGGTAGGAATCCAGTGAGGTGAACTCTCCGGATGTGAATCCGACGTGACAGTGCGGATCGACACCGCCCGGCAACACGAGCTTGCCGGTGGCGTCTACGACCTCGGCGGACTCGTCCACGGGCGCACCCGGTGTCAGCACAGCGAGGATCTTGCCGTCGTCGACGAGCAAATCCGCTGGTCCCATCCAGGTGGCTTCGACGACGGTCCCGCCGCGCACCACCTTCACGACCTGGCCCCGAGGTACGCGCGCCAGCCGCCTGCGTCGCTGATGTCGACGACGCCGTCGGCCGTCAGTGCGTTCTCGCGCATCCGCATCGACAACGAGCCGCTCCCGTCGGCGAGCTCGATGACGCCGAGTTCGAGTTCGACCGGCTCGCGCGGAAGCAATTCCTCGCGCAGCACGTCGTACTCCACCTCGTACAGCTCACCGGGCACCACGCGACCGTCGTCGGTGACGGGGTGCAGTCCGGGGAACTCGTCGCGGACGGAGTAGAAGCGGTACTTGGGTGCGGTGTCGACCTTGCCGACGAACTTCGCGTTCTGCAGGGCGTCGTTGAGGCTACCGCCGGACATCGCCTGTCCGTTGACGAACATCGTGACCAGTGCCATCGAAAGTATCTCCTCTAGAGAGTCGGGGTGGCGACGAGACGCGCAGGTGAGTACGCGTCGACGTCGACCGCTGGGTTCTTACCGAGTACGAGCGCCGTCAGAACGTCCGCCCACAGTGGCGCGAACGTGAACGAGTATGTGCCACCGGCGACGAAAAGACCGCGCGCGGAATCGAGTTCACCGATGACAGGCATCTCGTCGGGAGTGGTGACGACGGGACCCGTCCATGCGTCGAGCAGCGTTGCGTGGCCCAAGGATGGAAGTATCCGGGACACCTGCGCGCGACTGCCGGTGGTGCTGTCCGTGTTCAACGGAGCTTTCCCCGTCGGATGGAACGGTCCGGCCGGCCAACCGCCACCGAGGACGATTCGTCCGCGTCGATCCTGTTTGACGGACATTCCTTCGCCGACGTGCTGAACCAGGACGTCGAGCGTTCCGGGGGCCGCCTCCAGCGTGTGCATCTGCAACGACGTCGGCCTGAGATCGAGATGCACGCCCGCCAGCGCCGCGACGTCGGCCATCCACGGGCCTGCGGCGTCGATTACGGAGTGTGCGTTCCACGTTCGGTCGAACGAGGTCACGATCCAGCCGTCCGTTCGACGGTCGAGCGCGGTCACGGGGGTGTCGGGGTAGAAGATCGCGCCTTCGAGAATGGCCTGGCGCAGAAGTGCAGGCGTCGCGAGATCGGGCTCGGCGAAACCGTCCCAGGCGCACCAGGTCGCAGCCAGAACGTCCTGACCGAGGAGGGGCAACGCCTGTCGCGCCTCGGATCCGGTCGATATCTCGGTGGGAATGCCCGCGGCTGTCTCCCATTCGTGCTTTTCGTGCAGAGATGCCACCTGCGCTTCGGTTTCGGCGACCATGAAGCCGCCACACCGATTCAGCCCCAGCTGAGGAACGTTCTCGGCCAAACCGTCCCACAGAATGCTCGTCGCATTCTGCAGTGGCAGAAGCTTCTTCACATCCATCGGCGTTCCCTGCCCCGGGCGTCGGGTGTGGATGCTCTGGATATGCAGGTTGCCTGCGGTGGTTCCGGAACCCTGGGTATTGGCCTGGGACCGGTCCAAGACTGCGACCGTGGACCCGGCGCGGACCAGAGCGAGCGCCGTAGCCGCGCCGACGATTCCGGCTCCGATGACGACGACATCCACCTCAGGCTGCATGGCCTGCTCCGAGGACTCGTGCCGATGCCTCGGCGACGCCGGACTCGTCGACAATGGTCTGCAGCGCGGCGAGAGTGTCGGTGGCAGTGACCGGCAACAGCGGCGGGCGTACGTGTCCGCCGGGTTGGCCGAGAAGATTCATGACGGCTTTGAGCTGGGGGATCGGCGACGCGTACACACCGCTGTAATCGCCGCCGATGAGACGAGACGAGTACGCGCGGTACTTGTCCGCCCACATACGCGCGGTCTCGACGTCGCGGTCGGCCACCGCCCGATAGAACGGGACTGCGAACGGCGCACCGACGCCGCCACCGTCGATGTTGCCGTCGCCACCCAGGTCGAGCAGGGTGGCGAGACCGCGGCGGTGAAGAAAGCTGCCGAAAACGCGTACTCGATCGGACACCGCTTCGACGGTGTCGAGCATCTTCAGCCAGTCCCCGGTGCTGTCCTTGATGGCCGCCACGTTTCCGATGTCTGCCAGCCGAGAGAACAGGCCGGGCGTCGACCCCATGTCGACCGCAACGCCGCGCGGCCAGTTGTAGACCATGAAGGGGAGCTGTGTCGCGCCCGCGACGGCGTCGTAATACGAGACGATTTCGTCGGGACTCGGGTGGACGTACGGCGGTGGCGTCGCCAGAACTCCGTCGGCACCGGCGGATTCGGCGTGCTTGGCGAGGGCGGACGACTCGGTTTCGGTGTAGGCGCTGACGCCGATCACGACAGGGAAGCGTCCGGCGACTGCGTCGACCGCCACCTCTGTCACGGTACGGCGCTCGTCTTCGGTCTGGCTGTACCATTCACCGGTACTTCCGTTCACCAGAACCCCGTCGACGCGCATGTCCGCGTAGAGGTTCATCAGGGCACCGAGGCCGTCGGTGTCGAGGGCGCCGGTTGCAGTGAACGGGGTGGGAGCTGCGGGCCAGTAACCGGACCATGCGACGTCATCGCGATTCATGAGGAGCCTTTCGAGCGGAGTGCGCTGAGATTCGAATATCCGATCGCGCTGATTGTGCGCGGGTTATGGGATCGATTGCATAGACTGCCGTCGGAGGGGTCGAGCAGTCAAGCGGGAAACACAGATGTAACGCAGACGCGATCGAATACCCCTACGCGACAACCAGGTCCGAGAGCGAGCAGGAGCGAATGACAGTCACCTTGATCGATGTCGCACAGGCTGCGGGAGTGTCGCGGAGTACAGCGTCCCGCGCCCTCAGTGGATCATCGCTGATCTCTGCCGAGACCCGCGCAGCAGTGGAACACGCGGCACGGGCCCTGGGTTACCGGCCCAATCGTGCAGCGAGCGCGCTGCGCTCCAATCGGTCCCATCTCATCGGGCTCGTCATGAACAACCTGATCAACGCGACGTTTCACACCGTCGCCGAGGTCGTGCAGAAGCGGGCGTCGGCGAGCGGATTCCAGGTGTTGCTGTGCATCACCGACGCCGACCCCGGCAAGGAGAACGACGTTCTGTCGATGCTCGGCGAACACGGGGTCGACGGCACTATCGTCATCGGCAGCGGTCGCAGCGCCGACGCGTCGAACGCACTGTTGTCGGCCGGAAGGGGCGTCGTCAATCTCATCCGGTCCGTTCGGGGCAGTGGGGCGCCGACGGTTCTCGCCGACGACCTGGAGGGAGCGAAAGAGGCGACCGCGCACCTGCTCTCGCTCGGGCACACCCGCATCGGGTACATCGGGGGCCCGGCCGACGCGACGTCCGGCCGGGAGCGATTCGACGGCTACTGCCGCGCCTTGGCGGACGCGGGCGTAGACGTGGACGAGGGACTGATTCGCAAGGGGCCGTTCACCACCGAGTTCGGTGCCGAGGCCGTGAATCTCCTACTCGACGACGCGCGCCCGATGACGGCCCTCTACGCGGCGAACCACGAGGCGGTGTTCGGCATCCTGCCCACCTTGTCGGCGCGAGGCGTGTCCATCCCGGACTCGTTGTCGCTCGTCTGCCACGAGGACATGCCCTGGTTGAAGATGTGGCAACCGCCTGTCACCGTCGTGGACAACGGGGCCGCTCAGTTGGCCAATGTGGCCATGGATCTGCTGTTTCAGCAGATCAACGACGCGGCGGTCCCGGACGGACGTACCTATCGAATCGGCGCACGGCTCGTCGACCGCGATTCGTGCCGGCCCGAGCGCTCATGACGGACGCGGTGCGTAAACAGTTGGTGTCGTCGATTTCGAGCGTGTTAACCGCGTTGACGGCCACGAATCAGTCTGCGACGCTTTATGCAATCGATCCCATCGATGAAGACGACTCGATGCCGATTCCAACCAAGGCCCTCTGCTGCAATGCAATTCGAACATTGCGGCCCCCTCGAAAGGCTCACCACATGCGCAAGACCACGGTAATCGCGGCGACGTTGCTCGTCGCTGCTGCCGCCGCCGGATGTAGTTCGTCGTCCGACGAAAGCGCCGTACCCACCGACTGCACGCCCACCCTCGGAGCCGCGGATCTCGCAGAGGAGGGTGTGTTGACGATGGCCACCAACGCCACGCTGCCTCCGATGCAGTACGTCGACGCGAACGGCGACGTGATCGGAATGCGCGTCGATCTCGGCAAGGAGATCGCGAAGCGACTGTGCCTCACGCCCGAGTTCGTCAACATCGAGTTCGACGCTCAGATTCCGGGTGTGCAGAGCGGTCGTTGGGACATGATCGACACCGGCATGTTCTACACACCGGCGCGTGCCGAGACGATCGACCTCGTTCCGTACGAGGTACAGGCCGTGTCGATCTCGGTGCCGTCGGGCAATCCCGAATCCATCTCCACCGTCGACGATCTCGCGGGAAAGACCATCGGCGTCGAGGCCCCCGGGTACGAGTTCGACACGCTGACTGCGCTGTCCGAGCAATTTGTCGCGGAAGGCAAGCCCGCGTTGACCGTTCAAACGTTCAAGACCAACGCCGACGCCTACCAGGCGCTGTCGGCCGGGCAGCTGGACGGAACCTCGATCGTGGAGTCGGTCACGTCCTTCTACCAGTCCGACGGCCGATTCGAGACCGCGGTCGGCGGCATCAACGAGGCACCGCTCGCGATGGGATTCGCGAAGGACAGCAAGGCTGCACCCGAGGTAGCGCGTGTGCTCGACGAGATGCGCACGGACGGATACCTGCCGGACCTCTTCGACCGATACGACGTCACCGGCTACGACGGAGCCATCGAAGTCAGCACCGGCCCGCTGGACAGCTGAGTCACCGACAAAGGAAAGGCAATTTCGATGTGGTCGTGGGACGCATTTTTCTCCATCCTGACGAGTAGACAGCTGTTGGAAGGTGCATGGGTCACCATCTGGCTGACGGTCGTGAGCATGATCCTCGGCCTTGTTCTCGCCGTCGTCGTCGCGGCGGCACGGTCGTCGCGTCTCACACCGTTGCGTGCGGTGTCCGGATTCTATGTGTGGCTCATGCGCGGAACGCCGCTGCTCGTGCAGTTGGTCATCATCTATACGGGCCTTCCGCAGGTCGGTATCAAGCTGGGTGTGATCGAAGCTGCACTCCTCGGTCTGGTCCTGAACGAAGCGGCCTACTTGTCCGAGATCGTCAGGTCCGGCCTGATGTCCGTTCCCACCGGTCAGACCGAAGCGGCACGGGCCCTCGGCATGTCGCCGGCCAAAGTCTTCCGCGTCGTCGTGCTTCCGCAGGCGATGCGTGTGATGATCCCGCCCTTGGGAAACAGCTTCAACGGTCTGCTCAAGACCACGACGCTGGTGTCGGTCATTTCAGTGCAGGAGTTGCTGCGACGCACGCAATTCCTGGTGCAAGTCAACTTTCGTGTGCTCGAAGGCCTCATCGCCGCCGCGCTGTACTTCCTCGTCTTGACGACCCTGTGGGGCCTGATCCAGAAGATGATCGAAGTGCGAGTCGGTCGTGGCTACGACCGCAACTACAAGCGTAAGACTCGTGACGACCGAAAAGCGTTGGACGCCAGCGCGATGGAAGCGGAAGCGGTGAACCGATGACGATGCTGGACACTGGCGTGACGATGATCGACGTAAGCGGTATGACCAAGGCGTACAACGATCTGGTGGTGCTCGACGGCATCGACTTCTCGGTGCGCAGGGGCGAAGTGGTGCTGCTGCTCGGTCCGTCGGGAAGCGGAAAGAGTACGTTGCTGCGCACGTTGAACTGCTTGGAGACGATCGACTCGGGCACCGTCCGTGTATGCGGCGAGGTGATGGGATTTTCGGACGACGCGACGCGTCGACCGCTGTCGGAGTCGCGTCTGGCGAAACAGCGACACCACACCGGCATGGTGTTCCAGAGTTTCAATCTGTTTCCGATGATGACCGCCGTCGAGAACGTGGCGGCCGGACCGCGGCACGTACTCGGCATATCGAAGGATCAGGCGCGGTCCGAGGCCTTGTCCCTGCTCGACATGGTCGGCCTCGGTGACAAGGGCGACAACTACCCGTCACAACTGTCCGGTGGCCAGCAGCAGAGAGTGGCCATCGCACGAGCGCTCGCAATGAAGCCGAAGGTGATGCTGTTCGACGAACCCACGTCGGCCCTGGATCCCGAGATGGTGAACGAGGTGCTGGACGTCATGATCAGGCTGCGTGACGAAGGGATGACCATGGTGGTGGTCAGCCACGAGATGGGATTCGCACGCGCTGCCGCCGATCGCGTGGTGTTCATGAGTGACGGCAGAATCGTCGAGGACGCACCGCCGAACGAATTCTTCACGAACCCGAAGAACCCTCGGACTCGGCAGTTCTTGAGTCGCATTCTCTGAGGCGTCGGCTCTGCAAGGTTTCGGAGAACCCGATTTTCGGGGACACTCGGTAGCGTGACCACCATCGGAACCCGTGTGACAGAAGAAGTAGTCCTTGTCGATTCCGAGGGGAATGCTGTCGGAACGCATCCCAAGTCGTCGGTGCACACGACGAGCACGCCGCTCCATCTCGCGTTCTCGTGCTACGTGTTCGACGGGGACGGCCGAGTGCTCGTCACCGAGCGTGCGCGTCACAAGAACACGTGGCCAGGGGTGAGAACGAACAGTTGCTGCGGTCATCCTGCGCCCGGAGAAGACATGGGAGAGGCGGTGATTCGCCGTTTGAAGCAGGAACTCGGAATCACCGTCACCGCCCCGTTCCTGTTACTTCCGAAGTTCCGCTATCGCGCGGTCATGGAGAACGGCGTGGTCGAGAACGAGATCTGCCCGGTGTTCGGAGTGCGCTACGACGGGCCCGCCCCCGAGCCGAATCCGGACGAGGTGCATCGTGCGGACTGGATTCCGTGGTCGGAGTTCTCCCGGTTCGTTCTCGATGGGGGAGACGTGTCGCCGTGGTGCGAGGAACAAATGCCGCTGCTCGTGCAACTCGGCGACGATCCCGGATCCTGGCGGGCAGGCGAGGAGTCCGACCTCCCGGCGGCAGCGACGTACACGGCGCGCTGACCGACCACGGCGTTTCGTAGCCGGTGTCATTCGAACAACCGACACCCGACCCGATATGGTTGATCGGTGGATCACACACGGAGGTCGTCGGGCGTCATCGAAAGCACACGAGGAGCGGTCGGGGTACATGCAGGAGCGTGCTGAGAACACTCGCCAGGCCGTGCTGGTGGGCGCAGCCGTCAGCTTCGAGAAGTACGGGTACGGAACGGCGAGCCTGTCCACGATCCTCTCGCACGCCGGGGTGACCAAAGGCGCGATGTACTTCCACTTCTCGTCGAAGGAAGATCTCGCCAACGCGGTCATCGACGCTCAACATCAGCTCGCCATGGACGGTCTGCGGACGGTTCTCGATCATGTTCCCACCGCGCTGGACGCGATGATCCTCGCCAGCCAGGAGTTGGCGCGTCAGCTCGTCGTCGAGCCCGTCGCTCGTGGTGGAATGCGACTGACGCTCGAGATCGGCAGCATCCAGACGCCGGTGAAACGTCCTTACATCGACTGGATCGAATCGATCGGCAAACTTGCGGCCAGGGCTGCCGCCGAAGGCGACCTCGTCGACGGCGTCGACCCGGAGATGTTGGCCAAGTTCGTGGTCGGTGCCTTCACGGGCGTGCAGACGTTGTCGGAGGTTCTGCACGGTCGCTCCGATCTGTACCAGCGCCTGAGTGAGATGTGGCAAATCCTGCTGCCGGCCGTGGCAGCGGACTCGGCCCTCGATCGGGCTCTGGCGGTCGCGCGCAACGAGCCGCGGGACTGGGCGGCGTCCTAGCGTATATTTCGATTTCAGGACACGACCGTTGTCCGGAACGAGGCTTTTCATGACCGACGTGCTTTCTCGCCGCGACCTCGACTTTCTGCTCTACGAATGGCTCGACGTCGAATCATTGTTGTCGCGCAAGCGTTTCGCCGAACATTCGCGCGAGACGTTCGACGCCGTCATGGATCTGTGTGCGGATCTCGCGCACAAGCATTTCGAGCCGCACAACAAGAAGTCCGACGCGCAGGAACCCAGGATGCGCCCCGACGGTTCCGTCGAGATGATCGACGACGTGAAGACGGCTCTCGACGCGTACTCGGCGGCGGGGCTGATCGCGAGCCAGTTCGACGAGAGCGTCGGGGGAATGCAGTTGCCGACGACCGTCGCGCGAGCGGCGATGGCCTGGTTCCAGGCGGCCAATGCGTCGACGGCGTCCTATCCGTTCCTGACGGTGGCCAACGCGAATCTGATCGCGACGTACGGGACCGCGTCCCAGATCGACGACTACGTCCGGCCGATGCTCGAAGGCAGGTACTTCGGCACGATGTGTCTGTCGGAACCACAGGCAGGATCGTCGCTCGCCGACATCACCACGCGCGCCTTGCGGCAGGATGACGGCAGCTACCGGCTCACCGGCACCAAGATGTGGATCTCGGCAGGCGACCACGAGCTCACCGAGAACATCGTCCATCTCGTCCTGGCCAAGGCGGAGGGTGGTGGCCCCGGCGTCAAAGGTATCTCGCTGTTCATCGTTCCGAAGTTCCTCCCGGGCGGCGCGCGCAACGATGTGACTCTCGTCGGGCTGAATCACAAGATGGGCAATCGCGGTACCACCAACACGCTGTTGGCGTTCGGTGACGGAACCCATTCGTCGGACGGGCAGTCCGGGGCGATCGGCTTCCTCGTCGGCGAGGAGCATCGCGGGCTGTCGTACATGTTCCACATGATGAACGAGGCGCGCATCGGGGTGGGCTTCCTGGCGATCGCGCTCGGGTACGTCGGTTATCTGAAGTCGGTCGATTATGCGAAGGTGCGGACTCAGGGACGTGCTCTCGGCGCGAAAGACCCTCTCTCACCGCCTGTTCCGTTGATCGAACACGCTGACGTCAGGCGGATGCTGCTGGCGCAGAAGTCGTACGTCGAGGGCGCGCTTGCACTGGGTCTGTATTGCTCACGCCTCGTCGACGAGCAGGACACGGCGGACGACGACGGGGTGAAGGCCGAGTCGACTCTGCTGCTGGACGTCCTGACGCCGATCGCGAAGAGTTGGCCGTCGCAGTGGTGCCTCGAGGCGAACAGCCTCGCCATCCAGGTACACGGCGGGTACGGATACACCCGGGATTACGACGTCGAACAGTACTACCGCGACAATCGCCTCAATCCCATCCACGAAGGCACGCACGGCATTCAAGGGCTCGACCTGCTCGGCCGGAAGGTCACGATGCAGGGTGGTGCAGGACTGATGCTGCTCGTCGGCCGCATCGCGGCCACCGTCGAGGCTGCACGGACGGTCGGCCTGTCGGACTACGCGGACCCGCTGAACGCAGCGACTCAGCGAATCGCCGAAGTCACCGCCGGACTCTGGGCGACGGGTGATCCCGCTGTCGCGCTGGCCAACTCGACGATCTACCTGGAAGCGATGGGGCACATCGTCATTGCATGGATGTGGCTCGAACAGCTCCTCGCCGTCGCCGACAAGTCCGGCGATTTCTACGACGGCAAGCGGCACGCTGCTCGCTACTTCTTCCGCTACGAGTTGCCCAAGGTCGGGCCCCAGCTCGATGTGCTTGCCTCGCATGATCGTACGACGCTGGACGCGAATCCCGCCTGGTTCTGACCGCAGACCCGTGCGCGGCAATGTACAGCCCGCTGTACATTGCCGCGCACGGGGGCGTCAGCTGCCCAACAAGGTGAACGAATGTTCGCGGATCAGGATCGTCGGACCACCCGTCTCGTAGGCCTGATCCGGGTCGCTCGACAGCACCTGTCGCCAATTGCCCTCGGGCAGAACGAAATCGACGGTCGCGGGGGACGAATTCACCATCCACGCGAAGACGGTGTCGTCGTCCCCGGAGGCCAAACGGACGAGCATCGACAGCGCCGACGCGTCGTCCCAGTCGTCGTCGCCGAAGATCTCACCGTCGGCGCGATAGAAGTCGACGGTGTTCTCGCTGCCGCTGTCACTCCCGTGTCGGAACCATGTGGGGCGCAGCGCGGAATGGGCGGCACGCAACCGGATAAGGTCAGTGGTGAAGTGCTTCAGTTCTTCGTCCGCCGATGACCAGTCGAACCACGACAACTCGTTGTCCTGGCAGTAGGCGTTGTTGTTGCCCTGCTGAGTCCGACCGATCTCGTCGCCGCCGAGGATCATCGGCACTCCGGCGGACAACAGCAGTGTCGCCAGATGATTGCGCTGCTGGCGGGCGCGCAACGCGTTGACGCCCTCGTCGTCGGTCGGACCCTCGGCGCCGCAGCCCCACGAGCGGTTGTCGGACTCGCCGTCGGCGTTGTCCTCGCCGTTCGCGTCGTTGTGCTTCTCGTCGTAACTGTTCAAGTCCGCGAGCGTGAAGCCATCGTGCGCGGTCACGAAGTTCACCGACGCCAGCGTCGGTCGTCGCGTGCTCTCGTACACATCGGGACTGCCGGTGATGCGCGTTGCGAAGGCGCCGAGCGAGCCCGGTTCACCGCGCCAGAAGTCACGCACGTCGTCGCGGAACTTGCCGTTCCATTCCGACCATCGAGCCGGGAATCCGCCGACCTGGTATCCCTGCGTGTCCCACGGCTCGGCGATGAGCTTGACCGAGGCGAGCGTCGGATCCTGGTGCACCAGATCGAGAAACGCGCTGTGCTTGTCCAGATCCGCGTCCTGACGGGTCAGTGTGCTGGCGAGGTCGAAGCGGAATCCGTCGACGTGCATCTCGGTGACCCAGTAGCGAAGCGAGTCCATGATCAGAGCAAGCGCCGCGGGATGCCCGACGTTCAGGCTGTTTCCGGTGCCGGTGGTGTCGAAGTACGAGCTGCGGTCGTCGTCGACCAGTCGGTAGTACGACGCGTTGTCGATCCCCTTGAGCGACAGGGTCGGTCCGAGGTGATTGCCCTCGGCCGTGTGGTTGTAGACGACGTCGAGAATCACTTCGATGCCTGCGGCGTGCAATGCCTTGACCATCGCCTTGAACTCGTCGACCTGGCCGCCGGTGTCGCCGGCGCTGCTGTACTCGTTGTGCGGTGCGAAGAATCCGATCGAGTTGTATCCCCAGTAGTTCCGACGGCCCTCTTCGAGCAGATGAGAATCCTGTACGAACTGGTGGATCGGCAGAAGTTCGACGGATGTGACGCCGAGATCGACCAATGACTGAACAGCTGCGGGGTGAGCGAAGCCCGCGTAGGTGCCACGAAGATGTTCGTCGACTTCCGGATGGGTTTCGGTGAAGCCCTTGACGTGGACCTCGTAGACGACGGTGCGGTCCAACGGGATTCGCGGCGGAGTGTCCGAACCCCAGTCGAAATCGGACGCGACGGCCACGGACACGGGCATGGATCCGGCCGAGTCGGCGTCGTTCCGTGTCTCCGGCTCGTCGTGATGATGAGAGAAGACCGATTCGTTCCAGTCGACGCCACCTGCGACGGCACGGGCGTACGGGTCGAGAAGAAGCTTGTTCTTATTGTGGCGTAACCCTTCCGCGGGGTTCCACGGACCGTCGACGCGCAGTCCGTACCGCGATCCGGCCACCAGGCCGTCGACGATGCCGTGAAAGACGTGCCCGGTGCGTTCGGACAGCACCGTCGACGACAACTCGTTTCCGTCCTCGTCGACGAGGACGACGGTCACCGAATCTGCTGTTTCGGAGTACACGGCGACGTCGGCCGCACCGGTGTCCAGCAGGGACACTCCAAGGGGGTACGGCTTGCTGATGGGGGACGAGGCGTCGGTCATTGCAGCCCTGTACCCCGCGCAGGGTGGGGTAAACACGTTTGAGATCGACGCGGCGCCGGGTACGGACAGGCATGGCTGATTACAGAGTTCTGAACCCCAAGGGCGACGTCGTGGCAACCAAGACCATCGAGAGCGCCGACGACGCGCACGCATGGTTCATCGACCAGAAGGCAGACGATACCGAGCTGGGCTGGCGCATCGAGGTAGACCACGACGGCGAGTGGTCCTTCTTCGACGACACCGACGGCAACCGACCCCACTGAGTCGCTCGCACGCTGGTTCCGTCGTTACGGGCGGGTGTCCCGTAGCAACGGAACCAGCGGCACGCCGTTGTCGATGATCTCGTCACCGACCTGAACGAATCCGTGACGCGTGTACATCTCGACGAGGTAGCTCGGTGAATCGATACGGCAGGGCGCTGACCCGACGTCGGCCAGGGCTGCCTGCAGCAACCGCGTCGTATGGCCGTGGCCGCGATCGGCGCGCCGGGTGCACAGGTGCCCGAGGCTGTAGGACTTCTCGTTGCCCGAATTCTCTTCCAACAGGCGCACGGTTCCGATGACGTCCCCGTCCCGCTCGAGCCAGAAGTGCCGAGTGCGCGGAAGCAGATCGTATCCGTCGAGCTCCGGGTAGAAGTAGGCCTGCTCGACGACGAACACCTCGACGCGCAACTTCAGCAGGGCGTAGAGCCGATCCGTTTCGAGGTCGCCCGCCCAGGCTCTCACCAGAGTCGGTGGACGGTCGGTTGTGGGCGATGTACTCATGAGCAGTCAGTCCTCGGTCTGGTCGCGTGGGTCCGGAGGTGGTGGGCCCGACGATGTTTACCCGTTGGTCCGTTGTTCACTCCACGTTCAGTGGATGCGAGAAATAGTACCTGCCTGTGTCCGAGTGATCAGACCTCGGCGCTCGAATTCGGTCAACCAACCCTCCATCGGCCAACGACTCCAGCGTTTGTGGAAGACAGCGGAATTGCGCACGATGTCGTCGAGATGCTCGACGGGTGGCGACGACACCGGGTGGTGTTGGTGATAGGCGTGCGCCCCGCCCACCCAGCCGAGTCCGACGCCCGCCGCTCGTGCCGTTGCAGCGAAATCGGTGTCCTCGCCGCCGTAACCCGAATAGCCCTCGAAGAATCCGCCGATCGACGCCCACGTCGTCGGCGTGACACCGAACGACAGCGACCAGAACAGATCGTAGTTGTCACCTTCCTCGACGATTCCGGGAAGTGGGTCGGGTCGGGCAGTGTGCGGGCGCGTGTTGGCGACGAGTTCGTCGGTGGCCCAGGGCCCGTCCTTGGGAGGGAGGTACGTGACCGGGCCGCACAGCAGGTAGTGCCCGTGGCTGCGAGCAGCATCCGCGTACCGCCTCAGCATATCCGTGCCGGGGATGCAGTCGACGTCCAGGAACACCAACACGTCGGCTCCCGCTTCGATCGCCGTCGTCGCACCGGTGTTGCGCGCGTGGGCAATCGGCAGTTGCGGCCTCGGCGCATCCACCGAGACGACAGTCGCGTCGCTACCGCTTTCGGCAACCACGTCGGCGATCGCGTCGTCACCCATCGCGACGACGACGTGCAGCCAGGGGGCCGGCGACGACTCTGCGAGGCCACGCAGTTGGCCTGCCAGGTGCTCGTGCCGTCCCGACACGACGGTGACGACGGCGATGTTCACGACGGCACCGCCCGAGAGATCGCGGAGGCCGCACGTTCGGCGGCGCCGTCCTGCCGAACCTGTTTCCACGCAGCGGGATTCAAGGCCAATGCGTCGTCGAGCAGTCGTGGCCAATTCTCCGCCGACGGCCACTGCGCCGCAGTGACGGCCACCGACGAGCCCGCCAACGCGGCTGCGGTCGCGACCTGTTCGTCGTACGGACGATGTTGCGGGATGACGACGGCGCGCGTTCCTGCGCACGCGACATCCGCGATCGCATTCTGACCCGCGTGCGTGACGACGACGGATGCGGAACACAGCAGGGGCCATACGTCGTCGACCCAGGTCGACGCGTCGAGACCCACGGCCGCCCAATCGAATCGAGTGTCGGATGCAGCTGCGTCGTCGATATCGCATGCGGTGAGCGCGGTTCCGCCCGCGCCGCCCAACACGAGCACGCCTGGGGCGTCGTCGACGGTCTCGTGTGCGCGGCCGGCGAATCTGCTGACGACGCCGACGTAATCGGTTTTGTCGGCGTGCACGCTCAACCAGGTCGGATCGTAGACAGACTGCGACCACGGCGCGACGATGCGGGTCGCGGCCTGGTAGGCGAGTCGGTGTGGAGCGTCGTCTCGCTCGCCGGGCATCGCCATGACGACGACCGGAACGCCGAGCAGCCGGACGAACACCGCCACTTCCACCGACACGTCGACGACGAACACCCGCGGACGCATGCGTGCGATCCAGTCGGCGATGGCAACCATCCGGTCCGTCAGACCGCGGACACCCAGCGGAGCCCAGTGCAGTGTTCCGCCCACGGTCGGGTCGATCGGGGAGACGTCCTCGTCGACGTCGAGAGGAAGCGTGACCCATTCGATGTTGCTGTGAGACGGTCGCTTTCGCGACGACAGAACGACGAACTGTTCGTCACTGGCTGCCGCGATCGACGTGGCGCGGGTGACGTGACCGGACCCGTGGTGATGCGCGTAGTAACCGATCATCGCGGTACCGCCACGGACGAGCCGGCGCGGAAGAGTGCGCGACGGTAGATCGATTCGTGCATCTCGGCGATTCGAGCTCGTTCCTGCTCGCGTGCCTGCCGTGACGCGGAGGCGACGCGGTCACGCGCGTCGGACGCGTCGTGTACGGCCGTCGTCAGCGATTCGGGGTCGAACCTGTCCAGGCCGAATCGATACGTGTGACAGGGTTTCTGCTCGGCGTAGTAACCGCAGTCGGGTGCGATCGCCGCAGTGCCGACGTCGTAGCACGCCTCGAGCCACCCCGAGTGCGTTCCGAACCTGTACGGCAGCACCGACACATCGATCTCGGTCAGGTAGCGCCATAGTTCGTCGTCGTCGAAGCGCCGGTGGATTCGTACGTCGACACCGCGGTTCTCGTACTGTCGCAGCGCGTCACCGACCGGCCTGACGCCGCGTTCGTCGTCGGACGCGAAGACTTGTTCGTCGATGTCGAGCCGGACGACCGCGTCGGGGATCTCGTCGGCCGCTCTCACGACGGCATCCATGACGGCCAGCGGATCGAGGTTGGCGCGCAGGTTCTTGGCATGGACCCCGATGACGAAACGGTCGGAACTCGGGCGCGGGCCACCGATCAGATCGAGCGGAGCAACATGCGGATGAGGCACGACGGTGGCGTCGACGCCCCAGCGCGACACGATCTCGGCGGCAGCGCCGCCGGTCAACGTGACGACCTCGGCCGCAGTGGGTACCAACACATCGAGATGTTCGAGATGCAGCGTGTTGTCCGCGAAGTGCGGATTGTGCAGGTCGTGCACGGTCAGAACGAGGGGCTTGCCGTGGTCACGCAACACGGTGGCGACGTCGACGAGTTGTTCGGGCGGAAGTGCGTCGAAACCGAAGTGCAGGTGAAGCACGTCGAACGTGTGGACGTTCTCGGCCAGCCAATCCGCTTCCAGCCACCGAGGCGGCCACCACGGATCGTTGGTCGTGGCGCCGGACGGAATGGGATCCGGCAGCCGCACGACGGACGTACCGGTGACGGGTTCGAGATGGGCCACGTACTGGTGTGCGGTGGGCACCGAAGCGACGGTGATCAAATCGGAGGGTTCCTCTGTCTGCAGACGGGATATAGGAGGTAGTGGCGTACCCTGCCCGGCTGCTCGAGAAGGAGTGTTCTTGCTGACGTTGGACATACTACCGCGACGTGCGGCGACGGCGGCGGCGCTGTGAGACCGCCCCGTGGACGCACCCCGAGTGCCCGAACAGTGCATTACGGGGAGTTCTACGGCGTCAGCGAAGCGGTAGGACGAGACGATCGGCCGGTGCTGGTCGTCTGGGGAAACTGCCAGGCAGAGGCCCTTCGTATCGTATTGTCGAGCTCTCCGGATCTGCCGTACCGAACGGTCCGCATCCCGCCGGTGCACGAGCTGTTTTCCGACGATCTGCCACACGTGCGACGGCTTCTCGACGGGGCCGCGGTCATCGCGTCGCAGCCCGTGCGCGCCGGCTATCGCGACCTGCCGATCGGGACGGCCGATATCGCGGACGCAGCGGGAGCCGACACGAAGACCATCGTCTGGCCGGTCGTTCGATACGGCGGGCTGTTTCCGTTCCAGGCGATCGTCCGTTCGCCCGACCGGCCGTCGGCTGTGCCCGCGGCCGTTCCATATCACGACCTGCGCACGATTCTCGCCGTGCGTGACGGCAGATTCGCCCGCGAGGAGTGGGACGTCGACGTTACCCCCGATCGTATCCGCGCCGCCGCAGCGTGGAGTGTCGAACAATTGTCACGTCGCGAGGAAAAGCACTGCGACGTAGGGGTTTCCGACGTCCTGCTCGGCCTGGGCGACCGTGCGGCTCACACGATCAATCATCCCGGCAACCCGGTGCTGATGACGCTCGGAACTCGACTGCTCGACATGCTGGGCGCATCGGGTCCCAGTGCGCCGGATCGCGAGCTCCTCGGAAACGTTCGCGCGCCGTTGGAAAACCGCATTGTCGAGGCGTTGAGTCTGGCCGCGTCACCACGTGACCGTTGGCTGGTCGACGGCACATCGCTGACCGACGACGAGGTACGTATCGCCCAGATTGCTTGGTATGCACACCATCCCGAGTTCATCGAGGCGGCGCTGACGCGTTACGCCGAGTTGCTCGACATCCTCGGGCTGGCGTCGTGAGCGCCGACGTGTGTCACCTCGTCATCGGCCCACGCAAGCACGGCGTCGTCGAGTACGCGGTGTCGGTTCACGAGGCGCTGGCCGCGGAAGGCGTCGGACACCGGAGGGTGTTGCTCGACACGCCGTGGTCGCCGTTGCCGTCGGACCTCTCCGCATGCGGCCTGGTCCATCTGCACGTCACGGACAGGCTGTTCGGCACGTCGCCTGCGCAGGCGTCGAAGCACCTGCTGTCCGTGGTCGAAGCCGTCGGCCGTCCTGTGTCGGTCACGCTGCACGACTTGCCGCAGCCGTCGGACGGTTCCTCGATGAACGCTCGGGTCGAATTCTACCGGACCGCGGTCGATGCGGCGGCAGGGGTGGTGGTGTCGAGCGAGCACGAAGCCGGGCTTCTGAAACGACACGTGGCCCCCGAGGCGGTACCCGAGGTGGTTCCGCTCATGATCGGATCCCGTGTACAGCATCCGATGTCGCCGACGCCCGCGGTGCCGACCGTCGGCGTTCTCGGATTTCTGTACCCGGGTAAAGGACACATCGAGACGCTGCGCGCCATGGCGGGCCTGCCGTCGACCGTGGGATTCCTGGCGCTCGGTGCGCCGTCGCCGGGCCACGAAGATCTCGTCGACGAACTGCGCTTCGTTGCAGCCGAATCGGGGCGCTCGTGCGAGGTCACCGGCTACCTCGACGACGACGAGATGCACGAAAGAATGCGCGGCGTCACCGTCCCGGTCGCGTACCACCGGCACATGTCCGCATCCGGTTCGATCAACACGTGGATCGCCCAGGGGCGCAGGCCGTTGGTCCCGAGGAGCGATTACATCGACGAACTCGACCGACGATCACCGGGCGTGGTGACGATCCACGGCAACGACGACGAGTCCCTGCAGTCCGCGATCTTCGCCGCGGTGGAGGACTCGAGCACGACCTGGCTCGATCCGTCCGTCGATCCGGTTCCGTCGCCGTCCGATGTCGCGAAGGCCTACGCCGAGGTGCTGGCGAGGTGGCGTCGGTGACCGACGTGTTCCGCATCGACGACGCACACGTTGCCGTACCGGACAACCGGTGGGATCTCGCCGACGGAACAGGTTCCTGCCCGACGGTCAGCGTGATCGTTCCGTATTACGACCAACCCGCCCAGTTGTCGCTCGTACTGACGGCATTGGCGGCGCAGCACTATCCCATGGAGCGGGTCGACGTCGTGGTCGCCGACGACGGGTCGGCCGTCGCACCCGACGTCGAGCGGTGGCGAACCGATCTGTCGATTTCGGTGGTGACGCAGGAGGACAAAGGGTTTCGCGCCGCCGCCGCCAGGAATCTCGGTGCACATGCGTCGACGGGGGAGGTTCTGTGTTTTCTCGACGCGGACACCGTGCCGACGCCCGAGTACATCCGTCACGCAGTTCGCCTGCCGTCACTCGTACCCGACGCGCTCGTCGTCGGCAGGCGCAAGCATGCGGATCTTTCCGAGATCGCCGAGTCTGCGGTGCCGCAGTGGATCGCCGCACAGGACGAGTCCGGACATGATCGTGAACCGGCATGGCTCGTCGACGGGTACGCGCGTACGTCGAACCTGTTGGAGCCTGGGTGGGACGGCTACAAGTACGTTCTCAGTGCCGTGATGACGTGCAGTCGTACGCTGTTCGACGCCGTCGGTGGGTTCGACGAGTCGTTCGTACAGTACGGGGGAGAAGACTGGGAATGCGCGAACCGTGCGTTCATGATGGGCGCGGTCCTCGCGTACGAGCCGGGGGCCCTGGCTTGGCACGACGGACCGGATTGGGCTGAGCGGGAAGTGTCGGACCGCGTGAGTAGGAAGAATCACGAGGCAATGGCGCTGTCTCGGCTCGTCACGGATCCGGCGGCGAGGACTTCGGGTCTGCGCTATCGCATTCCCGACATCGTCGCGTTGGTCGACACCGACGGACATTCGGCCGCGTCGCTTGCGGTGACGATCGCATCGATCGTCGATGGCTACGATTGCGCGGTCTGGCTGAGCGGAACGTCGGCGAATGAACTCTTCGACGCTCTGGGGCTGGAGGATTCGCGTATTCGTCTCGGAGAACCCGAATTCGATACAGTGGCGCGATGCCGATTCGTTCTCGACGTCAGGGGACGGGTCGAATTCTCGTCGTCGACCTTGGCCACGCTCACGAACGACGTCCGCCCCGGAGGGTATGGACGGGTGGAGGTCGCGTGTGGTTCGGCGTCGGTCACCCTGACGGCGTCCCGTGCAGTGCATCGCGCCCGCCGGTGGGCCGACGGTTCCGAGATCGATCTGATCGAGCAGCTCTTCGGTGTAGCCCGTCTCGACGCGAGCGAGGTGGGCATTGCTGTGCGTACCGAGGAGCCCTGGCTGGCGTGGTAGCACTCAGGCCTCGGCTGGTCTCGTGCGGAACGACAGGCCGGGTGTAGCGGATGCTGTTTCGTCAGCTGGAGTACCTCGTCGCGCTGTCACGAGAACGACATTTCACGCGGGCAGCCGAGGCGTGTCACGTGTCGCAGCCCGCGCTGTCCGAGGCGATCCGGAAGCTGGAGATCGAACTCGACCTGCCGTTGATCGTGCGCGGGCGCAGATTCGAAGGCCTCACGCCCGAGGGCGAGCAGATCGTTCGGTGGGCCAGGCGCATCGTCTCCGACCAGCAATCGTTGAAACACGAAGCCGCCGCCTTGCGGACGGGTGTCACCGGCACGGTCCGGCTCGGAGTCGTTCCGACGGCATCGGCCACCGTCGCCGATCTGACCGGTCCGCTGTGCGGCAGGCATCCACTCGTCACAGTGAATCTGGCCGAAGATCTGCCGTCTGCCGACATCACCGCACGGATCGACAGATTCGAACTCGACGGTGGCATCACGTATCTCGACGACGACATCACCACGCGCTATAGAACGTTCCCGCTCTACCGGGAGTTCTACGACCTGCTCGTGTCCGCCGACTCGACGACGGCAGGAAGTGACAGCATCACGTGGCGGGAAGCGTCGAGCCTGCCGCTGTGCGCTCTGCCGTCGATGATGCGGGGACGTCGGATTCTGGACGAATTCTTCGCGTCCGACGGCGTGACACATGCCCCGCAGGTCGAGACCGACTCGATCGCGTCGCTCTATGCCCATGTCAAGACCGGCCAGTGGGCGGCGGTCGTGCCGCGCGTCTGGCGACGGGTGTTCGGAGAACCGCCAGGGCTGCGCTGCATTCCGCTCGCGGGTGGTTTCGACGCTCCCGTGGTCGGACTGATCACCGGTAGAGGCGCCCAGGGGTCGGCACTCGTCCGCGCATTGGAGGACACGGCCCGAGGCCTCGACCAGTCGTCATCGGTGCCACCTATCGACCAGTAGGCGCTGCGTCTTGGACTCGCGTGGGTGCGGTGGTGCACCGTCTGTGCATGACTGTGCGACACGACTACGAGTACGACGAGGACAACATCGTCGTCACGGACAAGAAGAGTTATGCGGCTGGGGTGCCCGCCGTGCTCGTGTCGTTGCAGCGCGGAGTCGAACAGATGGGTGCCGCCCGAACGGCGTTGTCGCTCGCCTCTCTGAACCAACGCAAGGGTTTCGATTGCCCAGGGTGCGCCTGGCCCGAGACTCCCGGTCACCGTAAACACGCTGAATTCTGCGAGAACGGCGCCAAAGCCGTCGCCGAAGAGGCCACGAAGCGCACGGTCGGGCCCGCGTTCTTCGCCGAGCATTCGGTCGAGGATCTGCTCGGCCGCACCGAATACTGGCTCGGGCAGCAAGGGCGCCTGACACATCCGATGGTGTTGCGTTCCGGTGCAACTCACTACGAGCCCATCGGATGGGACGACGCGAACGCGCTGATCGCCGACGAGCTCCGGTCGCTCACGAGCCCGCACGAAGCGATCTTCTACACCTCCGGACGCACGTCCAACGAAGCTGCGTTCCTGTACCAGCTGCTCATTCGGTCCTACGGCACGAACAACATGCCGGACTGTTCCAACATGTGCCACGAATCCTCTGGCAGCGCATTGTCCGCGTCGATCGGTATCGGCAAGGGTTCGGTCTCCGTGCCGGACATCGAGAATGCGGACCTGATCGTCATCGCCGGCCAGAACCCGGGCACCAATCATCCGCGCATGCTGTCGACGCTGGAGAAGGCCAAGCGCAACGGCGCGAGGGTCATCGCCGTCAACCCGCTCGTCGAGGCAGGCCTGCAGCGTTTCAAGGACCCGCAGCGAGTAGGTGGAGTGATCGGAGACGGTATCGCGATCTCCGACGACTACCTGCAGATCCGCATCGGTGGAGACATGGCCCTGTTCCAGGGGCTCGGCAAGCTGATCGTCGATGCCGAGGATGCTGCTCCCGGAACGGTTCTCGACCACGACTTCATCGCGCGCCACACCGCGGGCTTCGACGCGTGGATCGAGCACATTCGCCGGGTCGACCTGGACGTCGTCCTCGAAGCAACCGGTCTGACGATGGACCAGCTTCGATCTACCGCCGACGCGATGATCGCCTCGAACGCCACGATCATCTGCTGGGCGATGGGGCTGACGCAGCAGACGCACGGCGTCGCGACCATCGAGGAAGCGGTGAACCTGCTGCTCGCACGGGGGATGATCGGCAAGCCGGGCGCAGGAGTATGCCCGGTGCGTGGACATTCCAACGTGCAGGGTGACCGCACGATGGGGATCTGGGAGAAGATGCCCGAGGCCTTCCTCGCTGCGCTCGACGCCGAGTTCGGAATTCGGTCGCCGCGCGAACACGGTTTGGACGCAGTCGATTCGATCCGTGCGATGCGCGACGGTCAGGCGTCGTTCTTCATGGGCATGGGCGGGAACTTCGTGTCCGCTACTCCGGACACCCATGTGACCGAGGCAGCGTTGCGTCGGTGTTCGTTGACTGTGCAGGTGTCGACGAAGCTGAATCGCAGCCACCTCGTTCACGGTAGGACCGCTCTGATCCTTCCGTCGCTCGGTCGCACCGACAAGGATGTGCGCGCCACGGGCAAGCAATTCGTCACCGTCGAGGATTCGATGTCGATGGTGCACCGTTCGCGTGGTGGCCTGACGCCGTCGAGTCCCCACATGCGTTCGGAGGTCGCAATTGTCGCGGGTATCGCCGAGGCACTGTTCGGCAGCGAACACTCGGTGCAGTGGTCGAAGCTGGCCGACGACTACGACCTCATCCGTGATTCCATCTCGCGGGTCGTCCCCGGGTTCGAGGATTTCAATCGAAAGGTCAGGCAGAAGGAAGGTTTCGGACTTCCGCATCCGCCGCGCGACAGCCGCACCTTCATGACCTCCACCGGGAAGGCGAACTTCGGCGTCAACGAGCTGGCGTGGTTGCCCGCGCCCGAAGGTCGCCTCGTTCTGCAGACGATGCGCAGCCACGACCAGTACAACACCACCATCTACGGGCTCGATGATCGATACCGGGGCGTGAAGGGCGGCCGACGTGTCGTCTTCGTCAACCCGGCCGATATCGAATCGCTCGGCTTCCGCGACGGCGATCGGGTCGATCTCGTCTCCGAATGGACTCGTCCCGACGGCAGCGTCGAAGAGCGTCGCGCCGACGCGTTCCGTATCGTCGCTTTCGCCACACCGGTGGGCAATGCAGCCGCCTACTACCCGGAGACGAATCCGCTCGTTCCGCTGGACCATGTGGCCCGCAAGTCCAACACTCCGGTGTCCAAAGCGGTTGTGGCGCGGCTCGTTTCGCATGAGCTACCGCCTTCCTGACAAGCGTCGGCTCGACGTCAGTGGACGCACGGGCCGCGTTCCCCGCGCCGAGCGCCTTCGGGGCTTCGGTCTGCCGACTCTCCGGGGAAGCCGCCGACCATCCGGATCGCCGCGCTGCGGGTCCGCGGGGGTCGGCAGTGCCGGTGCCGTCGAATCGTAAATGTGTCCAGTCGGTGTGGTGATGCGGAACGAATGGCGACCACTTTCGCTGGTCGTCGGATGTGCACTCCATCCAGGCGCCTGCTTCGCGTGATTGCACGCCTCGCACAGGCCAGCGCCGTTGTCTGCGGACGTCGGTCCGCCGTTCCGGTGCTCGACGATGTGGTCACGGTGCCGAATGGGTGCACCGCACCACGGGGTGCGGCACCACCTGTCGCGTAGGTCGATCAAGTGCGCCAACGACTTCGGGAACAGTCGCGCCGAGGACTCCATCGCCGTCAGAGATCCGCTCGATGGGTTCGCATAGATGCGGCGGAGAGAGACGCGGGCGTCGGCAGCGAGTGCACCGACGACGAGGTCACGCGCGATCGCCGCAGGAATCGGGCCGTACCCCTGAACATGCGCGGACGCGGCGCCCCCGGCGAGCAGCGATCGATCGGAGATCACCAGGTCGACTGCGACCGGCACCTGATCGGTGCTGCTGATGCCGAGCACACGCTCGGTCAGCAGATCGGCCATGATCTGGTTGCGTGTGCGATCACCGCCCGCGCCATCGGAGATTGCCTGCTGCGCGTCTCGCATCAGGGTCGCGTGAATGCTGATCGCCTGTTTCATCGGTAGGAGTGACGTCAAGTAAGCCATGCTGTCGGGTGCAGGTCTGCTCGTCACCGATCGCTGCTCCGGTGCCTTGCGCGCCCGAGCGACGATGGCGGCCGCGTCTCGCTCCGCCGCGAGTCCGGCCGCCCGTGCACTTACTGCTTTGTCGCTCAGACCCGCCAAAGTAGTGACCGACGAACACAATTCGACATCGATCGCTTGTCTGTCGGCCTTGTCGAGGCACACGATCTCCTTGACTATCAGGTTGACACGCCATTCGTTCAGATCGCCCGCCGCAAGTCGTGCGAGGGTATGAGGCATGTCCTCCAACAGGATTCGCGCCTGCCCGAGATGAGTACCACCGCGGTGTGGTGAGTCCATCCGGGCAAGGCCGATCTGTGCCGCAATACCGCGCGACCTCCGTGATGCAGGAACGCCGTCGGCGGCTCTCTGTACGCGCGAATCGAGGTCCGCAGTGAGTGTCGCCTGCGCGGCGACGGCTGCAGACTTGATGCGTTCGAGTGCGGTGATCTGTTCGATCCGTGTGGCGTTGTCTAGTGACCGATCGACTTCGCCAACCGATCGATGGAACTCGGCTATCGCATCCGTACTCAACAAATGGTCCCCCCGGGCCGAAGTGATAGTCGAGCATTAGTTCGAATAACGCCGAAATGCAAGGCGTGGGCCTGAATTGGTCAACATCGAGCTTGGATGTGGAGATTGTTCGGAGGCAGCCGGTCTCACGTCCGTTCATCTGTGGATCACCGTCCGGACATGTCATGGTCACCGGCCGGTTTGCGGGCTGGGCGACGGTTGACCCCTCGCACGTTCCCTATTCGAGGAGTTCTCACAGATGCTCACCGCATCGATTCGCCGGGCGGCCACGATGGGTGCACTCGCCCTCGCCGCGGCGACGACCACGCTGGCTACCAACGTCGTCACAGCGGCACCCGCGACGGCAGCTCCGCTGTTGTGCCAGATCGCCGATGTGCTGCCCACGGGTTCGGCAGGCTCGGCGAATGCAACGCAGTACGGCTGCGCCGAAGCAGGCGAACTGCTCGACATGCGTATCGGCGACGTCCGCGCGACCCAGCCGTCGCTCGGATACGACGAGGTCTACTACAAGCTCGGCCGCTACAGCCAGGGCAAGGACGAGATCAACAAGAAGTTCGACGATTGGTGCGAGGCGAACGGCCAGCTCGAGGCTGCGTCTGCTCAACCCGATGCTCGTCTCGACAACCCCGCGTCGTTCACCTGCGCACTGCCCGTCGGACAGGAAACCGACGAGAGCATCGCCGCAATGAAGACCGTCGTGATCGGCCCGGGCGGCGTTCCGTATCTGACCGACGGCCATCACACGCTGACGTCGTTCTACGAGACTGCCGACGGTGGACCGAACCTGCACGTTCGACTGCGCGTCGTCGCGAACCTGAGCGATCTGAGCCCCGCCGACTTCTGGGCGAAGATGCAGGCCGAGAAGTGGGTCTGGAACCGCGACGTCAACGGTTCCGAGGTTCCAGTCGAGCAACTGCCTGCGGGTGTGGGCCTCGCCAACTTCCAGGACGACAAGTACCGCAGCTTGACCTATTTCGCTCGTGACATCGGATTCACTCCCGGATCGATTGCGTTCCAGGAGTTCTACTGGGGAGCTTGGGTTCGTGACTCCGGCGCCGTCGACATCAGCGGATGGAACAACAACGACCTTGCCAGCTACCTAGCGACCGTCGAGGCTGTCTCGCGTGCACAGGTTGCCGTCCCCAAGGATGCGGTGATCGACAACGGGAGAACCGCAGCGGAACTCGGGGCCCTGGACGCATGGAACGACGGAAAGGCCACGACCAAGGGCGAATTCGGCAAGTTGTCGGCTCCGTACTCGGATGCGAAGCCGGGCAAACTCGCCTACGCGCTGCTCTACAAGTCGGGCTTGGGTAACTGACCCGACTCCGCATCATGGAGCGGCGGCCGATGTCGGCCGCCGCTCCATCTGTTTCATCGGTCCTCCGAGGGCGGTTCAGGTGAACGTGTCGGTCGGCCGTGGGACACTGGCGCGCATGGTCGACGTCGAAGTACCGGACGCTGTCATCGAGCTCGCCCGCGCAGCGTCCCGGGTCGCAGTCCTGACAGGGGCAGGCATGTCAGCGGAATCGGGCATCGCCACGTTCAGGGACGCGCAGACCGGATTGTGGTCCCACTTCGAGCCCGCGGATCTGGCCAGCCCGGACGGGTGGGCACGGGACATGGACCTCGTGTGGGGCTGGTATCGGTGGCGAGCCGAACTGGTACGGCGCTCCGAACCCAACCCGGGTCACTACGCGTTGACCGAGTGGCAGAAGCGAATACACCTCGACATCGCCACGCAGAACGTCGACGACCTACATGAGCGGGCCGGTTCGACCGTGCTCGCGCACGTGCACGGCAGTCTGTTCGATCCGCGGTGTTCCGAATGCGGCGTTCGTTCGCAGCCCGACGAAGAGATCGTCGACGAGGAGACGGACCGGGTGCCGCCGCCGTCGTGCCCCGAATGTGGCGGGCCGATGCGTCCCGGTGCGGTGTGGTTCGGTGAACCATTGCCGGAAGATCAGTGGTCCGCGTCGGTCGACGCTGTCGAGCACGCGGACTTGGTCTTGGTCGTCGGAACGTCCGGCGTCGTGTTCCCGTTCGCGGGCTTGCCCGCCATGGCCCGCAGCACCGGGGCGAAGGTGGTCGAGATCAACCCGGTCGAGACCGAGATTTCGGACATGGCCGACGTTCGATGGCGCACCACTGCTGCCACCGGTCTGCCGGCACTGGTCGCGAAGCTCTGACGGCCTATTCGAACTCGAGGCGCATGGACCGTGCAGCGAAGTGGAGTAACAGCGCGAAGCCCCCGATCGAGACCACGACCGGCGACCAGACGACGATTGCCATCAGCACGGACACGCCCTCGTACTTCACGACGTACACGGCGATGACTGTCGCGGCGAGAATGCAGAACACGACGTGAGTTGCGAGCATCCACCGTTCGAAGAAGAAGCCGACGAACATTCCGAGTTCGATCAGGAACGCAGTCTTTCCGAGGGTTATCTCGGGTGGAAAGTCCGCCACCATGGTCGCCGAGAAGATAGCGAGATCGGCGATCATGACGAATGCGAACGCTTGCTTCAATGTCGGCCACGGGCCGAACATCCAAAAGGCACCCATGATGTACGCGGCGATCATCGACGCCCACTGCACGCCCGACGGGATCGGCGTCGTCGCCCCGTAACCGAAAGCCATTTCCAACGTGACGACCACCGCCATGGCCAGCGTGGCCAGTGCGACGACCTTCTGCACAATGCCGGTCACCGCCAGTGACGACATCAACGCGACTCCCCACGCGTAATGCTGTTCCGACGATTTCACTGCAACAATCATGTCGATTCGCCCCTCGGAATTCGTACCGCTTCCCGATTGAAGCACAGACAACCCGGCTCCGAGCCCGTTTGCTCTTTCGGTGGTGCGAATTCGACGGGGGCTTTCGGCGCCGCCACCATGGACGGCCCGAGGCCGATTCCGGCTACTCGCACGTCGATTCGAGGCCGTATCGACTGTGTAATGTGTGCGGTTGTCTTAACAAATACGTTCGGAGACCGAGGAGGCGCGGTGCGCATCGGAGTTGTCGGGTACGGAGTCGGTGGTCGGTACTTTCACGTGCCCTTCGTTCACGCCGCCGAAGGTGTGGAACTCGTCGGCATCGTGACACGGTCGCCGAAGCGTGCTGCCCAGGTCCAGAGCGACGTGCCGGGCACTCCTGTGTTCCAAAGTCTTGGTGAACTCATCGATGCGGGTGTCGACGCAGTCACGATCACGACGCCGCCGGAGACGCGTCGCGAGTTGGTCCTCGAAGCACTGTCTCGCGGTGTGCATGTCGTCGCCGACAAGCCGTTCGCGCCGGACCCGCAGGGCGGACTCGATCTCGTCGAGGCTGCCGACAAGGCGGGGTTGCTCCTCAGTGTCTTCCAGAACCGCCGATGGGATGCGGACATAAGAACCCTGCGCGCCGTGATCGATCGCGGAGAACTCGGTCGTGTCTGGCGCATCGAGTCGCGTTTCGATCTGGACGAGCCGTCCACGCTCGAGCTGGGGCCGACCGGCGGACTGCTTCGAGACCTGGGCTCACACCTCGTCGACCAGGTGCTGTGGTTGTTCGGCAGGGCGACGTCGGTCTATGCGCGGATGGACTGGGTCGGCGACGGTGACCAGCGCACGGACAGTGCCTTCGTCGTCGACATCGACCATGCAAGCGGTGTGCACTCGACCGTCTCGGCGACCAAGATCAATCGCTTCCAGGCCCGTCAGTTGCGCGTGTACGGAACCGACGGCAGCTTCTACTCCGACGGAACCGACGTCCAGGCGCAGTCGATCTTCGCCGGGCGCAGGCAGGTGGATGATCCCAAATCGTGGGGGTACGAGCTCGAAGACCGTTGGGGCACTCTGTATACCGACGCCGGCGCCCGAAAGGTCCCGTCGGAGCAGGGCAGCTACCAGGACTACTACAGTGCGTTCGCCGCAGCGGTGCGTGGCGAAGGACCGCAGCCGGTACCGGCGTCGGAGGCCATTCACACGCTCGAGGTGCTCGACGTGGCGCAACGTGCCGCCGAGACCGGACAGGTGATCGAGCTACCGTCGTCCTGACTCAGAGCAGCTGCTCGGTCCTGATCAGGACGTCGCGCAGTATCTGCTCCATCTCGTCGAACTCTGCTTGTCCGCACGTCAGCGGTGGCGCCACCTGGATCACGGCGTCACCGCGGTCGTCGGGACGGCAGTACAAACCGGCGTCGAACAACGCCGACGGCAGGAACTGCTTGACGACGCGTTCTCGCTGGGCCGCGTCGAGTCGGCCTTTGGTTGCCTTGTCGGTGACGAGTTCGACGGCCCAGAAGTAGCCGTCGCCGCGCACGTCGCCCACGACGGGAAGGTCGAGCAATTTACCGAGGGTCTTCTCGAACCTGTCCTCGTTGTCGAGTACGTGCTGGTTGAGCTTCTCTCGTTCGAATATGTCGAGATTCGCCAGTGACACCGCCGCCGACACCGGATGTCCCCCGAAGGTGTAGCCGTGCGTGAACGACGTGGTCGTGTCCGCCAGGAACGGTTCGACGACCCGTTCGGACGCAATCATCGCGCCGATGGGTCCATACCCGGACGACATGCCTTTCGCGCACGTGATGATGTCGGGTGTGTAGCCGAACTTGGTGCACGCGAACATGGTTCCGTGACGGCCGAACGCGCAGATCACCTCGTCGGATACCAACAAGACGTCGTACTTGTCGCAGATCTCGCGCAGGCGGCGAAAGTACGAGGCCGGCGCGGTCAGGCATCCACCGCTGTTCTGCACCGGCTCGACGACGACGGCGGCGACGGTTTCCGGTCCCTCGAACAGAATGGCTTCCTCGACACGGTCTGCCGCCCACAGCGCGTGCGCGTCGCGATCGTCCGAATGTGCCTCCGCCCGATAGAAGTTGGTGTTCGCTGCCCGAAAGCCACCAGGAGCCAACGGTTCGAAAGCCTGTTTCATTGCAGGCACCCCGGTGATGGCCAGAGCTCCGTGCGTCGTGCCGTGGTACGCCGTCGCCCTGCTGATCACCTTGTGCTTCAATGGTTTACCGACGAGTTTGAAATGCTGTTTGGCGACTTTCCATGCACTCTCGACGGCTTCGCCGCCACCCGTGGTGAAGAAGACGCGATCGAGGTCTCCGGGTGTGTAGGTCGCCAGCCTCTCGGCGAGCTCCAGTGCGGGCGGTGTCGCGTAACCCCACACGGGAAAGTACGCCAGCTCGGCTGCTTGCGCGGCCGCCACCTCGGCGAGTTCTCGGCGTCCGTGGCCCACCTGCACGACGAACAACGCTGACAAGCCGTCCAGAATTCTGCGACCACGGGAGTCGTAGATGTAACTGCCCTCGCCCCTGGTGATGACGGGGACGTCCCTGTCCTGAAACGAACCCATGCGGGCGAAATGCATCCACAGGTGATCTCGTGCGTCGAAGTCCAGAGTCATGGGCGGCGTCCTTCGTCGGTTCGTCGACGCCATGGTAGTCCCGCGGTGCGTCGACGTCCTCCGCGAAGGTGAAATAGCATGGCGGTTCGACTCGCATCTCTTTTCGTGACACGGAGACCTTCATGCCCGAACGCTCGATACCGCTGCGCAAGTTGGGATTTCTGACCATAGGGTTGTTCGACGAGCAGGACCCAGGGCGCGGCCACCGCTCGACCTTGGAGATCATCGAGCTGGGGGAGCGGCTCGGCTTCGACAGTGCGTGGCTGAGGCACCGGCACCTGCAGTTCGGCATCTCGTCGCCGATCGCCGTCATGGCCGCCGCGTCGCAACGCACGTCGCGGATCGAGCTCGGTACCGCGGTCACGCCGCTGGGATGGGAGAACCCGATCCGCCTCGCCGAGGACTATGCAACCGTCGACGTTCTGTCCGGCGGCCGACTCAATGCCGGTGTCAGTGTCGGCGTTCCCATGCAGTACGAACGGGTCAAGGCAGCGCTGTACCCGGAGACGGCGGACGTCGAGGATTTCGGGTACGAGCGGGTGAATCGGCTGCTGCGAGCCGTCGAGGGGCTGCCGGTCTCGGACTGGAGTGGTACGCAGGGGATCGAGCAGTTCTCGGACCGGGTGCAACCGCACTCGCCCGGTCTGCGTCGTCGAATGTGGTACGGAGGCGCGAGCGTACGGTCGGCGCAGTGGGCAGGAGATGCCGCGATGAACCTCCTCGTCAGCAGTGTCGTGAAGGCGGAGGAGTCGACGGATTTCGACGACATCCAGTTCTCGCACATCGCGCGCTTCCGCGAACACCATCCGGATGGTGGCAGTGCCCGAGTGTCGCAGGGGCTCGTCGTCGTTCCGACCGACTCGGCAACGCCGGCGCAGGTCTCGAAGTATCGGGAGTACGCCCGGAGCAGATTCGAGCGAACTCTGCAGCCCCAGGGTCCCGCACGCATGATGTTCGCCCCTGATCTCGTCGGAACGTCCGACGAGATCGCCGACATGCTGTACGCCGGCAAAGCCTTTCGAGAAGTCGACGAGGTGGCCTTTGCCTTGCCGTTCAGCTTCGACCACGACGACTACGTGCAGATCCTGACCGACATCGCCGAGAACCTGGGCCCGAGGCTCGGGTGGTCTCCCGCGCAGAAGTGAAGGCGCACACGAGTATCGGTGTGTGAGGCCATGGCGCAACGGGTAGCCGCGTGCTGGCACCGACTTCCTGCGAAAGGCACTCCATGGTCGAAGTTCGACGAACATTCGTAGTCCGCAAGCCCATCGACATCGTGGTCTCGTACCTGCGAGACTTCGCGCACGCCGAGCACTGGGATCCAGGAACACAGAAGTGCGTGCAGTCGACGCCAGGTCCCATCGGTGTCGGCACCGAATGGCACAACGAATCGAAGTTGTTCGGAATCGGTACCGAACTCACCTATCGAATGATGGAAGACCAGCCGAACCGGGTGGTGTTCCAGGGAACCAACAAGACGGCGCGATCGGTCGACGACCTGTCGTTCGCGACGTCCGGTCCCGATTCGACCGAGATCACGTACATCGCGGACATCACCTTCAACGGCGCAGCGAAGCTTGCCGACCCGCTGGCCAAGCTCGCTTTCGAACGGGTCGGCAATCAGGTGGTGCCGACGATGACGGAGGTGCTCGAAGCGTTGTAGCAGCGCGCGTGAAAACGGCCTCGACGCGGAACGCGTCGAGGCCGTTTTCAGTGCCCGAAGGTCAATACCACGTCTTGCGACCGCCGACCGCGCGACCGGCGGTTCCGAGCAACGTGAGGATGGCGCCGACGACGATCAGGACGATGCCGATGATCCAGAGGATCTGTATCGACGCCAAGAAGCCGATGAGTGCGAGGATGATTCCTAGGACGATCACTGTGGTTCCCTCTTTTCGATTGTGGGCCGCTACCAGCGGCCACCAGTTGATCTGCGTCGATCGCCAATCGCTGACAAACCTACCGTGATTCGGCTGAAATCTACGGTGCTGCCGGAGATTTCGGATCCATCACAGTCGCTGCCTTTCCGATAGCCGATCTGAGCCGACCACGAAACGACCTCACGTGCGCCGTTGGGGCAACGCACAGAAGGGTGATCGTTTCCTGCACCGACGCTGACGCCGGTAGTCGCGACTACCCTCCTCCGCTGTGCTTCAAACCACGCGACAGAAAAATTGCCCCTGTCCCGGTTCGCGAGAACCGGGACAGGGGCGTGACAACCGTTCGGGGCCTGCGGATCAGCCTGCGTCGCTCGCCGCCTGCTTCTCGCTCGTAGCGCCTGCGGTGGAGAGCTGCCCGCCGGAGTTCTCGAGGTGCGCGCGGACGAACCAGTGGAAGAGCTCCAACTGACCGCTCTGACCGATCAACAGGTCCTCGGTGATCGGGTCGATCTTGCCGATCTCCTCGATCGCCTTCCTGGTGTCCTCGATGACGCCGACGTAGACGAGGTCGAGTGCCCCGAGGTGTTCGATCGCCGATGCGCGTCCGATGGAGTAGTCGTCCCACGAACGCTGCTTCACGATCGTTCCCGGAGTGCCCAGCGCCGAGGATCCGAGCGTTGCGATGCGTTCTGCAACCTCGTCGGCGAAACCTCGTACCGCTTCGACCTGTGGATCGAGCATCTCGTGCACTGCGATGAAGTTGGGACCCACCACGTTCCAGTGGATGTGCTTCAGCGTCAGGTGCAGGTCGTTGAACGCGTTGAGGCGATCCTGCAGCAGGGTCGCGACACGGGCGCCGTCGTCGGTGCTCATTCCTGGAACGGTGTACGAGTTCGAATTTGTCATGGGGTTCGACTACCCGTGCTCGAATCGAACAAAACACGCGGCCTCGCAGCCGATGAAGGCTGCGAGGCCGCGTGTGGGGGAGAGGGTGGTCAGTCGTCCTTGGTGAGGGTCGGCTGTTCCGGTGCCGCCTGAACCTCGTCGGGCTCCTCCTTTGGCGGCCGCTTCATGCTGAGGATGATCGAACCTGCGAGCACCACCACGATCACCACGAGGCTCACCACGGACGGGATCTCGGGGATGGACGTGCTGATGACCTTGTGGCTCGCCTGCAGGATCAGCTTCACGCCGATGAAGCCGAGGATGATCGCAAGGCCCTTGGACAGGTAGTGGAACTTGTCGAGCAGGCCGGACAACAGGAAGTACAGAGCGCGGAGTCCGAGGATCGCGAACGCGTTCGACGAGTACACGATGAACGGATCGTCGCTGACGGCGAGAACGGCCGGAACACTGTCGACGGCGAACACGAGGTCCGCAGCCTCGATGGCTACGACGACCGCGAGCAGTGGCGTCGCAACGCGCTTGCCTGCTTCCATGACGAAGAACTTCGTACCGGCGTACTCGTCGCGGACGGGAACGACCTTGCGCAGCAGTCGAACTGCGAGCGACGTGCTGGGATCGTAGGAATCCTCCTCGTCCTTCATCAGCTTCCACGCGCTGTACAGCAGGATCGCGGCGAACACGAACAGCACGACGGTGAACTTGGAGACGATCGCGACACCGGCGGCAAGGAAGATGCCGCGGAAGATCAGAGCGCCGACGACGCCGTAGAACAACACCCGGTGCTGGTACTCACGCGGCACCTTGAAGTAGCCGAAGATCAGCGCGAAGACGAACAGGTTGTCGACGGACAGGCTCTTCTCGAGCAACCACGCCGTCGTGTATTCGACGCCCGCTGTCGTGCCGAGCGTGGCGAAGACGACTCCGCCGAAGATGAGTGCGACACCGACCCAGACGGCGCTCCACCATGCGGCCTCCTTGAAGCCGATGATGTGGGCGCCGCGGTGAGCGAGGAGGTCGATCGCGAGCATGATGACGACGACGGCGGCAAACGCCGCCCATGCCCAAACGGGAACGTTCATCGGCGAGTGTCCTTACCTGTGATTCGAGAGCCGATGCTTTTCAGCTTGGCCTGGTTCTCGGGCTTGCTTGCGTAGGCCTTGGCCTTAGCGATCAGAGTGCGGCCCTGGGGGCTGCCCGCGAAGTTCTTCAGTCGCTGGGTCAGAGATGCCATGATTGCTGGATTCTCCTTCGATCGTACGATCTGCGACGGTCGTCCCGTCGCGGCTCCTCCAATTCTGCCTGTGCAGGTTACGGAATACACCGTCCGATGCTGGACATGTTTTGTCCGCTTACCTTGCCTGCATCCGGCAAAAACAGCTCTAGAGCCGACGATTCTCCGGCCAACCGAGCAGCCTTGCCCCGAAGACAGCGGTCTGCAGCGCGAACCGCTCACCCGAATCGGCGACGTCGTGCCCGGTCAGTTCGGCGATCCTGGCCAGTCGATAGGTGACCGCGCGCACCGACAGATGCATGGATCGTGCCGTCATGGCGGCGTTGCCACCGGATTCGAAGAACGCGAAGAGTGTCTGCAGCAGCGGTTCTGCACCCCCGCGTGACGAGAGAAGGGGGGTCAGCACCGTGTCGACGAGGTCGGTGATGGCAGGCCGATCGTCGAGCAACACTCGGTAGACCAGGAGTTCCCGCGCGTCGACGACAGGTGCGTCCATGCCCAGTTTGGACGCGAAGTTCAACGCGTCGACCGCTTCCCGATAGGACGACGACACCCCGGCAGCGCTGCTCCCGGTGCGGCCGACGCCGATGCGATGCGACCAGTCGCCATCCACGCGTGCCTGCTTGATCGCTGTTCGAAGGCCGTCGAGAACGTGTGTGACCGCCTGCTGGTCCGGCGCGGAGAAGACTACGACCAGCCTGCCTTCCTTGCTGGCAACGAGAGTGCCTGCGTCGCCCTTGCTGCCTTCGACGGCACGTTCGACGTCGACGATCGCGGACCCCGCGTCCGTGAACGGGTCGTCGGCGGCGACGACAGCGACGCAATGCGGGCCCGTCAGATCGAGACCGAAATTCTCGGCACGGCCCAGAACACCGGCGACGTCGGCACTTCCGGACAGCAGATCGTCGACGAACTCGCGTCGAGCCGACACCTCCGCGCGCACGAGCGACCGTCGCGCGAGCTGGAAGCCCTCGGCGAGTTCGGCAACTGCGTCGTCGGACGCGCGCAGCATCACCTCGCCCGCGGTGACGACAGCCTGCGGGTCGTGCTCCGCGTCGAGGACCGCCGGGAGGTTGCGCCACAGTCGCCACACCGACGACAGGTACAGGTCGAGCAGCGCACGCAACGGCACGCCCTGACGTGCGGCGGCGTCACCCTTGATGCGCAACGTGCCGAGCTGACGCCTCGTCAACGGTCTACCTGCGGACACGGCCGACGTCAGAACTTCGAGGAAGTCACCGAGCAACTCGGTGGACAGTCCTCCCGCGTCGAGCGCGGCGAGCCGCGCAACCTCGAGCCGTGCGTCCTCGTTGCTCGCGGAATCCGACTCGGCTGCCATTCTGTCGATCGTATGTGGCGGCGTAGCTGCACACCGACCGGGTAATCCACGCGCATGAACCCGCTCGACGAAGAACTGGATCGCCGTCGCAGTGCGACCGGTGAGCATCGGTTGCCTCCCACGGTCGCTGTCGTCGTCGCAGCTGCGACCTATGCCCTGCTGCCGAGTTCCCTGCAGCTCGGACCTCGCCTGATCATGCCCATCGTCGAACTGGCGCTGTTGCTGGCGCTGATCGCGACGAACCCGAGGCGTATGACGCGCGAGACGAAGTGGTCGCGCATCGTGTCGGTCGTACAGGCCGCAATCGTCATCGTGACGAACCTGGTCGCGCTGGGTCTGCTCATCACGACGCTGTTGGACCCGGCCGCCGAAGGTGGGTCGCTGCTGCTGGCCGCGCTGCAAATCTGGTCGACGAACGTCATCGGGTTCGGCTTGCTGTACTGGGAGCTGGATCGAGGGGGTCCGGTGGCCCGCCGCAAGCTGCGTCGAGACGCGATGCCGCCCGCCGACTGGCGGTTCTCTCAGGACGAGAACGACGACGCGGTGCGGGAAGTAGCGGTCGGGGCCAGCAAGTCGTCGGGATGGGTGCCGACGTTCGTCGACTACCTCTATCTGTCGCTGACCAACTCGAGCGCTTTCAGCCCGACGGACACCATGCCGCTGACGTCACGCGCCAAGATGCTCATGGGACTTCAGGCGAGTGCTGCATTGCTGACGTCGCTACTGGTGATCGCGCGAGCGGTCGGATCGCTCGGCGGCGGCTGAGTGGCCAAGGACATCGCGGCCGCACAGGAGCTGGGATGGGTTACGGTCGAAACGGGGTCGGCGCTGCGTCGGGGGCGGCGCCGAACCCGACTACCTGTTGGTCGGCGAACTTGCGGCGCGTTCGAGGATGGGCGTCGTACGGTACGGGATCAATTCCCTCATCGCGATCGACATGTTCGTGCGTTCGACGCCGGGAATCTTCAGTATCAGGCCGGCGACGCGATACAGATCGTCGGCGTCCACCGCGGCGATTCGGATGTGCATGTCGGACGCACCCGACAGACCGAACACCTCGAGCACTTCAGGAATCGTGCGGAGGTGATCGGTGACCTCGGCGAGCTTGTGCTGGTCGACGCGGGTGGTCACGAATGCCTGCAATGCGTAGCCGAGACTCCCGGGCCGCACCCGGTGATCGATCGGAGTGAGAGCGTCCTTCTCTTCCCATCGAGTCAGGCGGGCCTGCACGGTATTTCGAGAGAGCCCTAGCGTCGTCGCCAGTTCTACCCCGGTCGCGCGCGGCTTGTCGCACAGCGCGAGGAGGAGTCGAGCGTCGGTGCGGTCGAGGTCCGTCATGGGTCCACGATATGCGTCTTGGTTACTGTGCATCCATGGCAGATACGAGCGTGCGCGATCAATTTCGGTTGTCCGGTGCGTGGAATTTCCGCGACGTCGGAGGTGCGCGTACAGCGGACGGTCGTCGGGTTCGATCGGGTGTGCTGCTGCGGTCGTCCGAGCTGACGCGTCTCGACGACGACGGACGCGCCGAGATGAGCCGACTCGGAGTGCGTCACGTGTTCGACCTGCGTGGTGACTCGGAGATCGAGCGCAGCGGACGCGACCTCGTACCCGACGGAGTCGTCGTGCACAACCTGCCGTACCACAACCACCGGGGTGAGCGGGCTCCGCACGAGGCCGGAGCCAGCGTCGACCCCGAGGCCCAGCTGCGCTACATGATGCGTGCGTACACGTCGTTTCCGACGCTGAAGGGCGCGCACGCGGCGATTCGTTCCGTGGTCACGTCGCTGAGCAACGACGAAGGCCCGGTCCTGGTGCACTGCGCGGCGGGAAAGGATCGTGCCGGCTGGACCGTCGCGACCGTCCTGCGCGCAGTCGGGGTCACCGAGTCCGACGTCCTCGCGGACTTTCTGACCAGCAACACCGCCATCGAGCCGCTGCGAGCCCACCTCGAACAGGTGTGGGCTCCGCGAGAAGGTGGAACGCCCGTCGAGTTGACCGACGCGGTTCTCGGCGTCACCGAGGCCTACTACCGTCACGGAATCGAGGTCGCGACCGAAGAACACGGCTCGTTCGACGGTTATCTTCGGGCGATCGGAGTGACCGCAGACGACCTGGAGAAGTTGAAGCGAACACTGCTCGTTGACGAGAACTGAACGTCGGCACGTACCCTGTCGTGCATGCGTACTGGCGAAACCGCGCCGGACTTTCGGCTTCCCGACCATACGGGGAACGTTCGAAGTCTGAGTGACATGGTGGACAGAGGCCCCGTGGTCCTGTTCTTCTACCCGGCGGCGTCGAGTCCGATCTGCACGGCGGAGGCCTGCCACTTTCGCGATCTGGGCCGCGCGTTCGAATCGCTCGGCGCTCAGCGAGTCGGCATCAGTACGGACACCACCGATCGACAGTCGCATTTCGCCTTGCAGAGGTCGTTCGACTATCCGTTGCTGGCCGATTCGGACGGTTCGGTGGCCGAGCAGTTCGGCGTGCGCCGCGGCGGCTGGTTGATGCGGCGACGTCGGATGAAGGACATCGAACGGCGACGAACCCACACCGTCGAACGCGGGCTGCTGCGCCGGCTGCTGTCGGTGAAACGGACGACGTTCGTCATCGACACGAATCGCGTCGTGCGGCTGGTGGTCACGAGCGAACGCGCGAACGTGCACGCGGACAAGTCGTTGGACTATCTACGGTATCTGTCCTGATGTTCCGTCTCCGCTGAACAACGACTTGTAGACGACGGGTTCGGTGTTCTGCGTGGGCGCGTCGTCCTGCACGGAATCCTTGTGGCTGAACAGCGTCTCGATCTTCTTCGGTGATTCCATCGACCGAGCATGCTCCCGAATCGGTGAAAATGCCATCGAGGCGCGCCGAACGCGACCGAAATTGTGCCGCGTGCAACGTGTTTGGCAGCTCCGATGCGGGGATGAAACACTGATGGACATGCACGACGTCGAATCCGTCCTGAACGGCCTGCGCCGCTATCCCGATGCGGAGGCGCCCAATCTGTTCGCGTCGGATGCTGCCGATCGGCTGATTCTCGACACCGCAGCCGACGCACTGGCCGAGGTCGGTGGACGCGACGCGGTCGTGATCGGCGATCGCTACGGGGCGCTGACATTGGGTGCAGCGGCGATCGTGAAGACGAACGACATTCGAGTACACCAGGATCCGATCACGGGGGAGATCGCACTCGGGCGTAACGCGTCGGCGCTGGGGATGGCCGACACCTACCGGAACCTCCCACTCGGGAGCGATCTTCTGAACGGCGCACGGCTGGTCGTGATGCAGTTGCCTCGAAGTTTGGCCGAATTGACCGAAATCGCCGAGAACATCGCCGCATTCGCGGCTCCCGACGTGCGGGTGTTCGCCGGTGGTCGAGACAAGCACATGACTCCTGCGATGAACGGCGTGCTGGGCGCGAGTTTCGACTCCGTGATCGCGGGCCGCGGGCGTCAGAAGTCTCGGGTGATCACGGCGTCGACCCCGATCCGTCGGGCGCCCGAGAGTTACCCGGTCAGCGAGCGACTCGACGACGTGGGGCTGACCGTCGTCGCGCACGGTGCTGTGTTCGCGGGAGCGAAACTGGACATCGGCACGAGATTCCTCGCGTCGTTCCTGCCGGAGATGAACCCCGATGCGCGTGACATCGTCGACTTGGGTTGCGGGACGGGCATTCTCGCGTGCCTGCTCGCTCGGGACAGGATGGCCGCACGAGTGGTGGCGACCGACCGGTCCGCTGCCGCGACGGCGTCCGCTGCGGCCACCGCTGCGGCCAACGGACTGGACCTGTCGGTGATTCGCGACGACGCCATGTCCACGTTCGATTCCGCGTCCGTCGATCTGATCGTGTGCAATCCGCCATTTCACGAGGGCGCGTCGCTTCACACCGGAAGTGCGGAAAAACTGTTCGCTGCGTCGGGCCGCGTGCTGCGACCGGGCGGCGAGCTGTGGACCGTGTACAACTCGCACTTGAACTATCGAGGCGAGCTCCGCGCGGCCGTGGGGCCGACCGAGACGGTGGGCAAGAACGCGAAGTTCACCGTGACTCGATCGACCATCGGCTGAGCCGACGTCCTATTCGACGGGTCCGCCGTCCTCCGGGGTGCCGTCGATCTGCCCGCGGTCGCGGCCACGATCCTCCACCAGCGTGCCCTCGATGATCTCGGCCTGACGCTGACCGTCGGCGTAATCGATGTCGGGATCCTCGTCGGACTCGAGAATCTCCTTGTCGACGAGATCTTCGGTCAGTTCCGCGTCGGGTGTCTCGGACACCGCGCGCTCGTCGTTCTCGAGCGGAACATCCGGTTCTTCTTCGCTGAGCTTCTCGTCGAGGCTCTCGCCCTGAAGAGCTTCCTCGGGCGTCGTGCCGAACTTGTCGGCTTCGCTCCAGTGATCCGGCGGTTCGACCGTAGAGTCGCCGTCGTCGTTGCGCAGTTCGTCGGAATCCAGGCTTTCACTCTGGTCGAGGGTCTGATCCGTTCCGTCATCGTTCATCATCACGCTATCGACAATGCCCACTGATGTCGGACGGGAAACCGGACGTCGCTGTCCGACGAGTCGCTCCAGACGGTAGAGTCCGATTTGTCGGAAGTTCTCGGGTCCGACTGGGAACTTTTGTCCGTATGTGGGAGTTTTACATACAGCTGTCGGCGACGAGTCGACGCAAGGTCCTCCAGCCACGAAGGGCTTGCAACCTCAGAAGGGAAGAAACACGGTGCGCACCTCCAGCAACCCGGTGTTCCGCAACCTGCCCAAGCAGGAGGGCGGCGGATACGCCACTTTCGGCACTGCGACGGCTGGTGCCTCGCAGGCCACTCAGCAGTTCGGACAGCCGCAGACGTACGGCGAGCCCTACCAGGCCGGGCCGACGTCGCGGGCCATGACCATCGACGACGTTGTCACCAAGACCGGCATCACGCTCGGTGTGCTGACCGTCTCGGCGATCATCTCCTACGTCCTCTCCAGCGGTAACCCGTCGCTCGCCCCCATGTTCGTCATCGGCGGCGCCATCGTCGGCCTCGTGCTGGTGCTCGTCGCGACCTTCGGTCGCAAGATGGACAACCCGGCCATCGTCCTGGCGTACGCCGTCGCCGAGGGTCTGTTCCTCGGTGCTCTGTCTCTGATGTTCACGGACGTCATGTTCGGCGGCGTGGGCGGCGCTGCCCTCATCGGCCAGGCCGTTCTCGGTACGTTCGGCGTGTTCTTCGGAATGCTCGTCGTCTACAAGACCGGCGCCATCCGCGTCACGCCTCGGTTCACCCGCATGATAATCGGCGCGCTCATCGGTGTCGTGGTTCTCGCACTCGGCAACTTGATCGCCAGCTTCTTCGTCGACGGCGGCTTCGGCCTTCGCGACGGTGGTCCGATCGCGATCATCTTCAGCCTCGTCTGCATCGGCATCGCGGCATTCAGCTTCCTGCTGGACTTCGACCAGGCCGACCAGCTCATCCGCGCACAGGCTCCGGAGAAGGCAGCCTGGGGCGTTGCGCTCGGACTGACCATCACGCTCGTCTGGCTGTACGTCGAGATCCTGCGTCTGCTCAGCTACTTCCAGAACGACTAGCACCTGCACGAGAAAGGCCCCCGCTGATGCGGGGGCCTTTCTCGTCTCCGGGTGTCAGCTGAGGCGCTCGAGCACCATTGCCATGCCCATGCCGCCGCCGACGCACATGGTCTCGACGCCGAACGTCTTGTCGTGCGTGGTCAGGTTGTTCAGCAGTGTCGTGGTGATGCGGGCGCCGGTCATGCCGAACGGGTGTCCGACAGCGATAGCGCCACCGGAGACATTCAGCTTGTCGTGATCGATGCCGAGGTCGCGAGCGGACCCGAGGACCTGCACCGCGAACGCTTCGTTGATCTCGAACAGGTCGATGTCGGAGATCGACATGCCCGCGATCGACAGTGCCTTGCGCGTCGCCTCGATCGGTCCGAGGCCCATGATCTCGGGGGACGTGCCGGTCACGCCGGTCGAGACGATCCGGGCGAGCGGGGTCAGGCCGAGAGCCTTGGCTTTGGTGTCACTCATGATCACCAGTGCCGCGGCGCCGTCGTTGAGCGGGCACGCGTTGCCTGCGGTCACGGTTCCGTTCGGACGGAAGACCGGCTTGAGTTCGCTGATCTTCTCGTACGTCGTGCCGGCGCGCGGGCCGTCGTCGGTGCTGACGACGGTGCCGTCGGGCAGCGTGACCGGGGTGATCTCGCGTTCGAAGAAACCGGACTTGATCGCGTCCTCGGCGCGGTTCTGGCTTCGGACACCCCAGTGGTCCTGCTCCTCACGGGAGATGCCGGTCAGCAGGGCGACGTTCTCGGCGGTCTGGCCCATGGCGATGTAGGCGTCGGGCAGCTGTCCGCTCTCACGCGGGTCGGTCCAGCTGTCGGCGCCTTCCTCGGCGACCTTCTTGGTGCGTGCCTCGGCGCTTTCGAACAGTGGGTTGTGGCTCTGCGGAAGCGAATCGGAGCTGCCGTGGATGAAACTGGAGACGCTTTCCACGCCGGCGGAGATGAAGACGTCGCCTTCGCCTGCCTTGATCGCGTGCAGCGCCATGCGGGTGGTCTGCAGCGACGACGAACAGTAGCGGGTGACGGTGGTTCCGGGCAGCGAGTCGTAGCCGAGGAGTACCGCGACGATCCGAGCGAGGTTGTTGCCCTGCATGCCGCCGGGCAGGCCGCATCCGAGCAGGAGGTCGTCGATGTCGGTGGGGTCGAGCTCGGGAACCTTCGCGAGCGCCGCCGACACCATCTGCACGGTCAGGTCGTCGGGACGGACGTCCTTCAGCGAGCCTTTCATCGCGCGGCCGATCGGGGAACGAGCGGTACTGACGATCACTGCTTCTGGCATGAACTCTCCTTCGTTGGGTGATACAGCTTCTGGTTACCGGCGAGTAGCAAGAATCTAGCGTCAGCCGCCCGCTCCTTGGATTTCGGCACCACGTCTGCGTAGGAAACGATCGAGCGACGCCGCGGCGCGCGGCGCCAACCGACGTGATTCCACGGCCTCGGACACCTGGGGGAGCTCGGGCAGCGGACCGCCGTTCCACTCGCCGAGCGCGGCGGCGAGGACGGGCAGCAGTTGCTGCGCAGCGAGTTCGTAACCCGCCGCGGACGGATGAAAGCGGTCCGGTGAGAACATCGTGTCGGGGGCGGCCAGAAATTCGGGCGCGAGGAGATCGGCCAGCGCGACCGGGTGGCCGCCGGCGGCGAGCGTCGCAGCGGTCTGAGCGCGCGCGAGACGAAGGCCCCAATTGCGGACGACGGTGCGCAGTGGCTGCGGAATGGCGGTGACGACGCCGAGATCGGGGCACGTCCCCACGACGACGACCGTGCCCTTCGCGGTCAAGCGCTCGACGGCGGCTCCGAGCCGCGCAGCCGACGCAGCGATCGAGAACTTTTTCGTGACGTCGTTGGCGCCGACGAGGATGACTGCGGCGTCGGGTGCGGGACCGGCGACGAACATGGCGTCGACCTGGCCCTCGAGGCCCTTGGACGTCGCACCGCCGATAGCTTTGGTGCTGAGGCGGATCTGTTTTCCCGTTTCGTCGGCAAGGCCACGTGCGACGAGAACGCCCGGAACCTCGTCGGCGATCACGCAGCCGACACCGGCCGCGGTCGAGTCGCCGAAAATCATCAGATGAATATCTGCTGAACTTCCCATTCGCCAGGGCCGCGGCGTCCGATCACCTGGTCCGTAGATGCCGTCGGCCTCGGGCGGTTTGGCCGTCGACCGGCCGATCACGCCTCTCGCGGACGTGGCTTGGGACATCAGATGTCGGTACATCGCCCACGACGCCGTCCCAGCTGACGAGCCTGCGAGGACTGTTGCCGCACCGGCTCTCGCCGCAATGCGCCATCGACTCATGGGCACTGTTGATCTCCTTCGCTGAGCGCCACGATTTCCATCGTATGCATTTCCGGCGCGTCGTCACGGCGGTACCGAAGAGCGCGCTGCGGCGCGTCTGGGAAGATGGCACCATGCGCATCGCACAGCACGTCACCGAACTCATCGGCAACACTCCGTTGGTCAAGCTTTCCTCCGTTGTCGGCGACAACGCGGGGATCGTTGCTGCCAAGATCGAATACCTGAACCCCGGCGGCTCGTCCAAGGACCGCATTGCCGTGAAGATGATCGACGCGGCCGAGGCGTCGGGCGAGTTGAAGCCGGGCGGCACCATCGTCGAGCCGACCTCCGGCAACACCGGCGTCGGCCTCGCGCTCGTCGCTCAGCAGCGTGGATACAAGTGCGTGTTCGTGTGCCCCGACAAGGTCGGTGAGGACAAGCGCAACGTGCTTCGCGCGTACGGCGCCGAGGTCGTCGTCTGCCCGACGGCAGTCGCGCCCGAAGACCCCAACAGCTATTACAGCGTCTCCGACCGTCTCGTTCGCGAGATCGACGGCGCATGGAAGCCCAACCAGTACGCCAACCCGGCGGGACCGCAGAGCCACTACGAAACCACCGGTCCCGAGATCTGGGCGGACACCGACGGCAAGATCACGCACTTCGTGGCAGGCGTCGGCACCGGCGGCACCATCTCCGGCACCGGCAAGTACCTGAAGGAGGTCTCCGGCGGCAAGGTCAAGGTCATCGGCGTCGACCCCGAGGGCTCGGTGTACTCCGGCGGCACCGGACGGCCGTACCTGGTCGAGGGCGTCGGTGAGGACTTCTGGCCGACCGCGTACGACCCGTCGATCCCCGACGAGATCATCGCCGTGTCCGACGCCGACTCGTTCGACATGACGCGTCGCCTCGCCCGTGAAGAGGGTCTCCTCGTCGGTGGCTCGTGCGGTATGGCTGCAGTCGCCGCGATCAAGGTCGCCGAGCGTGAAGGTCCCGACGCCGTCGTGGTCGTGCTGCTGCCCGACGGTGGCCGCGGATACCTCGCGAAGATCTTCAACGACGACTGGATGTCGTCGTACGGCTTCCTGCGTTCACGGCTCGACGGCAAGACGGACGAGCCGTCGGTCGGCGACGTGTTGCGAGGCAAGTCCGGCGCACTGCCCGACCTCGTGCACACGCACCCGTCCGAGACCGTGCGCGACGCCATCGAGATCCTGCGTGAGTACGGCGTCTCGCAGATGCCGGTCGTCGGTGCCGAGCCGCCCGTCATGGCAGGCGAAGTTGCGGGCAGTGTCACCGAGCGCGACCTGTTGAGCGCAGTGTTCGAGGGGCGCGCGACGCTCGCCGACCCCGTCGCGAAGCACATGAGTCCGCCGTTCCCGCTGATCGGTGCGGGCGAGAACGTCTCCGACGCCACCAAGGCGCTCGGCGAGACCGATGCGCTCATGGTCGTCGAAGAGGGTAAGCCGGCAGGCGTCATCACCCGGCACGATCTCCTCGGGTTCCTCAGCAAGGGGGCATAACCCCATGTGAGTGCGAATGTAGAGCCCGCTATACATTCGCACTCACATGGGAGCGCCTACCGAACCGCGCTGGAACCGGTGAGCGCCTGACCGATGACGAGCTGATGCACCTCGGAGGTGCCCTCGTACGTCAACACCGACTCCAGGTTGTTGGCGTGTCGTAGCACCGGGTACTCGAGCGTGATTCCGTTCGCCGCAAGGATGGTTCGGCATTCGCGAGCGATCTTCAGCGCCTCGCGTACGTTGTTCAGCTTGCCGACCGACACCTGCTCGCCGCGCAGTTCACCCTTGTCCTTCAGTCGGCCGAGGTGCAGTGCGAGCAGCTCGCCCTTCCCGAGTTCGACGGCCATGTTCGCGAGCTTCGCCTGCGTGAGCTGATAGCCCCCGAGCGGCTTGTCGAACACCTCGCGCGTCTTGGAGTACTCGATCGCCGATTCGAGGCAGTCCCTGGCCGCTCCCATCGCGCCGAACACGATGCCGAATCTCGCTTCGTTCAGACAGCCCAGCGGGCCGCCGAGTCCGCGGGCCTCGGGCAGCATCGCGCTCTCCGGCAGCCTGACGCCGTCCAGAACGAGCTCACCGGTGATGGACGCCCGGAGCGACAGCTTCTTCTTCACGGTGTTCGCCGTGAAGCCCGGTGTGTCCGTCGGAACGACGAAGCCACGGATCTTGTCGTCGGTCTGCGCCCAGACGATCGCGACGTCGGCGACGGGACCGTTGGTGATCCACATCTTGCTGCCGTCGAGAATCCAGTCGCTGCCGTCTTGCCTGGCGCGCGTCCGCATTCCACCGGGGTTCGAGCCGTAGTCGGCCTCGGTCAGCCCGAAGCAGCCGATCAGGTTTCCCTCGGCCATGCCGGGAAGCCATTGCTGCTTCTGCTCCTCGGACCCGTACTTCCAGATCGCGAACATCGCGAGCGATCCCTGCACCGAGACGAGACTGCGGATACCGGAGTCCATCGCCTCGAGTTCCATGCAGGCCAGTCCGTATGCCGTCGCCGACGTGCCCGCGCAGCCGTACCCTTCGAGGTGCATACCGAGCAGACCCAGGGCCCCCAGTTCTTTCGCGAGTTCGCGCGCGGGGACGGTCCCCTCCTCGAACCAGTCGGCGAGGTGTGGGCGAATGCGGTCGGTGCCGAACGCACGCACCGTGGCCCGGATGTCCTTCTCCTCGGTGTCAAGCAGGGTCTCGAAGGCGAAGAGTTCGTCGACGCTCTGCGAGCGTGAAGTCGAATCGGCCACGATGGGTGCCTCTTTCTTCTCGGCGGTGTCTCCCGCAGGCTACTCAGTTCTGCTGCCTATTAGGCTGGAAGCCATGAGTGAGCAGCGCAGCAAGGCAGACAGCACCTCCTGGCAGGGGTTTTCCACGAAGGCGGTTCATGCCGGGTACGAACCCGATCCGCTGACGGGCGCGGTCAACGTGCCGATCTACGCGAGCTCGACTTTCGCTCAGGACGGCGTCGGCGGTATGCGCAGCGGCTTCGAGTACGCACGCACCGGCAATCCGACGCGTCGGCCGCTCGAGGCGAACCTCGCGGCGATCGAGTCGGGCACCTACGGGCGCGCGTTCTCGTCGGGCATGGCTGCGACGGACGCGCTGCTGCGCGCGACCTTGCGTCCCGGCGATCACCTCGTCATTCCGAACGACGCGTACGGCGGTACGTTCCGTCTGATCGACAAGGTGTTCACGCAGTGGGGAATCGAGTACTCGGTCGCCGCGGTCTCCGACGTCGACGCCGTGCGTGACGCCATCCGCCCCAACACGAAGCTCGTGTGGGTCGAGACGCCCACCAACCCGCTCCTGAACGTCGGTGACATCGAGGCGCTTGCCGGTGTCGCGCACGAGGGCAATGCGAAGCTCGTCGTCGACAACACGTTCGCGTCGCCCTACCTGCAGCAGCCGCTGCAGCTCGGTGCCGACGTCGCACTGCACTCGACGACCAAGTACATCGGCGGACACTCCGACGTCGTCGGTGGCGCGCTCGTCACCGACGACGAGGAGCTCGACGCGGCGTTCGCGTTCCTGCAGAACGGCGCAGGCGGCGTTCCCGGACCGTTCGACGCGTTCTTGACGCTGCGTGGCATCAAGACTCTCGCCCTGCGCATGGAACGTCACAGCGACAACGCGGAGAAGATCGTGGAGGTGCTCTCCGGCCACTCGGCCATCTCGCAGGTCATCTACCCGGGTCTCGCCGAGCACCCGTCGCACGCGGTCGCCGCCAAGCAGATGCGACGGTTCGGCGGCATGATCTCAGTGCGGTTGAAGGGCGGCAAGCAGGCTGCGCTGGACTTATGCGCGCGCACGGAGATCTTCACGCTGGCCGAGTCGCTCGGCGGCGTCGAGTCGCTCATCGAGCACCCCGGTGCGATGACGCACGCGTCGACGGCCGGTTCGCTGCTCGAGGTTCCGGACGACTTGGTGCGTCTGTCGGTCGGTATCGAAGACGGTGCCGACCTCGTCGGCGACATCGAGCAGGCGCTGGGTCAGTAAGGAATGATCGTCGGACTGATCGACTCGGGACTCGGAATGTTGCCGACGTCGGCACATCTTCGAACACTGCGTCCCGAGCTCGATCTGTTCCTCCTCATGGACCCGGACGGGGCTCCGTGGGGACCGAAGGCCGACGAGTGGGTCGTCGATCGTGTACTCGGGACCGCCGATCGGGCCGTCGCGTCCGGCGCGGAGGTGATCGTGTTGCCGTGCAACACGGCAAGCGTCACCGCGTTGACGCACCTGCGTGCTCACCTGGGTACGGCCGTTCCCGTCGTCGGCACGGTTCCCGCGATCAAACCCGCTGCGGCAGAACATGATCGGATTGCCGTCTGGGCAACGGCGGCGACGACGGCAAGTGCCTATCAAGCGCGGTTGATCGAGGATTTCGCACCCGGTCGTACCGTGTCTGCGATCGCCTGCCACGGGCTGGCCGACGCCATCGATCGGGGGGACAGGGAGGGCATCTCACGCGCCATCGATGCCGCCGCGGCCGCGACGCCCTCGGATGTCGAGGCCGTCGTGCTCGGGTGTACGCACTACCCGCTCGTCGCCGCCGAGATCGCGGCGGCGCTCCCGGACGGTGTCACGCTGTTCGACAGCGCGGAAGCCGTTGCGCGACAAACCCTTCGGCGCATCGACCAGTTGGGTCGTCCCGCGTCGGGGTCGGGTGCGGTGACGGTGTCGCTCAGCGGACGTGTCGGCAGCCTCCCGGCGAGCGCGCTGGCGCACCACGAGGGACGGTTACTCGCGGGCCTCGTGCTGGAACAGTCGATCGACCAGTGAGCGCGCATAGCTGACGTCGGTACCGCCGAGTCCGAACAGGATGCGGAAGTACAACGGCGCGACGACGTGATCCATGACGTCGTCGCGGGTGGGGGCGGGCTCCCCGCGGTCGCGGGCGTGCCCGAGGATGGTGTCGATCTGCAGTTCGCGTTTGTCGAGGCAGTGACTCTTGCCTGTGTCGTCCTTCGTCGACCCCACGACAGTGCGCAGAAACGAGGTGCGTTCGGGTCGTGCGATGTCGGTGACGAGGAATTCGCACCAGATGGCCAGATCGCGATGAAGGTCACCGGTGTCGGGCACCGGGCCGTCGGCCGTCAGGACTTCCATCGCCACCTCGGTGCGTAAGGCGTCGAGGTCGCCCCACCGGCGATACACGGTGGTGGCAGCCACGCCTGCGCGTTCGGCAACCAGGGGAATCGACAAGGCGTCGACCTCTTCACCGATCAGCTCGGTGACCGCCCGATGAACATCGGCGCGGACACGGGCGCTGCGCCCGCCCGGGCGGGCCGTACGGCGATCGGTAACGGACATTTCTCCATTATTGCAAACGGATTGGCGTTAGTGCAGCCATCGGTCTATCGTCGTCTAAAGCAATAGAAGTTGCGTTAGGCGCTTGGGGAGGTTCCATGACTGAGACGGTTGCGCCCGAAACGGCGAAGCGATCGGCACGACGGATGCCGCCTTCGATCGCGTTCGTCGCGGTCGGAGTGACGTATCTCGTCGTCATGGCGTCGTCGGCGGCACCGTCGCCGCTGTACCCGGTCTATCAGCAAGCATGGGGCTTCTCGTCGACGACACTGACGATCGTGTTCGCCGTGTACGCGCTCGCTCTGCTCGTGGCGCTGTTGGTTGTCGGAAGCCTGTCCGACCATGTGGGTCGAAAGCCGATCATGTTCGGAGCGCTCGGACTTCTGGTCGTCAGCCTCGTGCTGTTCGTCGTCGCCGACGACGTGCCGACTCTGATCGCGGCGCGCGTCGTGCAGGGATTGGCCGCGGGAACGGCAACGGGGGCTCTGAGCGCAGCCGTGATCGATCTGCAGCCGTCGGAGTGGTCGGGCCCGCTGGTGAACAGTGTGGCACCGTCGATCGGATTGGCCACCGGTGCACTGGGTTCCGGGCTGCTGGTTCAACTCGCACCGGCACCGACGGTTCTCGTCTTCGCGCTCCTGATCGCGTCGACGGTTCTCCTGGCGGCAGTGCTGTTGTTCGTGCCGGAGACATCGGCCTTGCACGGCGTGGAATCCCGTCGCCACCTTGCACAGTTGCTCCGGCCGAAAGTCTCGATCCCAGAGGGTATTCGCGCGCAGTTCCTGTTGATCGTCCCGGTATTGATCGCAACGTGGTCGCTCGGCGGGTTCCACCTGTCGCTCGGGCCGTCGATCATGGGTTCGTTGTTCGGCATCGACAATCACATCGTCGGCGGGCTCGAGATCTTCGCCCTCTTCTTCTCGGGTTCCGCTGCGGCCGCGACGGTTCGGCATCGACCACCTCGAGCTGTGATGATCGGCGGGGCGATCGTGTTGTCCGTCGGTGTCACTGCGTCGTTGATCGCCGTCGCTGCCGGATCGGTCACGCTGTACTTCGCGGGTGCGGTCGTCGCCGGGGCAGGGTGGGGTAGTGCCTTCCTGGGGGCGATGCGCACACTCGGCGCGCTGGTTCCCGCGGCCGAGCGAGGCAGTGCCTTCGCGACCACGTTCGTCATCAGTTACACCGCATTCAGCGTCCCTGCCGTGGTCGGTGGCCTGGCGGTTCACCGTTTCGGTCTGGAGCCGACCGCAGTGGTCTACGGCGGGATGGTGATCGTGCTGGCGCTGGCGTCGTCGGTGGGCAGCATCGTCGCCTCGAGGCGCGAGCGAAGCGCTGTGGCAGTTCAGGTCTGAGCCCTACCCGATCGTCCAGTCTTGCCGGACGACCGGGCGGTAGTCGGTCGTCTCGCTGCCGTCCCTCGTCGTCTGTGGGACTATTTGTTTATCTGAACAAGTGCTCAGATGAACGAAGGAGGGTCGATGGCTCGGTCAGGACTGGCTGTGGGCGCTGCATCCCTGTGCGCTCTCGCGCTGGCTGCGTGCAGCGCGCCGACGAACTCGTCGGGCTCGTCGGCCCAGGACGGTCTCGTCCTTGCGGACGGCTACGAACTCGGTGGCTACAACCCGATCGCCGGTTACGGCGCCGCGGGTGAGGCCAAGATGTACGACGGGCTGCTGAAGCTCGACGGCACCGACGGTCTTCCCGGTTTCGAACCGTCCCTCGCGACGGAGCTCCCGACTGCCAATGCCGACGCGACCGTCTGGACGGTTCCGTTGCGCGAGGGTGTCACGTTCTCCGACGGGTCGACGTTCGACGCGGCGGATGTCGTCGCCACCTACGACGCCATCCTGAATCCGGCGTCGGCGTCGGAGGCACGGTCGTCGTTCGACATGATCACCGAGGTGACCGCGCTCGACCCTCGAACCGTCGAATTTCGTCTCGCCTATCCCTATTCGGCGATGCCGACGAAGATGCTGATCGGCATCGTACCGTCGGAATCCGTTGCGACCGAGGGGCTTGCGGCCGAGTCGAGTCTGAACACCGCGCCGATCGGGACCGGCCCGTACACGCTTGTCGACCTGTCTCCCGACCGCGCGGTGTTCGAAGCCAACGAGGACTATTTCGGCGGCGCACCGGAAGTGAAGAAGTTGACTCTGCTGTACGTTCCGGACGACAACACCCGAGCCCAGCGTATGGCGGCGGGGGAGATCGACGGAACCAACCTCCCGCCGCTGCTCGCCGAGACTCTCGACGGACGTGACGGAATGTCGTTGACCGCCAACACGTCTGCGGACTGGCGAGGTGTGTCCCTGCCGACCGACAATCCCGTCGCAGGGGACAAGGCGATGCGGATGGCGTTGAACCTCGCCGCGAACCGCCAGTCGATGGTCGACAACATCCTCGGCGGACACGGCCGCCCCGCCGCGACACCCATCCCGGAGGTGTACGGCGCTGCGTACGAGCCATCGGCCGCGTTCCCCTACGATCCCGCTGAGGCGGAACGGCTCCTGACCGCGGCGGGGTGGGTCGTCGGGCCCGACGGCATACGCGTCAGGGACGGGGTGCGTGCCGAGTTCTCGGTGATGTACAACGCGTCGGACACCGTGCGACGGGATCTGGCCCAGGCGTTCGCATCCGATGCGTTGGCGGTCGGCGTCGAAGTGAATCTGGAGGCTTTGTCCTGGGACCGGATCGACCCGCGCATCTCGTACGACGCGACGCTGCTCGGCGGTGGTTCCGAACCGTACGACCCGGATACCCAGGCGTACAACGCACTCGATTCCGAGTTCGTGGAACCGGGAGTCGGCAGCATCTACGACAACGCGAGCGACTACTCGAACCCAGCCGTCGATGCTGCGCTCGAGGCCGGACGTCGGAGCCTCGACCCAGCCGAACGTGACGCGGCGTATCGCGACATGCAGCGGGCGTACGTCGACGATCCCGGTTACGTCTATCTGGTGTTCCTCGACCACACGTACGTGTCGAAGGATTCGGACTGGACGAAGTCCGGGCCGATCCTCGAACCGCATGCGCACGGTGTGACATGGGGACCGTGGTGGTCGCTGCAGACGTGGACGAGGCAGTCGTGACGGCCACGATCGCGCGGCCCGACGCGAGGACCACGACGCGTCACGACCCGAGTACGCGTCGCCGAGGGATCCTCGCCATGATCGGCCGCCGGCTGATGTTCGTGATTCCGGTGTGCGCTGCGGTGTCCGCGGGTTTGTTCGCGGCCGCGTCGATTTCGCCGTTCGATCCGCTCGTCGCCTATCTCGGAGTTCGGTACACGACGACGTCGGATGCCGACAAGCAGATGATCGCCGAGCAGCTCGGCTTGGATCAGCCCTGGTACACCACGTACTGGCAGTGGGTGCAGGGTCTGTTCACCGGTGACCTGGGCATGTCGAGGTCCTTCGGGCAACCGGTCGTGGACGTGCTGACCGAGCGCGTGCCGTGGACGTTGCTGCTCGCAGGCGTCGGGCTTGCGCTCGCCGTGACGGTCGCACTGGTTCTCGGCGTCCTCGCAGGAATTCGAAGCGGTGGCATCCTCGACCGCGCAGTCACCGCCCTGTGCATCACGATTCAAGGCCTGCCGCCTTTCGTACTGTCGCTCGGCGCGATCGCGTTGTTCGCACTCGGGCTCGGCTGGCTGCCGGTCGCCGGGCTGACGGACGCGGGCGCCGACCCGACGTTCGCCGGCGTCGCGACACACATGGCGCTCCCGGTCGCGGTTCTCGCGCTGTCGCAGCTGCCGTGGTTGCTGCTGGCGGTTCGCGAGTCCGTATCGGTCTCGCGCGGAGAGGACTTCGTCGCAGGCGCAGTGGCACGCGGTATTCCGACGTCGACGATCACCCGGAAGCACATCGTGCCGACATCGCTCGCCCCGTTCGTCAACGTCGTCGGTGTGCGACTGCCGGAGCTCGTCGTCGGCGCCGTCCTCGTCGAGGAAGTGTTCTCGTGGCCAGGAATCGCCGGAGCCATCGTGCAATCCGCGCGTGATCTGGACATGGCGTTGCTCGCGTTTCTGACGATCGGAACTACGTTGGCGGTACTGCTCGGATCGCTCCTCGCCGATGTGGTTGTCGCACGTCTGGATCCGCGAGTGACGACCGATGGATAGGCGCAGGCTCGCCGTCGCGGGCGCGGTTCTGGCTGTGCTCGCGCTGTATGCGGTGTTCGTGCCGTGGCTGTCGGGAGTGGACGATCGTGTCACCGACTTCGCTGCGGCCAGGCAAGGGCCGTCGACGTCCCACTGGTTCGGTACGGATTCGGCAGGTCGAGACCTGCTCGTCCGCAGCGCGGCAGCGATCCGTACGTCTCTGGTGATCGCCGCCGCGTGTGCGCTGTTGGCGACGGTGATCGGAGCGGCCGTCGGAACGATCGCCGGACTGTGGGGTGGCCCGGTGGACCGCGTCGTCATGCGCAGTACCGACGCGATCAACGCGTTGCCGCACCTGCTGCTCGGGATCGTCATCGTCGCAATGTTCCGCGGTAGCCTCGTCGCGATCGTGCTGTCGATCGCGCTGACGCACTGGACGCAGGTAGCGCGCATCGTGCGGTCGGAGATTCTCGGCCTGCGTGGACGGCCTTACATCGACGCGGCGGTCCTTGCAGGCGCGAGTTGCACGCATGTCATCACGCGGCACATGGTGCCGGCGATCCTGCCGCAGGCTATGGTCGCCGTCGTTCTGCTTCTGCCGCATGCGATCTGGCACGAGTCCACCCTGTCCTTCCTGGGCTTCGGGCTGCCGCCGCACGAACCCAGTCTCGGAACTCTGCTGTCCGAAGCAAGGAGTTCGTTGCTGCTCGGTGGCTGGTGGACTCTGGTGTTTCCTGCCGGGATCCTCGTCCTGGCCACGGTGTCGGTGGCCGCTGCGGGATCGGCACTACGCGCGGCGACGGTCCCGCCCAAGCCTTCGGAGCTCCGACTGTGACTGCACTGACGATCGACGACCTGACGATTCGTATTCCACTGGGCAACGGCTCGGTCGTGCACGCCGCGACGGGGGTGAATCTGTCCGTCCCGGCAGGCACGGTCACGGCGTTGGTCGGTGAATCCGGCTGCGGCAAATCGATTCTCGCGTCGGCCGTGATGGCGATGTTGCCCGTCGGATCGAGGGTGTCGGGATCGATCGAGGTCACGACTGCGAATCGCACGGTCGATGTCCTCACCGACAGTGGTTTCCGCGGTCGTGACGTCGCGCTGATCCCGCAGTCCGCATCGTCGTACCTGACGCCGGTGCGGACGGCTCGGTCGCAGCTCGACGAGACCATCCGAGTACTCGGGTCACGCCATCGTGCCGACGAACTCGCGCGCACCGTCGGTCTCGACCCTGCCGACCTGGACCTCTACCCACACGAATTGTCCGGCGGCATGGCCGGGCGCGTCGCCATCGCGGGCGCACTCGTCGGCGATCCCGCGGTGATCGTCGCCGACGAGCCCACGGCGGGCCTCGACGGGGAACTGACCGATCGGGTTCTGCGCCTCCTGCGTCGATGTGCCGACGACGGGGCCGCGGTCCTGCTGATCACTCACGACCTGGCGTCGCTCGTGCGCACGGCCGTCGCCGATCGAGTCGCGGTGATGTACGCGTCGCGCATCATGGAAACCGGTCCCGCCGCACTGGTTCTGGACGAGCCGCTTCACGACTACACGCGGGATCTGGTGAACGCGTTACCGTCGCGAGGGCTCCATCCCATGCCGGGTACCCCGCCACAACTCACCGATCTGCCGGGTGAGTGCGTCTATCACCTGCGCAGACCGGACACCGTCATGTCCGGCGGACCGACCGAACTGGTCACGATCGGCAGCAGGGCATACCGAACGAGGGTGAGTGCATGAGTCTCGACGCAGTCGGAATCACCGCGGGATATGCCGGTACGTCGAACGTGCTGCAGGACGCGTCGTTGTCGGTGTCGGCCGGAGAGATCGTCGGTCTTGCCGGGCCGTCGGGCTCCGGAAAGTCGACGTTGGCGCGGGTGTTGGCGATGCTGCTCGAACCGCGCGCGGGGACGGTGACCATCGACGGAAGTACAGTTCCAGGAACTGGTTTCGGCGTGCCCGCGTCTATGCGGCGTCAGGTGGCGATGCTGTTCCAGTCGCCACGCGCCGCGACGGATCCACGAATGTCGTTGCGGTCCATCATCGAACAGCCCGCCGCGATCGTCGGGCGGAAGATCGTCGCGCACGATCTCGCTGCACGTGTCGGCCTGACGCCGGATCTGCTGACGCGTCGTCCACACCAGGTGAGCGACGGGCAGCTGCAACGAGCATGTGTCGCACGGGCACTGGCGCAGGAGCCGAAGTATCTGATCTGCGACGAGGCGACGGCCATGCTCGACGCGGCTACGACGGCCTCGATCATGCACGTCATCCGGGACGAGGCCGAAGAAACGGGAATGGGTGTCCTGCTCATCAGCCACGACACCGAACTGCTGAATGCGCTGTGCACCCAGGAAGTCCACAGCATGGACGGCGTGGACTTTCAGGGTAGGCGTGCAACCTGAAGAGGTCAGCAATTCACTTCTCCGTAGGAGTCATCGTGCGCAACTCGTTCAAGAAGACCGCCGCAGTTCTCGCCGCCGTCGGATCGTTGTCCCTCGGCGGTGCGTCACTGGCCTCCGCGGCAACGGCCGACACCCTCACGGTTCCCGACGTCACCGGGTATTCGGCTCCGGCAGCGGTTCGTGTACTCGAGGACGCGGGCTTCACCAACGTCGTCGTCTCCGGTCCTTATGCGCACGACTGGGATACGACGGTCACCCGCACGTCGCTCGCCGCGTCGACGACCGCTGCCGAAACCCAGCCGATCACCGTGTTCGTCGATCCGTGGTGAGTCAGAACCGAATCTCGACGCGGTCGCTGACGGGACGTGCCTGGCACCCGAGGATCATCCCGTCGGCGATGTCGTCCTCGTCGAGGACGTCGGTGTTCTCCATCGCGACTTCACCGCCCACCATGGTGCACGCGCACGACCCGCACTCACCCTCGCGGCACGAGTAGGGGACGTCGATGCCCTCGGCGAGCATGATGTCGACGAGCGTCCTGTCACGCGGCCACGCGAGAGTGTGCCTCCCGCCGTCGAGTTCGACGACGGCGACCGCGTCGTCCGCCTGGGCAGGACTCTCGGCGACCTCTGCCTCGGCGACAGCGGCGAACGGGTCGCCGACGAGCGAGGTGAAGATCTCGCGTCGTACTCGGTTCCGCGGAAAACCGCTCGACGCAAGTGCTTTGACGGCCGCATCCATGAACGGCCCGGGCCCGCACACGAATGCACAACGGTCACGACACGGCGCCGCGAAAGTGGCCAATTGGTCGACGGTCGGTATGCCCTGCAGCGATTCGAGCCAATGTACGACGGTCAACCGTCGGGGATATTCGGCTGCGAGCGTCCGTAGTTCGTTCGAGAAGATGACGGAGTTCTCGTTGCGATTCGCGTAGAACAGGGTCACCGTTCCGATGCCTTCGCTCAGTGCCGACTTCAGAATCGACATGATCGGCGTGATTCCCGACCCGGCGGCGACGAGCAGGAAATCGTCGTCGAGGTCCTTCGGGGTGAATCGCCCCGACGGGGGGAGCACCTCGATCGTGTCTCCCGGCTCGACGTTGTCGCAGACCCAGTTGGAGCCGTAACCGTCGTACGTGCGTTTGACGGTCACCTTCGGCGGCTCACCGCGGTGCGGTGAACTGGACAGGGAGTAGCAGCGGGCGACTGCGCCCGTTCTCTCGCTCGGAATTCGTACGGTCAGAAACTGGCCTGGTAGATACTCGAACGTGTCGGGTGGGTCGAAGACGAGGGACCGCGCTTCGGGGGTCTCGTCGACGACCTCGGCGACCCTGAGCAGCAGGGATCGGTTGCCGCGGCGTGCGTCGGCTGTCGCCATCGGGCGTCCTCTCGTCTATAACTGTAACGTGTTCTAGTTTTGCACGCCGGCTACGGTATGTCGACTGCCGGTCGCTCGTCGCCCTGCCCGATCGGGTAGGTGCCCACCTGCCCGGCCGCTGGTGGGAACTTCGGTCGCCGTCCGGCTAGGGTTGTAACGTGAATCACACGGATCGCGGCACCACGAGCGGCAGGCACAGCAGAGGCGAGTAGGCACATGATCGAGACGGCCGCGACGGGTCGGGCGCTAGCCGATCTGCATTCGCATCGAAACGCGATCGAGGCGCCGCGCGTACTGAAGTTCCACGCGCCCGAGATCGTCTTCGGTCAGAACTCGCTCGGCGAGGTCGCGCACGCCGCGCTGCGACTCGGGGCCCGCCGCCCATTGGTGGTGTCCGACGGCGGTCTCATCGAAGCGGGGTGGGTCGCGCACCTGACCTCGCTGCTGATCGAGGAAGGGTTGGCGCCGACGGTCTGGAGCGACCTGACGCCCAATCCCAAGGACGTCGAGATCGAAGCCGGCCACGTCGTCTACCAGGAATCCGGATGCGACGTACTCGTCGCGATCGGCGGCGGCTCGGTCATGGATGCAGCCAAAGGAATTGCGATCCTGGCCGGAAACGGTGGGTCGATCCTCGATTTCGAGGGGGTCGACCAGGCGACGCGACCGATTCCCCCGCTCGTCATGGTGCCGACGACGTCGGGAACAGGTGCGGACGTCTCGCAGTTCTGTATCGTCACCGACACCACACGATCGACGAAGATCACCATCCTCGGGCGTGCGCTGGTTCCCGACATCACCGTCATCGATCCGAGACTGTTGACGACGATGCCCGAATGGCTCAACGCCGCAACGGGTCTCGACGCGTTGACGCACGGAATCGAAGCGTTCGTGTCGCTGGGGCACAATCAACTCACCGACCACCATGCGCTGCGTGCGGTGACGATGGTGACGTCGCACCTGGCGCACACGATGACCGACCCGTCCGACCTCGGTGCGCGCACGTCGATGGCGCAGGCCGCTCTGGAAGCAGGCCTTGCGTTCACGAACGCGATCCTCGGTGCGACGCATGCGATGAGCCATCAGGTCGGTGGGCTGCTGGACCTGCCACACGGCGTCATCAACGGTGTGCTGCTGCCACACGTCATCCGATTCAACGCTGCGCACGACCCGATGCCCTACGTCGCGGTCGCGACGAGTCTGGGCCTCGCCGAGGCGCGTGGATCCGCGGAGGAGGCTGCACTTGCCGTCGCGGAACGGGTCGAACGACTGGCTCGACAGGTCGGAGTTCCCCAGGGACTGAAGGACATCGGCGTCAGCGACGCCGACATCGACGTGCTCGCCACCAACGCGCTGCGCGACGCATGCATGTCGACCAATCCGCGGTCTGCGACCCATCGAGAGATGGTCGATCTGTTCAGGACCGCGCTGTGACGGCGTCGCAACCGGATCTGTCCCTCCTGACCGGTCTGCGGTCGGGAAAGGCCACGTTCTATCCCCAGTATCGTGGCGCGGCCGAGCGCCTCGAGCGCGTCGTCCATGCGTTGGAGTTGATCTCGCGTGCTCTCGTGCGGACGGTCGACGGCCCCGAGACGTTGATCTGTGCCGTCGCCGAGGCGGCTCGTGCACATCTGAGCGCTCAGTGGGTGGTCTTCGCGCTCGCCGACGGCGCCCTACCGGACGCCGGACCACGCAGACTCGTGCTCGGTCCGGACGCGACGCCGTTCCTGGTCGACAACGTCGAAGGTCCGCCGTTGCCGGGCGATGTCGTCGAATGCCTCGACGCGATTCGGCTCGCCACGATCGGCGACGGCCGAAGTCCCGTCATCGCCGCTCACCACGCATTCGTGCCCATCGCACTCGACGGAGGTGTCGTCGGGGCGTTCGCGGCGTGGACGCCGAAGCATCGGGTTCTCGACGCGACCGACTCGGCGGTCCTCAGCATTCTGGCGAGCCAGACGGCCGTCGCGCTGCAGAACTCCGCGCTGTATCAGAGCAGACGCATTCTGCTCGAGCGCACCGAGAACGCATACGCGGAGGCACATCGGACTGCGGCGGACCTCGCTGTCCGCAACGCGGAACTCGAAGCGACGCAACGACAACTCGGTGCCGCGCATCGACATCAGGTGCTCGACGAGGAGAGGCATCGCATCGCGCGCGAACTGCACGACAGCGTCACGCAGGCCGTGTTGTCGGCTGGGATGCAGATCGACTTGTGCCGCAACGATATTCCGGCCGACGAACGTTTGGAGCGTCTCGACGTTGCAAAAGAACTGACGCGCCGAGCCGTCGAACAGTTGCGGTCGGCCATCTACGCGCTGAATCACGCACAGGACGCGGATCGAACGTCGCTGCCGGAAATGCTCGAGCAGCTGTCGATAGTGCACATGCCGGACGAGCTGAAGGTCTCGCTCCGCGTCGAAGGAACGCCCGTGGAACTGAGCAGCGCATGCGAGCACGATCTGCTGCGCATCGCCGGAGAAGCATTGTTCAACACCGCAGTTCACGCCAAGGCCAGCCGCGCGATACTGCGCCTCGCGTACCGCGAACGACATGTGCAGCTCTCCATCGCCGACGACGGTGCAGGCGACCCGTCGTACCTTCGCCTCATGTGGCGGATGGCCGAGACGGGCGACGTCGACGGTCGTCATCGCGGGCTCGCCAACATGGCTGCGCGGGCGCGAGAACACGGCGGCTCGTTCGAGATCCGCAAGGCACGCATCGGGGGAGTGCGCATATCGGTGCGCATCCCGTCCGAAGGAGAGTGAGCAGTCATGACCGTGACAACCGCTGTAATTCGCATCGTGCTGGTCGACGACCACGCGATCCTTCGGGACGGGCTGAAATCCGTCCTCGAGCGCGAGACCGATCTGACGGTCGTCGGTGAGGCGTCGTCGCGTGGCGAGGGGCTCGCCGTCGTCGAGCGGGTGAAGCCCGACATCGTTCTCATGGACCTCAAGCTGTCCGCCAGTTCCGACTACGAGGGACTCGCGCTGTGCGCGCAACTGTCGAGCGCTCATCCCGGGATCGGGTTACTGGTACTGACGACATTTCTCGACGACCGCCTCGTTGTCGAGGCAGTCCACGCCGGAGCCCGCGGGTACGTCGTCAAGGACGTCGACACGACCGAGCTGATTCGCGCGGTGCGTGCGGTATCGCGTGGCGAGAGTGCATTCGACTCGCGCAGCGCCTCAGCGGTCGTTCGATCGCTCAACGGTCAGGGCGCAGCCGCCGAACGGTTGACCGATCGCGAACTCGAAGTGCTGCGTCTGTTGGCAACAGGACTGTCCAACAACAAGATCGGGACGACGCTCTTCATCTCGGCGACGACCGTGAAATTTCACGTCAGCAACATCATGCGCAAGCTCGGTGTCAGTCGCCGGGCCGAAGCGGTCTACGCCGCGAGCAAACAGGGATTGATCTAGACGCCGACTCCGACGCGGCTGGTGTCGAGAACCAACCAGCCGCCGTGAAATTCGTCGACGTCGAACGGAAGGCCGCTCTGCTCGCCGATGAAGCGCAGTGCGTCGACGTCGAACGTTCGGATATGGCCGTGACAGGCCGTCGCTTCTTCCTCGAACGGAACCGCGACGATCACGCGCTCACGCGCGATACGAATGGCCTCGCCCAGAATGCGCGCACCCGTGCCGTCGTCGACGTGCTCGAGCAGATGCAATGCTGTCACGGTGTCGGAACTCTTGTCGGGCACCGGGATCCCGGCAGCGTCGCACGTGATGACGTCGAGTGTGGCGCCCAGGTGGGGTGCCACCGTGGCGAGCAACCGCATGGTTCCTGCGGACAGATCCGTTGCCGTGACATGCCGGCCCTGCAGCGCGAGCCGTAGCGGGAAGAATCCGAAGCACGATCCGAGGTCGAGAACCGACCCCGTCACCAGTGCTTCGGCGCGTCGGTGCACGGGCGCGAAGTCGGCGGTGCCCGACAGTAGTTCGTCGAGCGAATTGCGGTAGTACGTGGCCCACGCCCCAACGGGGTCGTCGACGGTCGATCGCACCAGCCCCACCATCACGAGCTCGAATTCGCGTTGCGACAGACCGAAGTCGGTGATCCGGGAGACCAGCCGCTCGCCGATGTGCGCCGACGTCAGGCCGTGGCGGACGACGACCTCGTTCGCCGTGTTTCGAAGTTCGAGAGCTCCGACGGGAATCGATTCCGACCACTGCACCGTCGTGTTCTCGTGGGTCCACATCCGCGGTGTTCCTGGGGCGAGTGCGTCGAGTTCGGTCATATCTGTTCTTTTCTCACTGGGTCGTTCCTGCGGGCTCCACTCCGGCCTCTCACTGGGTCGTTCCTGCGGGCTCCACTCCGGCCTCTCACTGGGTCGTTCCTGCGGTCCCGCCCTCCGCCAGAGGGCCGAGCCCCGAACAGAGGGCGGTCATGCCGTCGGACAGGAGATCGGCGAGGTCGAGTTGTTCGTCGGTGAGCCACTGCTCGTACGCAGACATTGCCACACCGAGCACCATCCAGCCAACGGTTCGCGGGAAATGATTCTCCGGGGACGAATCCGTCCGTGCGGCTACGTATTCGGCGATGACTCCGCGCCAATCCTCGTACATCAGCATCGAATAGCCCTGTAATGCCGGATTGCGCAGGATCAGAGCCATGCGCTGCCTGTGTACGGGTTTCTCGTCGTCGGGAAAGGTGTTGAACTGCAACAGGGCCGAACGGATGCCGTCGGCGAGGGAGATGTCCGACGGCAGCTGGGCGAGCAGAGTGCGCAGCGCGGTGAGTTGTTCGTCGAAATCGCCCCACGGAACCGCGTTCTTGGAAGGGAAATACCGAAAGAACGTACGACGCGCGATGCCCGCGGCGTCGGCGATCTCGTCGACGCTGGTCTCGTCGAAACCTCGTGTGGTGAAGAGCGAGATGCCGATGTCGCTGATCTGCCCTCGCGTCGTGGATGGGCGACGGCCTACCCGGCTGGACGGTTTCGCCTGTCTGCCCACTCTTTTTCTCCCGTATCACTGTCTTTGTGCACTCGATGCCATTATGGTGGTGAACCAAGTCACTGTCACTGCCGACTGTGACCCACCCGATGATTCTCTCCGATGGAGGTACCGATGTCCCAGAACCCGAAAACCGATGTCGTCAGCACCGGCGTGATCGAGTCCGATCTCGTCGAAGAGTCGCTGGTGGAAGAGGTTTCCATCGACGGAATGTGCGGCGTGTACTGACATGTCGGCACCCGTGAAGGCACTCCAAGCCGTGGACCTCGATGCTCGGTGGGCTCTTCACCCGCAGGTGGCGCTGCGTCCCGAATCTTTCGGGGCGCTGCTCTACCACTTCGGGACACGTAAGCTCTCCTTCCTCAAGAATCGCACGATCGTAGCGATCATCGAGTCCTTCCCGCAGCACCCGAACATGCGCAGCGCGATCGAAGCCGCCGGGATCCCCGAGTCAGGCCGCGCGCCCTACGTGAAAGCGCTTACGACGCTGGCGGATTCTCACATGATCGCAACAGTTGGAGACTCCGCCCCCAACGACCCCCGATAGAGCCTGCTACGGGAAACAGCCCTTCCGCAGTAACCCCTCAACTTCGAAGAGGACAGCACAATGACCTCCATGTTGGAGCGGCCGTCTCAGCCGCCCGCCGTCGGTCGCCTGGTCGATCAGTTCGAACTCGGCCTCGACGCCCCCATTTGCCTGACCTGGGAATTGACGTACGCCTGCAATCTGTCGTGCGTGCACTGCCTGTCCTCGTCGGGTCGCCGCGATCCGCGTGAGCTCAGCACCGAGCAGTGCAAGTCGATCATCGACGAACTGCAGAAGATGCAGGTGTTCTACGTCAACATCGGTGGCGGCGAGCCGACCGTGCGTTCGGACTTCTGGGAGCTGGTCGACTACGCCACCGCGCACCAGGTGGGAGTCAAGTTCTCCACCAACGGCGTGAAGATCAACAAGGAGGTCGCCGCACGTCTCGCGGCGTCCGACTACGTCGATGTGCAGATCTCCATCGACGGTGCGACTGCCGAGGTCAACGACGCCGTTCGCGGTCCCGGTTCGTTCGACATGGCCTGCCGCGCACTGGAAAACCTGCGTGAAGCAGGCTTCAAGGACGCGAAGATTTCCGTCGTCGTCACCCGTCACAACGTCAGCCAGCTCGACGAGTTCAAAGCTCTCGCCGACAAGTACGGTGCGACGCTGCGCATCACGCGCCTGCGTCCCTCGGGGCGCGGCGCCGATGTGTGGGACGACCTGCACCCCACGTCCGCTCAGCAGCGCGAGCTCTACAACTGGCTCGTCGCCAACGGCGAGGGCGTGCTGACCGGCGATTCGTTCTTCCACCTGTCCGCGTTCGGTGACGCCCTTCCCGGTCTCAATCTGTGCGGTGCGGGGCGCGTGGTCTGCCTGATCGACCCGATCGGTGATGTCTACGCCTGCCCGTTCGCCATCCACGAGCAGTTCCTTGCCGGCAACATCGTCCGCGACGCGAAAGACGGTATGGGCGGATTCCAATCCGTCTGGCAGACATCGGAATTGTTCCAGGAATTGCGGTCGCCGCAGACCTCGGGCGCGTGCACCAAGTGCTCGCATTTCGACGCGTGCCGCGGCGGCTGCATGGCAGCGAAGTTCTTCACCGGCCTGCCCATGGACGGTCCGGATCCCGAATGCGTGATCGGCAACGGCGAATTGGCGTTGGCTGCGGCGGGGGAGATCCCCAAGTCGAGCGTCGACCATTCCCGTTCCGGAAACCGAAAGACACCCCGCAAGTCGGTGCCGCTCACGTTGATGATGCGGCCGCCGGCCAAGATCTGCGACGAAAACCCGCTCGCAGGAATGGAATAGGAAGCAATCAGCTATGGCCAAGAGTGCGTGGTTCGAGACCGTTGCCGAAGCGCAGCGGCGCGCCAAGAAGCGTCTGCCCAAGTCCGTGTATTCCGCTCTGGTGGCGGGCTCGGAACGTGGCATCACCGTCGACGACAACACCGCCGCGTTCGGCGAGCTCGGATTCGCGCCGCATGTCGCGGGCCTGTCCGACAAGCGTGATCTCGCGACAACGGTCATGGGACAACCACTCTCGTTCCCGGTCATGATTTCGCCGACGGGTGTGCAGGCCGTGCACCCGGACGGGGAGGTCGCTGTCGCCAGGGCCGCGGCTGCACGCGGAATTCCGATCGGCCTGTCATCGTTCGCGAGCAAATCCGTCGAGGAAGTCGCCGCAGCCAACCCTCAGACGTTCTTCCAGATGTACTGGGTGGGCTCGCGGGAGGTGCTGCTGCAACGGATGGAGCGTGCACGTGCGGCGGGCGCGGTCGGGTTGATCATGACGCTCGACTGGTCGTTCTCCAACGGCCGCGACTGGGGCTCACCGTCGATCCCGGAGAAGATGGATCTGAAAGCGATGGTCCAGTTCGCGCCCGAGGGCATCACGCGCCCGAAGTGGTTGTGGGAGTTCGCCAAGACGGGCAAGATTCCGGATCTCACGACCCCCAACCTGACTCCGCCGGAGGGCGGCGTCGCGCCCACGTTCTTCGGTGCATACGGCGAATGGATGGGTACCCCGCTCCCGACCTGGGAGGACGTCGCCTGGCTGCGCGAGCAGTGGGGCGGACCGTTCATGCTCAAGGGCGTCATGCGTGTCGACGACGCGAAGAAGGCCGTCGACGCCGGCTGCACCGCCATCTCGGTGTCCAACCACGGCGGTAACAACCTCGACGGCACCCCGGCGCCGATTCGAGCTCTGCCTGCCATCGCCGAGGCCGTCGGCGATCAGATCGAGATCACGCTCGACGGCGGTGTCCGACGTGGCAGCGATGTGGTGAAGGCACTCGCACTCGGCGCTCGTGCCGTCCTGATCGGACGCGCCTACCTGTGGGGTCTGTCCGCGAACGGGCAGGCGGGTGTCGAGAACGTGCTCGATATCCTGCGTGGTGGCGTCGATTCCGCTGTTCTCGGTCTCGGTCACTCGTCGGTGCACGATCTGTCGCCGTCCGATGTCGTGATGCCGCTCGGTTTCGATCGGAGGCTCGGAGTCTGAGCAACAGCGTGTGGTTCGAGACCGTGGCGGAGGCGCAGCGGCGGGCCGAGAAGCGCCTGCCGAAGTCCGTCTACGCGGCGCTGAGGGCAGGCTCGGAGCGTGGAATCACGCTAGGGGACAACACGGCAGCGTTCGACGAACTCGGCTTCGCCCCTCGCGTCGCCGGGTTGTCCGATACGCGTGAGTTGTCGACAACCCTGATGGGACAACCGCTTTCGTTTCCCGTCATGATCTCGCCGACGGGTGTGCAGGCCGTGCACCCGGACGGTGAGGTCGCCGTCGCGCGGGCCGCTGCGTCGCGCGGAGTTTCGATGGGTCTGTCGCTGTTCGCGAGCAAGCCCATGGAAGAAGTCGTCGAGGCGAACCCGCAGACGTTCTTCCAGCTGCACTGGGTCGGATCCCGAGACGTCATGGGGCGTCTCGTCGAACGTGCCCGTCGTGCGGGAGCGGTGGGCTTGATCCTGACGATGGACTGGTCGTTCTCCGAGGGGCGCGACTGGGGTTCACCGTCGATACCGGAGAAGGTCGACGCGCGGACGATGATCCGTTTCGCGCCGGAGGGGCTGTCGCGTCCGAAGTGGTTGTGGCAGTTCGTGAAATCGGGTGGCATTCCGGACCTGACTGCACCGAACATCGCGGGGTGCGACGGTTCGGCGCCGACGTTCTTCGGCGCGTACCGCGACTGGATGGCCACGCCGCTCCCGAGCTGGGAAGACCTGGCCTGGCTACGCGAGCTCTGGGGTGGGCCGTTCATGCTGAAGGGCATCTCGCGCGTCGACGATGCCCACCGCGCAGTGAATATCGGATGCGACGCCCTGTCGGTGTCCAATCACGGCGGGAACAACCTGGACGGCACCCCGGCATCGATACGACTGTTGCCTGCCATCGTCGACGCCGTCGGCGATCAGGTCGAGATCACCTTGGACGGCGGGGTTCGTCGCGGAAGCGATGTGGCGAAGGCGCTCGCTCTCGGTGCCCGTGCGGTGTTGATCGGTCGTGCGTATCTGTGGGGTCTGGCGGCGAACGGTCAGGCGGGAGTGGAGAACGTTCTCGACATCTTGCGAGGGGGGCTCGATTCCGCGGTGCTCGGGCTGGGGCGGTCGTCGGTGCACGAGCTCACGCGATCGGATGTCGTGATGGCGGCTTCGCCGCCCGTGCGCGCGAATACATAGAGGGCTGTACATTTCTGCTCACGGGTGGCGGAACCGCCGGTCTGCGCGAGACGCCGTGGACGCGACGAGGCGTGCATTGGCCTCGTCGCTCCCGTGCACCCACGCGTGAGCGTCGTCCTCGCTTTTCCCGAACATGGTGTGCCGCTGCACGAGTCGTCGACGCCGCTCGTCGTCGTCGAGATCGATATACCAGACCTCGGTCATGGCGGCGCGAGCCCGCGGCCAGCTTCCGTCGTCGAGCAGTAGGTAGTTGCCCTCGGTGACGACGAGCGGAACGTCGGCCGTGACCGCGATGCTGCCCGCGACGGGTTCTTCCAGAGTTCGGTCGAAGTGCGGTGCGTAGATCACTCCCGTCGTCTGATCGGCGAGACGTTCGAGCAGATGGGCATAGCCGGCGTCGTCGAACGTGTCGGCAGCGCCCTTGCGAGCCGAGCGGCCCAGCCGTAGAAGTTCCGATTGCGCCAGATGGAATCCGTCCATCGGAACGACCACTGCGAGATCGCGCCCGAGCTGGTCGACGATAGCGTCTGCGACCGTCGATTTGCCTGCACCGGGTGGCCCGGTGATCCCCAGGACCGTCCGGCCGGGTCGTTCGGCGAGACTGCGCGCCCGTGAGATCAACTCGTTCATTCTTCGACGATAGGCGCTTCGCGCATGTGCGCGGAAATGTATAGCGGGCTATGTATTTTCGCGCACGTGCGACGGAGCCGCACTCCCGGTGCGCAGTCCCATCGTGACGAGCGATTGCACCGTCGTCGTCGCTGCGGCCACGCCGTCGACGACGGGCCTACCGATTTCCCTCTCGATGTGTGCGCGCAGATCGGCCATGCCTGCGCAGCCCAGGACGATGGTGTCGCTGCCGTCCTGCGAGGCCGCGCGCCGGCAGGCTTCGGTGATGATCGTGCGAGCGTCGGGATCGGTTTCGAGCTCGAGAACCGGAATCTCGCAGGCGTGAACGCCCCGGCACTGCCGCGCGAAGCCGTAGCGGTCCGCGAGATCCCATGCTCGTCCGGTCGTCCGCCCCACTGTGGTGACGACAGAAAAACCGCGGCCGAGGAAAGTTGCCGCGTGCATGGCGGCCTCGGCGATTCCGACGACCGGACCGGACGTGGCTTCACGTGCCGCGTCGAGACCCGGGTCTCCGAAGCAGGCGATGACGTAGCCGTCGGCACCCTGTTCTTCGCCGAGAGCAATCTGTTCGAGAATGCCGGGCACACAGAGGGCTTCGTCGATGTGAGACTCGATGGACGCAGGCCCCATCGTCGGACTGACCGCGTCGATCACTGTGCCCGGGCTCGAGACGGCCCGGGCACACTGACCGATCAACGCGGTCATCGACCATGTGGTGTTCGGGTTGACGACCTTGATCAGCACTGGAAATTCCTAGACCTTCGCTGTGTCGTCGAGGTGGTTCGTCACTGCGAGCTTCGTCTTGGTGGCGAGCAGGAAGTACAGGCCGAATCCGATGCCGCATCCGATGAACCAGCTGTACTTCGACGCGGTGGCCATGCCAGCGATCTCCATGCCGTCGATCGCGCCGTTGAACAACACGGGGAACATCGCGGCCAGGGCGCCGACGACGGTGGCGTACACCGCAGCCGGGTTGTATCCCTTGGAGTACCAGTACTTTCCGGCCGGTGACATCGTGAACAGATCATCGACGACGACCTTCTGCTTGCGGACCAGGTAGTAGTCGGCGATGAGAACGCCGAACAGTGGGCCGATGAACGCACCGAGCGTTTCGAGTGTCAGGTGAATGACCTCCGGATTGTTGTACAGGTTCCACGGCGTGATGAGGACCGAGCCGACGGCGGCGATCATGCCGCCTGCACGCCAGCTGATGCGTTGCGGGCTGACGTTCGAGAAGTCGAACGCGGGTGAGATGAAGTTGGCGACGATGTTGATACCGATGGTGGCGATCGTGAACGTCAGCGCGCCGAGCACGATGGCGAACGTGCTGTCGATCCGGGCCACGGTCTCGACCGGATCGGTGATGAGCTCACCGAAGACCGGAAGCGTCAGCGACGCCGTGACGACGACCAGAATCGAGAACACGAGGAAGTTGAGGGGAAGTCCGAGGAAGTTGCCTTTCTTCACCGCACCGTAGGACTTCCCGTAGCGGGAGAAGTCACCGAAGTTGAGCATCGGGCCGGAGAAGTACGACACGACGAGGGCGATCGCCCCGAGCATGACCGGAACCGAGCTGAAGCCCGTGTACTCGACCTCGCCGAGGTTCAGATCGATTGCGCCCCAACCGGCTTTCCAGATCAGGTATCCGCACAGTAGGAACATGACGACGTAGACGGCCGGACCGCAGAAGTCGATGAACCTGCGAATCGACTCCATGCCGCGCCAGAACACCGCGGCCTGCAGCACCCACAGGAACAGGAAACTGGCCCACCCGAGCGCGGAAAGACCGGCGAATCCGTAATCGGCGGTCACGGCGTACGGCGCCAGCCCCGGGACAGTTTGATGAGCACGATGTCGAGAGCAGCCGACGCGAGGAACGTCTGGATGCCGTACCACGCGACGGCGATGAGGCCACGGATGATGGCTGGGATGTTGGCGCCGAGTACGCCGAACGACACGCGGCAGATGACCGGGTAGGGAACGCCCGCAGCCTGGCTGGGCTTGGCGACGAGATTGCAGAAGAAGTAGACGATCGTGATGCCGACGAGGAGCGCGACGAGGACCTGCCAGCTCGCCAGTCCGAGAGCGAACAAGCTTCCCGCCGTGACGTATCCGCCGACCGAATGCACGTCGGACATCCAGAACGCGAACAGGTTGTACGAGGTCCACGACTGCTTCTTCAGCGGGGCGAGATCCTCGTTGGTCAGCCGTGGGTCGTACGAGTCCTTGATCAGGCCTCCGCCGACCGGGTGGCCCGCTGCTTCGACCACGTCACCTACCGGCGAAGTGCCTGGTCCGTGCACTGAATTTGTCATCGATGCTCCTGATGGGCGATGGGCTCCATGCGGACGAAATGCATGGCGAAGGCTCGACCACGACGATGGAGCGAACCTGCGACAAAAGGTAGCGAGCACGTGTTGCGTCCGCGTGACGGCAGGAATATATCTTTCGGGCCGCTCAATCCGTGGTGGGATCTGCGAGCAGACCGGTGTCCGCGGGAATGGAAGAAATGACCGTGTTCAAACGTCCGTGATGATATTGCGCGATAGTCGACAGAGCAGCTGCGTCGCGGCCGAGAAATGCATCGAGCATCTGTCGATGATCGGAATGCAGTGTCACGCGATCCGAACCGGCGACGTGCACCATCGGCTGAACAGGCTCGGTGATGTTCCAGGCCGCTTCGAGCATGTGGAGAAGTCTTTTCATGCGTGACGGCCGCGTCAGCGCCATGTGGAATTCACGACTCCGACGGTGGTACTCGCGTGGGTCGTCAGCTGTGATCGCCTGTTCCAGAACCTTGTTCGCGATGATCGCGCGCTCACGGTCGTCGTCGGTGGCCAACTCGACAGCAGTCGCGAGCGCGGCGCTTTCCAGGACTTCCCGCACGATGTACATTTCGCATAATTCCGCGGACGTCAATTGCGCGACGGTGTATCCGAGATTGGGCCGGTGATCCACCAATCCTTCACCGATCAGTGTTTTGAGCGACTCCCGAACAGGAATGGGACTGACGCCGAACATATCCGCGACGTCGTTCAATGGAATCGGGGTCGTGGGCGGTGCGTCGCCGGAAAGAATGACGCGTCGCAGCTCGTCGAGAATTGCGTGTTGCCGGCTTCCGGGGGCAGAGATGTTCAATCGATCGAGAAGCACGGATCTTCGACGAGGTGGCACGTCGCTCCCTTCGAAGATCCTCGGGTGAGAACGCTAACCGGTCGATGTTTCGTTCATGTGAAAAGTGCGCTGCACTAGCATCGGGCGAATGACGCACCCGACACCACTGGCCGACGTGGGGTGGCAGCACGTCGGTGGCGTGTCGACGGTCGTCGTTCCGGTGGGGGCGTTCGAACAGCACGGGCCGCACCTGCCGCTGGACACCGACACGCGCATCGCCGTCGCCGTCGCCTCCCGGTTGCCCGACGCGTCCCTGGCACCCGCCATCGGCTACGGCGCCAGCGGCGAGCACGAGGGTTTCCCGGGCACGGTGTCGATCGGCGCCGACGCGCTGCGGACTCTGCTCGTCGAGTACGGGAGGTCGGCGTGTCGGTGGGCGCCCCGCGTGCTGTTCGTCAACGGACACGGTGGCAACGTCCCCACCTTGGTCGACGCCACCACTCTGCTGCGGTACGAGGGACGCGACGTCGCCTGGGTGCCGTGTGCCGTCCCCGGCGCCGACGCCCATGCCGGACACACCGAAACCTCGCTGCTGCTGCATCTTTCACCCGAGGTCGTCGACATGGAACGCGTCGAGGTCGGAAACGTCGAAGCCCTCCCCGACCTGCTTCCGCGGCTACGGGAGGGCGGAACGCGCGCGGTGTCGGAGAACGGTGTGCTCGGCGATCCGCGTCGCGCCACGGCGGAGGAGGGGGCGTCCATCCTGGACGACATGGTTCGTCGTGCGACGGCGGCGACGGCGCGCTGGATGCCGTCGGCTACGGGGATGTTGGTGTAGTGAAACGGCCGAAAGCCCAGGACGAAAACAGGCGCACGGTATGTTAGTGACTTTTTCGGGCCGTGGATGACACTTTCGTCCCGTGTCCGCTTACGATCACCAAATGGGTCAAGGTCGGTTGCCTGATGGTTTCGGGGTGCGCGTCGATCCGCGCGTACGTACATACTCGGACGGTCGCGTTCTGATCGGGGGATCCCCCACACGCATGCTGAAGTTGGCGCCCACGGCCGCCGCGATGATCGGCGACGGTTTCCTCGAGGTCACCGATTCACAGTCCGCTCTCGTCGCGCGGAAGCTGCTCGATTCGGGCGTGGCGAATCCGCGGCCGATGTCGATCCCGTCGCCCCGCGATGTCACCGTCGTGGTGCCGCTGAAGAACAACGCAGCCGGCCTCGGACGATTGCTGCCTGCGCTGCACGGCCTGAACGTCATCGTCGTCGACGACGGATCGGACGTGCCGGTGAAGCCTCCCGCGATGGAGTGGAGCGTCGGCGGGGTCACGGTTCTGCGGCACGAGACCTCACGCGGGCCGGCAGCGGCGCGTAACACGGGGTTACGCAGCGCCACAACCGATTTCGTCGCGTTCCTCGATTCCGACGTCGTTCCGCGCAAGGGCTGGCTCGAGGTGATGCTCGGGCACTTCTCCGATCCGGCGGTCGCTCTGGTCGCGCCGCGCATCGTGGCACTCGAACCGGAGGGCAACGCGCTCGCCCGGTACGAACACGCCCGGTCGTCCCTGGATCTGGGGCGTCGGGAGGCAGCGGTGCAGGCGGGTAGCTCGGTTTCCTACGTGCCGAGCGCAGCGATGTTGATTCGCCGCCGCGTCGTCGAGGAATGCAACGGCTTCGACGAGTCGATGCACGTCGCCGAGGACGTCGATCTGTGCTGGCGACTGCAGGAGGCCGGGTGGCGCCTGCGGTACGAGCCCGTCGCCAACGTGGCGCACGACCACCGGGTGACGTTCGGCCGCTGGTTCGGACGCAAGCTGTTCTACGGCACCGGTGCCAGCCCACTCGCCGACCGTCATCCCGGCATGGTGCCTCCGATCGCGATGTCCCCGTGGACGCTCGTCGCGTGCCTGCTGGCGGCGAGCCTGACCAAGATCGGGGTGATCGGTGCACTCGCCACGCTGGCCGTCACCATCGGACGCTTGCGCAAGATGTTCGTCGGACTCGACCAGCCGACTCGCATCGCGGCCATCCTCGCGACCGAAGGTTTCGTCGCCGGCCTGTGGCAACTCGCATCGGCGCTGTGCCGACATTATTGGCCGATCACTCTGCTGGCGGTGTTGCTGTCCAGTCGAATTCGCAAGATCGCGCTCGGGCTGGCGGTGGCAGAAGCCGTCGCCGATTGGTACAAGCACCGTGAGCTCGGCGGACTCGACCCGATCCGTTACGCGTTCTTCAAGCGCATGGACGACGTCGCGTACGGTGCTGGACTCTGGCGAGGTGCCGTCGAATCTCGGAGCTTCGGCGCGTTGACGCCTCGTATGGATTCGTGAGCGGTCCCGCCGTCGGCCGATCGGACGTCGTCGACGCGGATGTGATCGTCGTCGGTGGCGGCTCGTCCGGTTCGGTGGTGGCGTCTCGGCTCAGTGAGAACCCGGACTGCAGGGTTGTCGTCGTCGAGGCCGGGCAGGGCGTCTCCCGCGTCCAGGACTACCCACCGGACATCGCCGACGCCCATGTTCTGCCGGTCGGACCTGGCAGTCCGTGGACGTCGTCCTACCCGGCAGAGCTCGCTCCCGGCGTCGAGCGTGAGATCTCGCGCGGCCGAGTGCTCGGTGGATCGGGGGCCGTGAACGGCGCGTACTTCATCCGGGCCCGGCCGGACGACTTTCTGCACTGGCCGTCCAGATGGTCGTACGAGAACGTACTGCCGTACTTCACGGCGTCGGAGACCGATCACGATTACGCGAGTGACCGCCACGGCAGCAGCGGGCCCATCCCGGTGTGGAGAACAGCGCCGAAGGAGTGGAGTGGCGTCACTGCCGCGTTCGTCGACGCGAGCGAGTCGCTCGGGTTCCCGGCCGACCCGGACAAGAACGATCCAAGCCCGGTTGGAGGAACAGGGCCGGTTCCGCTCAACGTCTTTCGCGGAATGCGCATGAATGCTGCTGCGACCTATCTGATTCCGCGTCTGAGTCGTCCCAATCTCGAGGTTCTCACGGAATCGACCGTTCTGAAGATACTGTTCGACGGCGACGCAGCATGCGGAGTTCGTATCCTCCGTCGCGGCGTGACAACCGACATGCGAGCGAGCCGCGTCGTCCTGTGCGCAGGTGCGGTGCGCACACCGCAGTTGTTGATGTTGTCCGGAGTCGGACCGGCGGAGTCGTTGCGGCACTGCGGAATCGACGTTCGTCTCGACCATCCCCGAGTGGGTCGAGGTTTTTCCGATCATCCCGAAATCGGTGTCTACTACCGTAGTTCGGTACCCTTTCGACCCTCGTCACCGATCGAGGTGGTTCTGCACGTCGGCGACCTCGAAATCCGGCCGTACACAGCGTCGTTCGGATACATGATCGCGGGCATCGGCCCGGTGGATCCCATGATCGGAATCGGATTGATGCGGGCCGACAGTCGCGGGGACATCACGCTGCGCTCGGCCGATCCGCTGGACTCGCCGTTCGTGCGCTATCGGTATCTGGACTCGGCGGCGGACCGTGCGGCGCTGCACGCAGGTCTCGACGTCGTCGACGCGTTGTTGTCGACGGCGCCGATGACCGCTGTCGCAACGAAGCTCGAGGTAGCCGGCGACAGGTTGCTCGGCCGACTCGGCACGGCTCTGCACCTGTCGGGAAGTTGCGCGATGGGCGGCCCGGACGCGGTACTCGACGACCGATGCCGTGTCCGAGGTGTCTACGGTCTCGACGTCGTCGATACGTCGTCGTTCCCGGTCGTGCCCACGCGTGGTCCGCACGCGACCGTGATCATGCTGGCCGAACGCGCAGCGCGCGACATCGCCGACGACCTGGGCTGAACGAGCGTCCGTCGATTATCGGCTACGGTCGGCAGCAGTGACCGTAGCGCCGCACCTCACTCGGGGGTGTGCGGCTGTACCTGCGTGTGTGAGCTGCGTTACAGTGGTGTGAACGCGTCTGAAGAGGGACTACGTAGATGACAGGAAGAGTGGCAGGACAGGGCAACCCGTGGGTAGCAGTTCGCCCCGGTGACGACGTCGATGTCCTGGCTCGCAAGATGTCGACCGCTCATCGGTCCTTCGTCGAGCACGAGTGGCCTGCAGGGGATTCCGTCCGATCCGTCGTCCTCGATTCCTGGATGCGGAGTCGTACCAAGGGAGTCGACCCCAACGGTCGCGACGAGGCCCCGGTGCTGACGGGTGTCGAGTTGGAGCGGTATCGCAACGGTCACCCCATGTCGATCATTCGGCCCGTCATTCGCAAACTTCTCGTCGAGGATGCCGCCGATACCGGTCTGCTCGTGGCGATCTCCGACGCGGAGGGCCGCCTCCTGTGGGTCGAAGGGGACACGTCCGCGAAAGACCGTGCTCAGATGATGAATTTCGCCGAAGGGGCGGATTGGAGCGAGGAAAGCAAGGGCACCAACGCGCCGGGAACCGCGCTCGCCGTCGACCATTGTGTGCAGATCTTTGCCGCCGAGCACTTCACTCGTACCGTGCACGACTGGAGTTGTTCGGCCGCTCCCGTGCACCACCCGACGAGCGGGCACATCCTCGGCGCCATCGACATCACCGGAGGACCGCGCGTCGCAGTCCCCGAGGTTCTCTCGTTGATTCGTGCGACCGTCGCCGCAGCCGAGTCCGAGCTCCGCGTGCATCTGATGAACTCGCCGAAGTCGTTGGGCGAGACAGCTCCTCGCCTCGAAGTGCTGGGTTCGGGCAGGCCGGGACTGGTCCGGGGAAGCGGTCGCACCGCATTGTCGCAGCGTCACGCCGAGATTCTGCTGCTGTTGGCTGATCATCCCGAAGGACTCAGCTCAGACCATCTCGCAGTGCTGCTCGACGAGCAGGAACTCGACTCGGTGACCATCAGGGCCGAGATGTCGCGTCTGCGCAAGACGTTCGGCTCCTCCGGCCTGGCGTCGCGCCCCTACCGACTGGTGGGTGCGCTGACGTCCGACGTCGACGACGTTCGTCGGGCGCTCGATCGCGGCGACGTGGAAGCAGCGTTGCGTATCTATGCCGGCCCGGTGCTGCCCGGATCGGTGTCGCCCGGGATCGAGGAGATTCGCGACGAGCTGCGATCGCGGGTCCAGGCTGCACTACTGCGCGTCGGCGACCCGATGTTGCTGGCGCAATGGACGTCGTCGATCCACGGCAGGAGCGACCTCGTCGCGTGGGAGGCCTACCGGGCAACGCTGAGTGCCGATTCCGCGTTGTACGGCCAGGTCAGCGCACGTATCGACCATCTGGATCGCCAGCTCGGCATGTAGTTTCTTTCTGCACGCAGTGCAGCAACGTAGTTGCAACGTTGCAGACTCTAGTGTTCTGAATCACATCAGTTGATGAACGACGAAGGAGTCACTAGATGTCCGTCTATGCCCGCCCAGGTACCGCAGATTCAGTCATGTCCTTCCAGCCGCGCTACGACAACTGGATCGGCGGCGAGTGGGTCCCGCCCGTCAAGGGCCAGTACTTCGAGAACCCGACTCCCGTCACCGGTGAGAACTTCTGCGAGGTAGCCCGCTCCACGTCCGAGGATATCGAGCTCGCGCTCGACGCCGCGCACGCCGCAGCACCCGCCTGGGGCAAGACCTCCGCCGCCGAGCGCGCAGTGCTCCTCAACAAGATCGCCGACCGCATGGCCGAGAACCTCGAGTCCATCGCACTCGCGGAGTCCTGGGACAACGGCAAGCCGATCCGTGAAACCCTCAACGCCGACATTCCGCTGGCGATCGACCACTTCCGCTACTTCGCCGGATGCATTCGCGCGCAGGAAGGTTCGCTGTCGGAGATCGACGACGACACCGTCGCCTACCACTTCCACGAGCCGCTCGGCGTCGTCGGACAGATCATTCCGTGGAACTTTCCGATCCTGATGGCCGTCTGGAAGCTCGCTCCCGCACTGGCGGCAGGCAACGCCGTCGTGCTGAAGCCTGCCGAGCAGACCCCGGCGTCGATTCTCCATCTCATCTCGATCATCGGTGACCTTCTTCCTGCCGGAGTCGTCAACGTGGTCAACGGATTCGGCACCGAAGCGGGCAAGCCGCTCGCGTCGAGCCCGCGCATCGCCAAGATCGCGTTCACCGGTGAGACGACCACGGGACGCCTCATCATGCAGTACGCGTCGCAGAACCTGATCCCGGTCACCCTCGAACTCGGTGGCAAGAGCCCCAACGTCTTCTTCTCCGACGTCCTGTCGTCCGACGACGACTACCAGGACAAGGCTCTCGAGGGCTTCACGATGTTCGCGCTGAACCAGGGCGAGGTGTGCACGTGCCCGTCGCGCTCGCTCATCCAGGCCGACATCTACGACGAGTTCCTCGCACTGGCTGCGATCCGCACGAAGGCTGTGCGACAGGGCAATCCGCTCGACACCGAGACGATGATCGGTGCGCAGGCGTCGAACGATCAGCTCGAGAAGATTCTGTCGTACATCGAGATCGGCAAGGGCGAAGGCGCGCAGGTCGTCACCGGCGGCGAACGCGCACAGCTCGGCGGTGACCTGAACGGCGGCTACTACGTGCAGCCGACGATCTTCACCGGCAAGAACGACATGCGCATCTTCCAGGAAGAGATCTTCGGACCGGTCGTCTCCGTCACGTCCTTCAAGGACTACGACGACGCCATCTCGATCGCCAACGACACCCTCTACGGTCTCGGTGCAGGTGTCTGGTCGCGCGACGGTGGCGTCGCATACCGCGCGGGCCGCGACATCAAGGCCGGCCGCGTCTGGACGAACACGTACCACCAGTACCCGGCACACGCGGCCTTCGGTGGTTACAAGCAGTCCGGCATCGGACGTGAGAACCACAAGATGATGCTCGACCACTACCAGCAGACGAAGAACCTCTTGGTCAGCTACGCCCAGAAGGCTCAGGGCTTCTTCTGATGCCTGCCACAAGCCGGCCCCCGGCCCGGCTCAGAGCAACCGCCGGGGCGATGGAGCTTCTCCGTCGCCTCGGCGGTAACCACGGCGCACTGATGATGCATCAGAGCGGTGGATGCTGCGACGGGTCGTCGCCGATGTGTTATCCCGCAGACGAATTCATCGTCGGCGACCGGGACGTCCTGCTGGGGCTGTTGGACCTTCGTCTGAACGTCGGCGACATCCCGACCGACCTTCCCGAGGGCGGCGACGCGGTACCGGTGTGGATTTCGGGTTCGCAGTTCGAAGCCTGGAAGCACACTCAGATGGTGCTCGACGTCGTCCCGGGTCGTGGTTCGGGGTTCTCGCTGGAAACTCCGGAGGGGCTTCGGTTCCTGAGTCGCGGCCGCGCGTTCACGCAGGACGAGTGGGACGTGCTGAAGGACGAGACTCCGTTCGTCGGAGTCGATTGGGAAGAGGGGCGTAGGCCGCCTGTGCCGGACGACGTCATCGTCGTCGCCGAGGCAGTGGACGCCTGTCCGGTGCCAGGGATGTTGCAGGGTTAGGCAGCTTCGCTGCACGTGCGGGGAAATGTATACCCGGCGGGAGTGGAGCCTGCGGAACGACCCGGCAGCGCTGTACATTCCCACGCACGTGCGCCGAAGGGGCCTAGAGTCGATCCGGTGAAAAGTTCCACACCTTCGGACGCTCCCGGTGGCGAGAGCCTCCGTACGGTCGTCGTCGCATTTTGTGCCAACCTCGGCGTCGCCGTCGCCAAATCCGTTGCGGCCGTCGTGACCGGGTCGGCATCGATGGTTGCCGAAGCGGCTCACTCGTGGGCCGACACCGGCAACGAGATATTCCTGCTCGTCGCGAACAAGCGCGGGTCCCGCGGTCCCGACCGCCGTCGGCCCCTCGGCTACGGCCGCGAAGCGTACGTCTGGTCACTGCTCGCCGCCATCGGGCTGTTCGTGGCGGGCTCGGCGGTGTCGGTGTGGCACGGAATCACCTCCCTCCTCGGCGGCGAGTCGTCCGCCGAGAACTACACGATCAACTACGTGGTGCTCGCAGTCGCGTTCGTCCTCGAAGGAATCTCGTTCCTGCAGTCCGTCAAGCAGATTCGCGGGGAAGCGAACGCGTACGAGACGGACTTCCTCGACTACGCGCTGGAGACGTCCGACCCCACACTGCGTGCGGTGTTCGCCGAAGATGCCGCCGCGCTGATCGGTCTGGTCATCGCTGCAGCAGGTATCGGACTGCATCAGCTCACCGGCTCCGCCGTGTGGGACGCGCTCGGGTCGATCGCCGTCGGTGTGCTCCTCGGCGTCGTCGCGATCGTTCTCATCGATCGAAATCGTCGATTCCTCACCGGAGAACCCGGGCCCGGCGCATTATGGGACGCGGTGGTGAGTGGCATCGAGAAGTTCCCCGAGGTGGCGTCGGTTCGTTTCGTCCGCATCGAATTCGTCGGTCCGAAACAGATTTTCGTCGTTGCCAGCGTCGACCTTGTCGGTGACGCCGTCGAATCCTCGATCGCCCATGTGCTCCGTCGATTGGAGAGCCGTCTCGAGTCCAACGTAGCCGTCGTCGACGCGGTGTTCACCGTGTCCGATCCGGACGAGGGCGACACCGGAACCGTCTCGCACCGCACGTAATACAGCCGTCATCTGTTGATGACGCCCCGCTTACAGCGTCGGCCTATCTTCGCTGCAGCGAGAAGCGCATTCGATGAAAGAAGGCCACCCATGTCCGTCGCCGAACCGGCAGGCGCTCACCACGACGGGACCGAGTCCCACGTCGAAGGCGGGGACTACCTCGCCAAACGGCAGTTGAAGAAGGGCACCGCGGGCTGGATTCTTCTCGCAGGGCTCGGCGTCAGCTACGTCGTCTCCGGTGACTATTCGGGCTGGAATTTCGGGCTCGAACAGGGCGGGTTCGGTGGTCTGCTGATCGCCGGAATCCTGATCGCCGGGATGTATCTGGCGATGGTGCTGGGCATGGCGGAGATGTCGTCGGCGCTTCCCGCGGCAGGTGGCGGTTACACCTTCGCCCGCCGCGCGCTCGGCCCGTGGGGCGGATTCGCAACGGGCACAGCCATTCTCATCGAGTACGCAATCGCGCCCGCGGCCATCGCCACCTTCATCGGCGCCTACGTGGAGTCGCTCGGACTCTTCGGTATCACCGACGGATGGTGGGTGTACCTGGCGGTGTACGCGATCTTCATCGGCATCCATCTGGCTGGTGCGGGCGAAGCGCTCAAGATCATGTTCGTCATTACCGCGATCGCACTCGTCGGTCTCGTGGTGTTCGCCGTGTCGGCACTGGGACAGTTCGACGCGTCGAACCTCACCGACATCGCGCCGACGGATGCCGCAGGGGCGTCGAGCTTCCTCCCGTTCGGCTACCTGGGCATCTGGGCGGCGGTGCCGTTCGCGATCTGGTTCTTCCTCGCCATCGAGGGTGTTCCACTCGCCGCCGAAGAAGCCAAGGACCCGTCGAAAAACGTGCCGCGCGGCATCATCGCGGCCATGGGGGTGCTCCTCGTGACCGGGGCCGGCGTGTTGTTCCTGGTGACCGGCGCAGGCGGGGCCGAGGCGATGCAGTCCTCGGGCAATCCGCTCGTCGAGGCGCTCGGTGACAACTCGGCCGCCAAGGTCGTCAACTACATCGGGCTCGCCGGTCTGATCGCCAGCTTCTTCTCGATCATGTACGCGTACTCCCGTCAGCTGTTCGCACTGTCGCGAGCCGGCTACCTTCCGAAGACGTTGTCGGTCACCAACTCTCGAAAGGCTCCGACGCTCGCGCTGATCGTGCCCGGCGTCATCGGCTTCCTGCTCTCGCTCACCGGCCAGGGTGCGATGTTGCTCAACATGGCAGTGTTCGGGGCCGCGCTGAGTTACGTTCTGATGATGATCAGCCACATCGTGCTGCGTCGTAAGGAGCCGGCCATGGAGCGTCCGTACAGGACGCCCGGTGGCGTCGTCACCACCGGCTTCGCGCTCGTCGTCGCTGCACTGGCCGTCGTCGCGACGTTCCTCGTCGACAGCACGGCCGCGCTCTGGTGCCTCGGCGTGTTCGCCGCGTTCATGCTCTACTTCGGCATCTACAGCAGGCACCATCTCGTCGCGAACTCTCCCGACGAGGAATTCGCCGCCCTTGCCCGGGCCGAAGCCGAGCTCGAATGACCACCTACAGGCATCAGGTATCCGGAACGACCTACCAGTTCGACGGCCTCGTCGACTTGATGGCCAAGGCCACTCCGCAGCGATCCGGGGACGAACTCGCCGGATGCTCGGCACAGTCCGACGCCGAGCGTGCCGCGGCGCAATGGGCGCTGGCGGATGTCTCGCTCGATACCTTCCTGCACGACCTCCTCGTCCCGTACGAGACGGACGAAGTCACCCGGCTCATCATCGACTCGCACGACCGCGTCGCATTCGGGACGATCTCGCATCTCACCGTGGGCGGTCTTCGAGACTGGTTGCTCGACGCGGCCGCGCGGGAGGACTCGGTGCGAGTTCTGAAATCGATCGCATCGGGGCTGACGCCGGAAATGGTTGCGGCCGTCAGCAAGATCATGCGCAATCAGGATCTGATCGCCGTCGCCAGGGCGACGGAGGTCACGTCTGCATTTCGTACGACGGTCGGCTTGTCGGGAACACTGGCGACGCGGCTGCAGCCCAACCACCCGACGGACGATCCGAAAGGCATTGCCGCAGCGACGCTCGATGGGCTGTTGCTCGGATCCGGTGACGCCGTCATCGGAATCAACCCCGCGACCGACTCGCCGCACGCGACGTCGGACCTGCTGCACTTGCTCGACGAGATCCGTCAGCGCTTCGAGATTCCGACACAGTCCTGCGTGCTGTCCCACGTGACGACGACGATGGAACTGATCGAGAAGGGCGCACCCGTCGATCTGGTGTTCCAGTCCGTCGCAGGCACCGAGGGCGCCAATTCCGGTTTCGGCGTGCATGTCTCGCTGCTGCGGGAGGCCAACGAGGCAGGACGCTCGTTGCACCGCGGAACCGTCGGAAACAATGTCATGTACTTGGAGACCGGGCAGGGTTCGGCGCTGAGCGCGGGTGCTCACGTGGGCATGGACGGCAGACCTGTCGATCAACAGACGCTGGAGGCGCGCGCGTACGCCGTCTGTCGCGATCTCTCGCCGCTCCTGGTCAACACCGTCGTCGGGTTCATCGGTCCCGAATACCTGTACGACGGAAAGCAGATCGTTCGCGCTGGGCTCGAAGATCACTTCTGCGGCAAGCTACTCGGACTGCCGATGGGCGTCGACGTCTGCTACACCAACCACGCCGAAGCCGATCAGGACGACATGGACTCCTTGCTGACGCTGTTGGGTGCAGCCGGAGTCGCGTTCGTCATCGCAGTGCCGGGTGCCGACGACGTCATGCTCGGCTACCAAAGCCTGAGCTTCCACGATGTGCTCTATGTGCGACAGGTGTTGGGGCTGAAGCCTGCTCCCGAGTTCGCTGCGTGGCTCGACCGGTTGGGCATGGTCGACGGAACAGGTCGGCTCCTGGACATCGATGCAGCCGGGTCGCCGCTCCGAGCATTGACGAGCTCGCGATGAGCGGTGTCGAACGGCGGGACGACGAATTCTGGGACGACTTGCGGCTGACCACACAGGCCCGAATCGGACTGGGGCGCACCGGCGATGCGCTTCCGACGTCACGAGTGCTCGAGTTCAGGTCGGCGCACGCTGCGGCGCGCGACGCGGTCCACATGCCGTTGGACGTGGAGGCGTTCGCGGCCGAGGTCGAGGCGGTCGGCGTCGGAAAGCCTGTCGCCGTGACGTCGCGTGCGGAGTCCAGGGCCGAATATCTGCGACGGCCGGATCTCGGGCGGCAGCCGAAGGATCTGAGCGCGATCTCGGCAGGCGAATTCGACGTGGGTGTCGTTCTGAGCGACGGCTTGTCTCCGCGCGCGCTGATGGATCACGGTACGCAGATGCTTCGTGCCCTCGTGAGCGAACTGTCCGACGTGTATTCGATTGCGCCGCCGGTCATTGCAACCGAGGCGCGCGTCGCGCTGGGCGACCACATCGCCGAGGCGATGGGGGTGCGGACGGTGCTCGTGTTGATCGGGGAGAGGCCAGGGCTGTCCGTCGCCGACAGTCTCGGAATCTATCTGACGCATCTGCCTGCCCCGGGCAAGTCGGACGCCGATCGCAACTGCATCTCGAACATCCACCCACCGGAAGGCCTCGGCTACGAGCAGTCCGCGAAGATCGTCGCGAGCTTGATCGCGGGCGCCCGAAAGTTGGGTAGGTCGGGTGTCGCGCTGAAGGACACATCCAGGGCCGACGCGCTCGAGAACTCTGGCGTGAAGGTGATCTCGGAGTAGCCCCGTTCGGGGGTGGTAGGTAGTGACGGGCGTCACTATCGTGGGTGAAATGGAAACTCTCAGCTACTCCTCCGGGGTGTCGTCCATACCGATGCTGGGCGACACCATCGGTGCCGACCTCGATCGAACCGCTGCCCGCCACGCCGGCCGCGACGCTCTCGTGGACGTCGCCACGAACCGGAGGTGGACGTACTCCGAGTTCCTGGCCGACGTCGAGATCTTGGCCGCCGGCCTGCTGGTCAAAGGCGTCGTGAAGGGCGACCGGGTCGGGATATGGGCACCGAACTGCCCCGAATGGGTGCTCGCGCAGTATGCAACCGCCAAGATCGGTGCGATTCTCGTCAACATCAACCCGGCCTACCGGACGCACGAACTGCAGTTCGTACTGAAGCAGGCAGGGGTGTCGCTTCTGCTGTCTGCGCCCGAATTCAAGGGCGCGGACTACGCGGCGATGATCGAGAAAGCGCGGACGGACTGCCCCGATCTACGCGAGGCCGTCTTCGTCGGCAGTTTCCCGTGGGAATTGATGACCGATCGCGGGCACAAGGCGCTCGCGGAGAACCCGTCGCTCGTGGCCGATGCGCAGAAGCTGTTGAGCGCCGACGATCCGATCAACATCCAGTACACGTCGGGCACAACGGGTTTCCCGAAGGGTGCGACGCTCAGTCACCACAACATCTTGAACAACGGATTCTTCGTCGGCGAACTGTGCCACTACACCGAGGTCGATCGCGTGTGCATTCCCGTGCCGTTCTACCACTGCTTCGGGATGGTGATGGGCAATCTTGCGTGTACGAGTCACGGTGCGGCCATGGTCATTCCGGGCCAGGCGTTCGATCCGGCAGCGGCGTTGAAGGCCGTCGCTCAGGAGAAATGCACGTCGCTGTACGGGGTACCGACGATGTTCATCGCCGAACTCGCTCTGCCCGAGTTCGATTCGTACGATCTGTCGTCGCTGCGGACGGGCATCATGGCGGGCTCGCCGTGCCCGACCGAAGTCATGAAGCAGGTCATCGAACGAATGGGCATGGCCGAGGTGTCGATCTGCTACGGCATGACCGAGACGTCACCGGTGTCCTTGCAGACCCGCAGCGACGACACCATCGACCAGCGCGTGTCGACGGTCGGAGCCGTCGGACCGCACCTCGAGGTCAAGATCGTCGATCCCGTCGACGGGCTGACCGTGCCACGCGGCGAGGCAGGGGAGCTGTGCACCCGCGGTTACTCGGTGATGCTCGGCTACTGGGAGCAGCCGGAGAAGACCGCCGAGGCGATCGACGCGGCCGGATGGATGCACACCGGCGACATCGGAATCATGGATTCGGACGGCTACGTATCGATCACCGGCCGCATCAAGGACATGGTGATTCGCGGCGGGGAGAACATATACCCCAGGGAGATCGAAGAGTTCCTGTACACCCACCCCGATATCCTCGACGCCCAGGTGATCGGGGTTCCCGACGCCAAGTACGGCGAAGAACTCATGGTGTGGATTCGGATGCGCGAGGGTGCGGAACCGTTGGACGCCTCGGGGATTCGAGCCTTCAGTGAGGGGAAGCTCGCGCACTACAAAATTCCGCGGTACGTCCACGTCGTCGACGAATTCCCGATGACCGTCACCGGGAAGGTCCGAAAGGTCGAGATGCGGGAGAGGTCGCTGGATTTGCTGAGCTGAGATTTCCGCCGACTCGAGATTCTCACGGCGAATCGGGATCCTCCGTCGATGCATCGGCTGAGAATCTCGATTCGGCGTGAAGATTTGCGGGCCGGGCCGGATTTGCTCGAGGGATACTGGGCGCATGACCGAACCGCAGTGGACGCCGTCGTCGGAGGACATCGAGAACGCACGGATCACCGACTTCCAGCGCGTCGTCTCGGAGCGTCACGGGGTCGACACCGCCGACTATCGCGAACTCTGGGAGTGGTCGACGCAGAACGTCGAGCAGTTCTGGCGCACGGTGTGGGACTACTTCGACATCCAGTCGGACACCGAGCCGACCGAGGTGCTCGGAAATTCGAGTATGCCCGGAGCGCAGTGGTTTCCAGGTGTGCAGCTGAACTACGTCGACCAGGTACGACGGCACTCCGACAGTGACCGTACGGCGATCGTCCATGCACGGGAGGACGGCCTCCGCGCCGAGCTGTCGTGGCGAGAACTCGCCCGGCAGACGGCCGCGCTCGCTCGGACGCTGCGTGAGGCAGGCGTCGAGCCCGGGGATCGGGTCGTGGGGTACCTACCCAACATTCCCGAGGCCGTCGTCGCATTCCTCGCAAGCGCGAGTGTCGGCGCGGTGTGGTCGGCGTGCGGGCAGGACTATTCCGCGTCGGCGGCCCTCGACAGGCTGGGGCAGCTGGATCCGAAGGTGCTGATCGCCGCCGACGGCTACTCCTACGGCGGTAAGTACCACGACAAGCGCGGCGATGTCGCGGTTCTCCGAGACGGATTGACGACGGTCGACACCGTGATTCGAGTCGGCGACGCGGTCGACGGCTCCCTCTCGTGGGAGGACGCGTCGGCCGGCGAGGGTGAGTGGGTATCGGTGCCGGTCGCGTTCGATCATCCACTGTGGGTCGTGTTCTCGTCGGGGACGACGGGTCTGCCGAAGGGAATCGTCCACGGGCACGGGGGAGTGTTGCTCGAACACCTCAAAGCTGTTGCGCTGCAATCGGACATCGGATCGGATGACACGTTCTTCTGGTACACGAGCCCGAGTTGGATGATGTGGAACTTCCAGGTGGCAGGACTGCTCGTCGGCGCAACGATCGTGTGCGCCGACGGCAGCCCTGCATACCCGGCGCCCGATGCGCTGTGGGCGATCACTGCTCGGGAGAAGGTGACATTCCTGGGCACCAGTCCTGGCTACGTTCTGTCCTGCATCAAGGCAGAATCGCGCCCGTCGCGCGATCACGATCTGTCCGCATTGCGCGCGATAGGCATCACGGGGTCTGCGATGCCCGCGTCGTCGTCACTGTGGTTGTCCGACAACGTCGGTCGCGACGTGCCGGTGTTCTCGATTTCCGGTGGCACCGACGTGGTGTCGGCGTTCGCGGGTGGGGTCCGTACCGTGCCGGTGTGGCCGGGCGAGCTCTCGGCGCCGTTCCTCGGCGTCGCGCTGAAGGCCTTCGACGTCGACGGCCGCCCGGTGACCGACGAGGTCGGCGAGTTGGTCGTCACCGAGCCCATGCCGTCGATGCCCGTGCGATTCTGGAACGACGACGGATCGCGTTACCGCGAAGCGTATTTCGACGCGTACCCAGGGGTGTGGCGACACGGCGACTGGATCACACTGACCGCGTACGGCAGCGTCGTCGTGCACGGTCGTTCGGATTCGACGCTGAACCGCAACGGCATTCGGATGGGTAGCGCCGATATCTACCAAGCCGTCGAAGAGCTGCCCGAGATCGTCGAATCACTCGTGCTCGGGGTCGAACGAGGCGACGGTGGGTACTGGATGCCGTTGTTCGTCGTACTCACCGACGGAACCGAGCTGGACGACGCGCTGCGGGCGCGCATCAACACGGCAATTCGTGAGCACGCGTCACCGAGGCACGTGCCCGACGAGATCATCGCCGCGCCCGGCGTCCCGCACACCAGGACCGGTAAGAAGCTCGAGGTGCCGATCAAGCGTCTGTTCCAGGGCGGCGACGCGTCGCGAACTCTGGACCGAACCGCCGTCGACGCACCGGATCTCGTGGATTGGTACGTCGAGCAAGGCCGGGACAAGCGCTAGCGGGTCCACCGTGCGAGGTATGCCTTCTCGTCTGCGGTGATCCGGCGCAGCGACTCCGAGCCGACGTCGACCATCGCCATCTGAGTGGTCGCGACGACGGCAGGCGGCGAACCCACAGGTGCGCCCGCGGCGCGGACCTCGTAGCCGATCGTGAAGTCGACCGACCGCACCCTCTCGAACCACAACGTGATGTCGAGCGGGCTGTCCGAATGCCGCAGCGGCTTCTTGTACGAGATGTTCACGTTCGCGATCAACGCGCTCTTGATCAGACTCTCGTTGGCCTCACCTGCACTCAGGAGCCACTCGATGCGCGCTTCCTCCAGCAGAGTCACCATGCGCGCGTGGTTGATGTGGTGGAAGGCGTCCATGTCGGACCAGCGCACGGTGACCCGCGCGTGATAGCCGATCTCGTTGTCGTCGGTCACCGCTACACGTTCTCATGACTTCGGTGTTCTAGAGTCCGGGTGTGCTGATCAGAAATGTCGTCCTCGCGCCGGGCGGGCCGGCCGTCGACGTCCAGACGGTCGACGGCCGCGTCGCCGAGGTGACCGCGACTGTCGCGTCGTCGCGTCCGATCGAAGGCGATGTGTTCGACGGCGGCGGCGCAGCACTGGTTCCGTCGTTCGTCGACAGTCATGTGCATCTGACACAGTGGGCGGCGTCGCTGACGCGCATCGACGTCTCCGGCGCCGACTCCGCCGTCGATCTGGTGGACATTCTCGCCCGCTCCAACGAGCGTCACGGCACGTCCATTCTCCGCGCGCAGGGATTCCGCGACGCGCTGTGGCCCGACGAGCCGCACAAACACGTGCTGCAGAACGCGCTGCCCGGTCGCCGTGCCGCGATCACCAGCATGGACCTGCACACGCTGTGGCTGAGCCCGGCCCTGTTGGCGGAGTTGCACATCGACCATCCGACGGGTGTGCTGCGCGACATCGACTGCATGGAGGGGCTGAACGCCCTCGAGCGCTTGGTCGACACGGACGACAGCGATCGTGTGGCCCTGGCGGCCACGGACGAACTGGCCAGGCGCGGCATCACCGCCGTCACCGATTTCGAGTACGCCGACAACAGGACCGTCTGGTCGCGGCGCAGTGAGATCGCCCGCCCCGCAGTCGACGTTCAGTTCGCGGTGTGGGCCGAATGGCTGGGGCACGAACTGACCCTCGGCGCGCACACCGGCGACCCTGTTGCCGACGGGATCGCACTCGGTCCGCTCAAGGTCATGTTCGACGGTTCGCTCAACACCAGAACGGCGTGCTGTCACGATCCCTACCCGGGCGGCGAGGGGTCGGGACTGCTGTTGGAGACGCCCGAGGATCTCGTCACGCTGATGCGTCGGGCCGCGAGTGGAGGGATCGTGCCCGCGATCCATGCGATCGGTGATCGAGCGAACACACTGGCGCTCGACGCGTTCGTCGCGGTCGGGTGCGGTGGCCGCATCGAACATGCGCAGCAGGTGATGCCCACCGACATCGCGCGATTCGCGGCGAACGGCGTGACCGCTTCGGTTCAACCGCAGCATGCGATGAGCGATCGCGAGGTCGCCGACGAACTCTGGAGCGGCCGTGAATCGATCGCCTACCCCTATCTGTCGTTGCACAAGTCGGGCGCACACGTCGTCTTCGGATCCGACGCCCCCGTCAGCCCGCCGTCTCCGCTCGATGCGGTCGCCGACGCGGTGTGGCGTACCGACGACGAGCGTGCGCCGTGGCAACCCCATGAGGCACTTCCGCTCGACGCGGCGTTGGCAGCGGCATCGGGTGGACGCGCATCGGTGGAGGTCGGAGCATCCGCCGATCTGGTGCTCCTGGCCGAGCACCCGGCTTCCCTCGGTAACCGAGACCTGCGTGCCGTCCCGATCGTGGCGACGGTCCGCGGCGGCGTCTGCACGTTCGACGGAAGGTCGCTGTGACCACTACACCGGGAAGCTGGCGCATCTACGAGGGGTCGACGCTGTCCGCACCGCTCGCGGCCGCGCTCGGCGCGTTCGTCGAGCAGGGTTATCACGGAACGTCGGTTCGGCAGATCGCCGGCCGCGCCGGGTTGTCCGTGCCGGGGCTCTATCACCACTACCCGTCGAAACAGGCGTTGCTCGTCGGGCTGATGACGGCCGCGATGGACGAACTCCTCGCGCGGTCGAAGCAGGCCGACGCCGAGGCGGGCTCGTCACCGTCGGCGCGGTTCGACGCCGTCGTCGAGTCGCTGTTGTTGTTCCACATGTATCGGAGCGACCAGGCGTTCATCGGGTCGACCGAGATCAGGAGCCTCGATCCGGAGAACCGGGCGCACTACGTGCAGCTTCGTGACGAGCAGCAGCGGCAACTCGACGGCATCGTGCTGGCAGGCATCGAGTCCGGAGAGTTCGACGCCGACCATCCGGCCGACGCGTCGCGAGCGGTGACGACGATGTGTGTCGGCGTCGCGGGCTGGTATCGGCCCGGCGGCCCGCTCTCGGCTCTCGAACTGACCGAGGTCTACCTGAACATCGCACGGCGAATTGTCGGTGGTGGGCGGTAGCCTCACGCCATGGACTCACCACCAGACCGTTCTCTGACCCCGGAGGTCCGCGAGTTCCTCGAGACGGGCACCAGAACCGGCAAGCTCGGCTGGGTGGCGCCCGACGGTAGGCCCCTGGTGGCTCCCGTCTGGTTCGTGGTCGACGACGATGTGGTCGTGTTCAACACCGGCAGTGGAACGGCCAAAGGAAAGGCCATCGCCAGGGACCCACGTGTCGTGTTGACTGTCGACCTCGAGGAGCCGCCGTACGGGTTCGTGCAGATCCAGGGTGTCGCCGAGACCTCCGAGGACCCGCAGGATCTGCTCGCCTCGGCAACGGCTATCGGCGGTCGCTACATGGGCCGGGACCGCGCCGAAGAGTTCGGTAGGCGCAACGGAGTCCCGGGTGAACTCGTCGTGCGGATCCGCGCAACGAAGGTCACCGCCGCGTTGAATGTCACCGCGTGAGCGTTCCGCGAGGTTCGATTCCGTCGTGTCCGGGAACACGATGACCTGTGCCACTTCCACAGCCCGTCGGTTTTGGATGACGGGGGAGTGTGCCCTGTAGATTGGTCCGGTGCTCAGCGAAGGATGTGGATTCTGAACCATCGTTTTAGTGACGTGTCACGAACCGCTGGCCCGGCATGGCCGGATGCCGAGTGTCGTACCCAGCGAAGGTGGGCAAAGTCCTCGGTCCTGTGTAACGGTGAAGGCTTGGCCGAGAGATGTACCGAGGGGTAACTTCGATCGGCTCCGTGCTGGTGCCAGTTTGTGTTCAAGATGCGTAGTTTCATTGTTTCGAGATCGATGTGTTCGGTGCCCAGAAGGAAAGTCGGTGCGTCCGACTTCTCGCTGGGGGCGTGTGAAAGTGGGAAGAGAGGATTCGATTGAACCCGCTAGGTTTGGGAGGATCGACCGATGGCGAATCCGAAGGGCTCGGGGCACACTCGTCGTTCCCTCTTTCTCCGGCACAGCTCGGAATGTGGTTCGCGCAACATGTCGATCCCTCCGTACCGGCCAACATCGCCCAGTACGTCGAGCTTCGCGGTGACCTCGATCTAGACCTTCTTCGTCGCTCGTCCGCTGCGGCTGCCCTCGAGATGCAGTCCGGCTACATCCGCATCGTCGAGGTCGACACCGAACCCCGTCAGTTCGTCGACCCGACCCTCGACGCGCCGCTGGGTTACGTCGACCTCCGCGAGGAGGACGATCCGGAGCGCGCCGCCCACGAGTGGATGCGGGCCGACTACAGCGCGCCGATCGACATCCTGCACGACCGTCTGATCGCGGCGACGGTCCTGCACCTGGACACCGACCGCTACTTCTGGTTCAACCGTGTCCACCACGTCGTGCTCGACGGGTTCGGCTCGGTCACGTTCATGAACCGCGTCGCCGAGCTCTACACGGCCGAGGTCGAGAAGGTCGAACCGAAACCCAATCAGTCGTCGGACCTGAAGAAGGTCTACGAGATCGACGCCGCGTACCGGGACTCCTCTCGCTTCGAGACCGACCGCCGGTACTGGGCCGATCGCATCGCGGGCATCGAGGAGGCAACCAGCATCGCCGGTCGCACAGCGCCTCCGGCTGCGATCAGCCAGATCGACACCGCGGCGCTCGGCGACAACACGGTCACCCGCTTCGAGGAACTGACGGCGGCGACCGAATCCACGATGGCCACCGTCGTCATCGCGGCGTTCGCCAGCTACCTCGCCCACATGACCGGCCGCGAGGACGTCGTACTGAGCCTTCCGGTCACCGCGCGCACCACAGCGGTCCTCCGCCGCTCCGGCGGCATGGTGTCCAACGTCGTACCGCTGCGCTTGACGGTGGCGCGGGACACCTCTGTCGAAGAGCTCTTGACCAAGGTCACAACCGAGGTGTCCGGAGCGCTTCGTCACCAGCGTTACCGCCACGAGGACATTCGGCGCGACGCAGGCGGGGCGAGCGGCCAGGCGTCGTTCTTCGGCCCGTGGGTCAACATCATGCTGTTCTTCACCGAGGTGCGCCTCGGGTCGATGGTGGGCGGCATCAACATTCTGTCCACCGGCCTGATCGAGGACTTCGGCCTCAACCTGTACCAGAGCGTCGGTGGACAGACGACGCACATCGACTTCGAGTCGAACCCGAACCTGTATTCGGCCGAGGAGTCCGCGCGTAACCACGAACGGTTCGTCGAGTTCCTCGACCGCTTCGTCGCGTCGGATCCATCGAGCCGCGTGTGGGACCTCGACGTCACCACGGGAGCCGAGAAGGCGCTCGTCGTCGACGCCTTCAATGCATCCGACCACCCGGTCGAGCAACGAACCCTGCTGTCGGACTTCCATGCTCGCGTCGACACGGATCCTGACGCCACCGCGCTGATCTACGAGCAGTCGTCGCTCACGTACGGCCAACTCGGTGCGCGCGTCAGCGCAGTGGCGCGCCGGCTCGTCGAGATGGGCGTCGGTCCGGAAACCCTTGTCGGACTGTCGATTCGACGGTCGCTCGACCTCGTCGTCGCGATGTACGCCATCGTGGAGGCCGGCGGCGCATGGGTTCCGATCGATCCGGACCACCCGGCCGAGCGCACCGCATACATCCTCGAGTCGGCGAATCCGCTGTGCGTACTGGTCACGTCGTACGACGAGGTGGACCTCCCGGCGGGTATCGACGTGCTCGAGGTCGACCGCCTGGACTACGACGCGCTCGACGCCACCCGAGTCACCGACGCGGACCGCCTCGGCCCGGTGCGGCTCGACAACGTCGCCTACGTCATCTACACGTCGGGTTCGACGGGTCGTCCCAAGGGCGTGGCCGTCACGCACGAGGCCATCGACAACCAATTGCAGTGGATGCGTTCCGAGTACGGTCTCGAGCCGTCGGACGTGTACCTGCAGAAGACGGCGACGACGTTCGACGTCTCGCTGTGGGGATTCTTCCTGCCGCTGCAGGTGGGCGCGTCGATGGTGCTCGCGACCCCCGACGGCCACCGCGACCCGATCTACGTCGCCGACAAGATCGCCGAACACGGCGTCACGATCACCGACTTCGTACCGTCGATGCTGACGGTGTTCGTCGCGAACGCGCCGATCGGCACCTGCGGATCGCTGCGCCACGTCTTCGTGATCGGTGAGGCTCTGCCTGCCGAGACCGCCGCGGCGTTCCGTGAACTGAGCCCGGCGGGCCTGCACAACCTGTACGGACCCACCGAGGCCGCGGTGTCGGTGACGTACTACGAAAGCGGAATTCAGGACGTACGCACGGTTCCGATCGGTGTGCCCGAATGGAACGTCAAGGCCTATGTTCTCGACGCATCACTGCGTCCGACTCCGATCGGTGAGCCGGGTGAGCTCTTCCTCGCGGGCGTGCAGCTCGCGCGCGGCTACGTCGGCCGACCGGACCTGAGCTCCGATCGTTTCGTCGCGAACCCGTTCTCGGAGAACGGTTCTCGCATGTACCGCACCGGCGACCTCGTGAAGTGGCGCGCCGACGGCAACATCGACTACATCGGCCGCACCGACTTCCAGGTCAAATTCCGCGGTCAGCGCATCGAACTCGGCGAGATCGAGACCGTGCTGCTCGCGCACGAGGACATCTCGCAGGCCGTGACGCTCGTCGTGCCGACGGCAACCGGTGACCAGCTGGTCGCCTACGTCGTCGCGGCGCCGGGTCGAAACGTGGACCCCAGCGACGCAACGGAATTCGCGTCGCATGCACTGCCGTCGTACATGGTTCCGGCGTCCGTCATGGTTCTGGAGTCGTTGCCGCTCAACACGAGCGGCAAGCTCGACCGCAAGGCTCTGCCCGAGCCCGTGTTCGCCAGCGCGAAGGAGTACCGCGCACCGCAGAGCCACGTCGAATACGTCGTCGCAGGCGTGTTCGAGGACGTGCTCGGGGCCACCCGTGTCGGTCTCGACGAGGACTTCTTCGAACTCGGCGGAAACTCGCTCATCGCAACGCAACTGGTCACACGCGTCGGCACCGCACTCGGCATTCGGATCGGTGTACGCGAACTGTTCGAGGCGCCGACGGTGGGCGCTCTGGCTGCCCGGGCCGAGTCGACGATGGAGCAGGGCACGAGCGGTCCCGAGCTGGTGGCCGGCCCGAGGCCCGACCTCGTACCGCTGTCGCTCGCGCAGCAGCGTATGTGGTTCCTCAACCGGTTCGATCCGGACACCGCGGCGTACAACCTGCCGTTCATGGTCCGGTTGACCGGTCGGGTCGACGAGAAGGCGTTGTCCACGGCCTTCGCCGACGTCGTCACGCGGCACGAGACGCTGCGAACCGTGTATCCGCTCGTCGACGATTCGCCTCAGCAGGTCGTTCTGCGCACCGAGGACGCGTTCACCGGTCTCAGCGCGACGCGGGTCGACGAGTCCGAGCTGACGTCGAAGCTGATCGATCTGGCACGGGAGAGCTTCGACGTCTCGATCGAGGTTCCGTTCCGCATCGCGCTGTTCCAGCTCGCCGAGGACTCGTTCGTGCTCGCGATGGTTCTTCACCACATCGCCGCCGACGGTTCGTCGTTCTCACCCCTCGCGCGCGACATCATGGTCGCCTACGAGGCGCGCACCAACGGTCGCGTTCCCGGGTGGGCTCCGCTGCCGGTCCAGTACGCGGATTACGCACTGTGGCAGCGCGCGATGCTGGGGTCGGAGAGCGATGTCGCATCGCTGTCGGCGCAGCAGATCGAGTTCTGGGTTCGCACCCTCGACGAGCTTCCCGATCAGCTCGATCTTCCGTCGGACCGGCCGCGGCCCGCGGTGGCCACGAACGCCGGCGCGAAGAGCCGGTTCGTCGTCGACGCTCGCATCCATCAGGGCCTGGCGGAAGTGGCTCGGACGCATCAGGCGTCACTGTTCATGGTCGTCCAAGCGGCGTACGCCGTGCTGTTGTCACGCCTGTCCGGCACGACCGACATCGCGATCGGAGCACCGATCGCGGGCCGAGCGCACGAGAAGCTCGACGACATCATCGGCATGTTCGTCAACACGCTCGTGCTGCGCGCACACGTCGAGCCGAATGCGTCGTTCGACGAACTGCTCGACCAGGTGCGCAACACCAACCTGTCGGCCTTCGCACACGCCGACATTCCGTTCGAGCGTCTCGTCGAGGTCCTCAACCCGGCCCGGTCGCGGGCGCGTCACCCGCTGTTCCAGGTGGCTCTGTCGCTCGACGCCGCGCGCCAGAACGACATCGGCTTCGCCGGATTGCGCGCGTCCGCATCGGAACTCGACGTTCCGATCGCGAAGTTCGACCTGCAGCTGTGGCTCACCGAGCATCAGGACGAATCCGGTAGGCCCGATCGCATCGAAGCGGTCTTCGAGTACGCCACCGACCTGTTCGACGCAGCGACCATCGAGGGATTCGCCGATCGGTTCCTGCGCATCCTCGACGCGATCGTCGCGGACGCGTCGGTGCCCGTGGGCGCCATGGACATCCTGGCCGCCGACGAACTCGACGCGCTCACCAGCGTGCACGGCGGCGAGGTTCCGTCGCACCGCACACTGCCCGAGTTCCTCGAGGCGGGAGTCGCCGCGAATCCCGACGGCGTCGCGGTGTACGCGTCGGGCGACGAGCTGACCTACCGTGAACTCGACGACATCACCGATCGCTACGCTCGGTACCTCATCGATCGTGGAATCGGCGCCGAAACGATTGTCGCACTGGCGTTTCCGCGCTCGATGGAGATGGTCGTGTCGATGTGGGCCGTCGCGAAGACGGGCGCAGCATGGGTGCCGGTCGACCCCGAGTATCCGGTCGACCGTGTCCGGCACATGCTCACCGATTCGGGTGCGGCCGTGGGTATCACGTCGTCCGAACGCATACACGAACTTCCCGACACGTGCGAGTGGTGCGCCGTCGACGATCCCGCGTTCGAGCGTGGCGTCGAGCAGTACACGAACGGAGCGGTCACCGACGCCGAGCGGATCGCTCCGCTCCACCTCGACAACCCGGCCTACGTGATCTACACGTCGGGTTCCACGGGCCTGCCCAAGGGTGTGGCCGTGACGCATCGAGGCCTGTCGGGTCTCGTCGACCAGTCGCGTGAGCTCTATCGGGTCACACCGGAATCGCGCTTCCTGCATGTCATTTCGCCGAGCTTCGACCCGTCGGTTCTCGAATGGGCGTTGACCGCTTCGGCCGGTGCAACACTCGTCGTCGCGCCGCCGTCGGTGATCGGTGGACCCGAACTGCACCGGTTGTTCGCCGACACCGGTGTCACGCACGCGATCATCACGCCCGCGGTTCTCGGCTCGATGGACCCGTCCGGTCTCGACAGCCTCGAGCTGCTGTCCGTCGGCGGTGAGGCGTCTGCACAGGATCTGGTGTCCAGGTGGGCACGTGGACGACGGTTCTTCAATGCGTACGGTCCGACGGAGACCACCATCGTCTCCACGCGCGGCGAGCTGTTCGCCGGCGAGCCCATCACGGTCGGTGGACCGGTCCCCGGCGTCTCGGCGCTGATTCTCGACGCGCGTCTGCAGCCGGTCCCGGTCGGTGTCGCAGGTGAGCTCTATCTTGCGGGCGACGCCGTCGCACGTGGGTACTACAAGCGTGCAGGTCTGACGTCGGACCGTTTCGTCGCTGACCCCTTCGGTCCTACAGGCACTCGTATGTATCGCACCGGCGACGTCGTGCGCTGGACGAAGGACTTCGCGATCGAGTACGTCGGTCGGTCGGACTTCCAGGTCAAGGTCCGCGGTTTCCGTATCGAACTCGGCGAGATCGACGCCGCCCTCGAAACGTTCCCCGCTGTGACGTTCGCAGCGACGCTCGGGCACGAATTGCAGTCGGGCCAAACGGCTCTCGTGTCCTACGTGCACGGCAGCGACGAGATCGACAAGGCCGAACTGCTCGAGCACGTCGGACGGATGTTGCCGAGCTACATGGTGCCGTCGGTCGTCATGGTGCTCGACGAGGTGCCCCTGACGCCGATCGGCAAGCTCGATCGGCGTGCGCTGCCCGAGCCCGAGGTCGGTATCAGCTTCCGCACGTTCCGCGCTCCGACGACTCCCATCGAGGAGACGGTCGCGACCGTGTTCAGCGACGTACTCGGTGCGCCCGTCGTCGGGCTGGACGACGACTTCTTCGAGCTCGGCGGTAACTCGCTCGTCGCCACCCAGGTGGTCGCGCGACTCGGTGCCGCACTCGACGCGCAGGTTCCGGTGCGCGCCATCTTCGAATCGCCGACCGTCGCCCAGCTCGCCGTTCGCGTCGAGCAGGAGGCAGGCCGGGGCGCTCGGGTGGCGCTCGCTCGCGGTGAGCGACCGAGCCGCATTCCGCTCTCGTTGGCACAGCAGCGTATGTGGTTCCTCAACCGTTTCGACACCGAGTCGGCCACGTACAACCTGCCGATCGCGCTGCGGTTGACGGGAGTTCTCGACGTGCCCGCGCTGCAGGTCGCGATCCTCGACGTCGTCGACCGCCACGAGTCGCTGCGGACGCTGTTCCCGGATTCGGCGGACGGCCCGCACCAGGTGGTCCTCGACGCCGCCCAGATCGTGCCGAACCTGATGCCCATCGACACCACCGTCGCCGAATTGCAAAGGGCGATACGGCAGTTGGCGTCGACCGGGTTCGACGTGACGGCCGATGTGCCGTTGCGTGCCCGTCTGTTCGAGATCAGCCCGACCGAACACGTGCTCACCATGGTCGTGCACCACATCTCGGCCGACGGATGGTCGATGGGGCCGTTGGCCCGCGACGTCATGGTCGCCTACGCGGCGCGTACCGAGTGGGAGTCGCCCGCGTGGGCCCCGCTCCCGGTCCAGTACGCCGACTACACGCTGTGGCAACGCGCGACGCTCGGCTCCGAGGACGATCCGACGTCGTTGATCTCCGAGCAGGTCGACTACTGGAAGAGCACCCTCGACGGGCTTCCCGATCAGCTGGATCTGCCCACCGACCGTCCGCGTCCTGCGCGGCAGTCGTTCGGCGGCGGCACGGTCGACTTCGAGATCGAGCCACGCGTGCACCGCGGCTTGCTCGACGTCGGACGCGAACGCAACGCGTCGCTGTTCATGGTCGTTCACGCTGCACTCGCCGTGCTGCTGTCACGGTTGTCGGGCACCGAGGACATCGCCGTCGGAACCCCGGTCGCGGGACGTGGCGAGCAGGCGCTCGACGACGTCGTCGGCATGTTCGTCAACACGTTGGTGCTGCGCACCGAGGTCGACGGACACGAGTCGTTCAACGACCTGTTGGCCCACGCGCGCGAAGCCGCTCTCGGCGCGTTCGCGCACTCGGACATTCCGTTCGAGCGGCTCGTCGAGGTGCTGAACCCGTCCCGTTCGACGGCACGGCACCCGCTGTTCCAAGTCATGCTGTCGTTCGAGAATCTCGGCCCGACGCATCTCGACCTGCCCGCGCTCAGCATCGACAGCGTCGACCTCGATGCGGCCGTCGCCAAGTTCGATCTGCAGCTGACTCTCACCGAACGCCTGACTCCCAGCGGCCAGGCCGACGGATTGTCCGCCGAGTTCACCTTCGCCACAGACCTTTTCGATCAGGCGACGGTCTCGTCGTTCGCGGATCGATTCCTGTACGTGCTCGATGCCGTCATCGAGGACTCCGCGGTCCGGGTCGGCGACATCGAACTGTTCGACGCCGTCGAGCGTGGGCTGATTCTCAAGTCGTGGAACAACACCGCACATGCGCTGGATGCGGGTGCGACGGTGTTGGATGCGTTCGACGCTCAGGTGGCGGCACGTCCGGATGCGACTGCGGTGGTGTTCGAGGGGACAGCTCTGTCGTTCGCCGAGTTCGATGCGCGGGTGAATCGTCTTGCGCGTTACCTGATCTCGGAGGGAGTGGGTCCGGAGCGGACGGTCGCGGTGGCGATGCGTCGTTCGACCGAGATGCTCGTGGCGCTGTACGCGGTGCTGCGGTCGGGTGCGGCGTACGTTCCGGTGGATCCGGACCAGCCTGCGGAGCGCAACAAGTACATTCTCGATACGGCCGGTGTGTCGGTGGTGTTGTCGACGTCGCGGGACGAGGTGGCGTTCGAACATGTTGCGGTGGATCGACTCCCGCTCGAGGGGTTCTCGGCCGGCGCGGTGAGCGACGTCGACCGTATGCAGCCGTTGCGTGCGTCGAATGCGGCGTATGTGCTGTTCACCTCGGGGTCGACGGGTCGGCCGAAGGGTGTGGCGGTGTCGCACGCGGCTGTGGTCAACCAGGTGTCGTGGCTGGTCGCCGAGTACGGTCTCGGCGTCGACGATGTGGTGTTGCAGAAGACTCCGTTCACGTTCGATGTGTCGGTGTGGGAGTTGTTCGGTGCGCCCGCGTCGGGTGCCCGGTTGGTGATCGCGGAGCCCGATGGTCACCGCGACCCGCAGTACCTGGTGGCGGTCGTCGAATCCGAGGGCGTGACGGCGACGTCGTTCGTCCCGTCCGTGCTGTCGGAGTTCGTGGCGGCGATCGCGCCGGGCGGATGCAGCACACTGCGCGCGGTGCTGGTGGCCGGTGAAGCCCTGCCGGTGTCGGTGGTGGGGGCTGCCGCGGCAGCGCTACCCGGCGCAGGTATCCACAACCTGTACGGCCCGACCGAGTTCACGGTCCACGCGACGTCGCGGCCGGTGGCAGGCGTTGCGGGATGGACCATCTCCGGCGTCGCGGTTCCGATGGGCTCGCCTGTCTGGAATTCCCGTGTCCTCGTTCTGGATTCGCGTCTGCGTCCCGTACCGATCGGTGTCGCAGGTGAGCTGTACCTGGCGGGCGAGCAGGTGGCACGCGGCTACTTCGGCCGCGCTGATCTGACCGCAGACCGCTTCGTGGCATCGATGTTCGACGACGGTGCGCGCATGTACCGTACCGGTGACCTCGTGCGATGGACCGCCGCCGGAGAGCTGGAATACTTGGGCCGCACCGACTTCCAGGTCAAGTTGCGTGGTCTGCGTATCGAGCTCGGCGAAATCGAATCGGCACTCGTGGCACAGGACTCGGTGTCGGCGGCCGTGGTGTTGGTTCGATCGGAGCAATTGGTCGCCTACGTCGTGCCCGTCGCGGGTGCGACGGTGGATTCCGGTGTTCTGCAGTCGGTCGTCGCACGCTCGCTTCCGTCGTACATGGTGCCGTCGGCGTTCGTGGTGCTCGACACGCTTCCGGTCGGTGCCTCGGGCAAGCTCGACCGAAACGCGTTGCCGGAACCGGTCTTCGAGGCCCGAGCCTTCCGTGCCCCCACGACTCTCGTCGAGGAGATCGTCGCCGGAGTGTTCGCCGACGTCCTCGGACTCGATCGCGTCGGTCTCGACGACGACTTCTTCGAACTCGGCGGTAACTCGCTCATCGCGACCCAGGTCGTCTCCCGCGTCGGCTCCGCGTTGAACGCGCGTGTGCCCGTGCGTGTGCTGTTCGAAGCATCGACGGTCGAAAGCCTTGCTGCGCGCGCGGAGTCGCACGTCGGTGGAGAAGGACGAGCGGCCCTCGTCGCCGGCCCGCGCCCGGACCACGTGCCGCTGTCGCTCGCGCAGCAGCGCATGTGGTTCCTCAACCGCTTCGACACCGAATCGGCGGTCAACAACCTGCCCGTCGCCATCAGGATGTCCGGTTCGCTGGACGTGTCGGCGCTGCAGGCCGCCGTCGGCGATGTGCTGGACCGGCACGAATCGTTGCGCACCGTGTACCCGGAGACGGACGGTGTTGCCGCACAGGTGATTCTGCCGACGGAGAAGGCCGTTCCGGTGTTGACGCCGGTGGCGATCGCCGAGGACGAGTTGATGCCGCGCATCGCGGCCATCGTGGCGACCGGGTTCGACGTCACCACCGAGGTGCCGCTGCATGCAGAGCTCTTCGAACTGTCGGCGACCGAGTACGTTCTCGTCTTCGTCGCGCACCACATCAGTGCGGACGGCTGGTCGATGGGACCGCTCACTCGCGACGTCATGCTCGCGTACGCAGCACGGACCGTCGGCGAGGCGCCGGGATGGTCGCCGCTGCCGATCCAGTACGCGGACTTCACGTTGTGGCAACGCTCGGTTCTCGGTGACGAGAACGATCCGGCGTCGTTGATCGCCGCACAGGCCGACTACTGGAAGACGGTTCTGTACGACCTTCCCGAAGAACTGGTGCTTCCGTTCGACCGTCCCCGGCCCGCGGTGCAGTCGTTCGACGGCGGCACGTCGCGGTTCTTCGTCGACGCCGAATTGCACCGCGAGCTCGTCGCATTGGCTCGGACGACCGGAACGACGCTGTTCATGGTCATGCATTCGGCGCTCGCGGTGTTGCTCGCGCGGTTGTCGGGCACGTCCGACATCGCCATCGGCACGCCCATCGCAGGCCGCGGCGAGGCCGAACTCGACGACGTCATCGGCATGTTCGTCAACACGCTGGTGTTGCGCTCCGATGTCGACGCGTCCAAGGGATTCGTCGATCTGCTGCAGGCCAACCGCGACACCGATCTGAAGGCATTCGGCCACGCGGACATCCCGTTCGAGCGCCTGGTCGAGATTCTCAACCCCGAGCGTTCGACGGCACGGCACCCGCTGTTCCAGGTAGCGCTGTCCTTTCAGAACTTCCCGGAGACCAGCTTCGAGCTGCCCGGGCTGAAGGTCAGCGCCGTCGACTTCGACATCGACGTGGCGAAGTTCGATCTGTCGCTGCTGCTGTCCGAGCACACCGATTCGACGGGGGCCAAGACCGGAATCTCCGCCGAATTCACTTACGCCGCATCGCTGTTCGACCACGACACCGTCGAGAAGTTCGCGCGTCGTTTCGTGCGCATCCTGCGCGGCGTCGTCGACACACCCGAGCGCCCGGTCGGTGACCTGACCATCCTCGAGGACGACGAGTACGAATGGCTGACGCACGTCCACGGTGACGACGTCACCCACGGTGGAACGCTGCCGGAGATCTTCACCCGCGGAGTCGAGATCAATCCGGACGGCGTCGCAGTACGCGTCGACGGCCGGTCCGTCACGTATCGCGAGTTGGATGCCGAATCCAGCCGCATCGCACGCGTTCTCATCGACCGTGGCGCGGGACCCGACTCGATCGTCGCGCTGTCCTTCCCGCGTTCGTACGAGATGGTTCTGTCGGTGTGGGCGGTCGCCAAGGCCGGTGCCGCCCACTTGCCGGTCGATCCGACGTACCCGGTGGGACGCGTCGAACACATGCTCGGTGACTCCGGTGCCCTGTTCGGCATCACGTCGAGCGAATTCTCGGCACACCTGCCGACTGCGACCGAGTGGATCGAGATCGACGATCCGGCGTTCGCCGATACCGTGGCCGAGCAGTCCGACGCGCCGATCACCGATGCCGACCGGCTCGCGCCGCTCGCGATCGACCACGCCGCGTACATGATCTACACGTCCGGATCCACCGGTCTACCGAAGGGCGTCGTCGTGACGCACAGCGGTCTCGGTGGTGTCCTCGACGCCGCGACCGATCTGTACCACCTGGACTCGGACTCCCGCTTCCTCCACATCTGTTCACCGAGCTTCGATCCGTCCGTACTGGAATGGATGGCGGCGTTCTCCGAGGGGGCGACGCTCGTCGTCGTGCCCGCGTCGATCATCGGTGGCGAGGACCTCGCAGACCTTCTGAAGACCGAGCAGGTCACGCACACCATCATCACGCCTGCCGTTCTGGGCACTGTCGACCCGACGGGAGTCGACAGCCTGAAGGTCGCGTCCGTCGGTGGCGACGTGACCACTCCCGATCTGCTGGCCCGGTGGGCGGTGGGACGCAAGTACTACAACGGGTACGGCCCGACCGAGACGACCATCATCTCGACGTTCGCCGAGTTGCGTCCCGGTATGCCGATCACCGTCGGCCGTCCGATTCACGGCATGTCGGCTCTGGTGCTCGACGCCCGGATGAACCCCGTTCCGGTGGGTGCCGCAGGTGAGCTCTATCTCGCGGGCGGCGCACTGGCCCGTGGTTACCACGAGCGCAGGGATCTGACGTCGACGCGCTTCGTCGCCAACCCGTACGGTGCCCCCGGCGCCCGCATGTACCGCACCGGAGACATCGTCCGTTGGACGTTCGGTTCCGACGCGGTGTTGGAGGACCCGGCAGCAGTCAACATCGAATTCGTCGGCCGCTCGGACTTCCAGATCAAGATCCGTGGCTTCCGCGTCGAACTCGGCGAGATCGACACCGCTCTCGTCCAGCACGACAGCGTGTCGTTCGCCGCCACCGTCGGACACGAACAGGCCAACGGCACGATGGCTCTGGTCGCCTATGTCCTGCCTGCTCGGGATGCGGTCGTCGACGTCGACGAGCTGTCGGCCTTCGTCGCACGCTCGCTGCCGGCACACATGGTGCCCGCCGCCATCGTCGTGCTCGACCAGGTTCCGCTGACTCCGGTCGGCAAGTTGGACCGCGCGGCGCTGCCCGCGCCGGTGTTCGAGCAGCAGGCGTTCCGTGCTGCGGGCAACGAGGTCGAGTGGATCATCGCCGAGGTGTTCGCCGACGTCCTCGGCGTCGAGCAGGTCAGCGTCGACGAGTCGTTCTTCGCACTCGGCGGAGACAGCATCGTCTCCATTCAGCTGGTGTCGCGAGCACGTGCGCGTGGCATCTCGTTCACTCCGCGCGATGTGTTCGAGCGGCGCTCGGTGGCCGGGTTGGCCGAGGTGGCAACAGTTCTCGGCGACGCAGAAGAGCGTGAAGTCGTTGCCGAACTTCCCGGCGGCGGCGTCGGACTGCTCGCTCTGACGCCGATCATGCACTCGATCGTCGACGGTCCTGGCGGATTCTCCCGTTTCGCGCAGTCGGTCGCGGTGACGCTGCCGACCGGCATCGAACGCGAGTTGCTCGAGCGGTCCATCACTGCGGTGGTCGACCACCACGACGTCCTGCGTGCAGTCCTCGAACGTGCCGAAGGCGGAGAGTGGACGTTCCACACCCGTGAACCCGGCAACTGCGACGTCGACGGGATGATCACCCGCGTCGAGCTGGACGCGTCGATCTCGGACGACGACCTTCTCGCGCGCGCCGAGCACGAACTCGACGCCGCGAAGGACCGGCTCGATCCCGAGTCGGGATGCATGCTCGAGTTCGTCTGGTTCGACTTCGTGTCGGATGTCGACGAGACCCCACGACCCGGCATTCTGCTCATCGTCGCTCACCACTTCGTCGTCGACGGCGTCTCCTGGCGAATCCTGTTGCCGGACCTGGCCATTGCGTGGGGCCAGGCAGCTGCCGATCAGAACGTCGCGCTGGCACCGGTCGGCACGTCGATGCGTCGGTGGGCGCACGGCCTGGTCGACGCGGCACACGACAGTGCGCGCGAAGCCGAAGTCACGTGGTGGACCGAAGTTCTCGCCGGTTCGGATCCGATGCTCGGAAGTCGTCGATTCGATCCGACTGTCGACACGCTGTCGACGACCGATCGAGTCGACGTCGAACTGTCGGAGACGGTCACCGAAGCAACTCTCACGACGGTGCCCGCCCGATTCAACGGCGGTGTCAACGACGGCCTCCTCGCAGCACTCGTCCTGGCGCTGACCGAGTTCCGCGCACGTCGCGGCGTCGAATTGCCCGAAGCGCTCGTCAAGCTCGAAGGGCACGGACGCGAAGAATCGATCGTGCCCGGTGCAGACCTGTCTCGAACGGTCGGCTGGTTCACCAGTGCGTACCCCGTTCGCTTCGACGTCCGCGGGATCGACGTCGCGGCTGCGCTCGCCGCAGGCCCGTCGATGGGTGCCGTCGTCAAGGCAGTCAAGGAGCAGTTGCTCGCGGTCCCCGACAAGGGAATGGGCTACGGCCTTCTGCGCTACATCAACGGCGAGACGTCCCACGTCCTCGAATCTGCCTCTGCCGCACCGCAGGTCAGCTTCAACTACCTCGGTCGGGTCAGCACGGAGGGCATCTCCGAGGAGCTCACCGGTGGTGCGTGGTTGCCGAACCGCCTGCTCGCGGACGTCGGTGCACCCGGCGACCCGGATATGCCTGCCAACGCGACGATCGACATCAACTCGGCCGTCGTCGACACTGCAGACGGTCCGCGCCTCACCGCGAGCTTCACGTACCCGCAGGGTGTGCTGTCGCGCTCGGACGTCGAGGAATTCGCGGCATTGTGGTCCGACGCTCTCGGCGCGTTGGCCGAACACGTGGCAGGTCCGGATGCAGGCGGCCTGACGCCCTCGGACATCTCGCTGGTGCCGGTGTCGCAGCGCGACATCGACGTCTGGGAGTCCGGCTTCGCAGGCGTCTCCGACATCTGGTCGCTGGCACCGCTGCAGTCCGGACTGTTGTTCCACGCACTCATCGCGACCCAGTCGCTCGACGTCTACACGATGCGGGTGTTGCTGGAGCTGACCGGCGACGTGGATGCGGACCGGCTTCGCGGCGCGTCGCAAGCACTGCTCGACAGGTACCCGAACCTTCGGACCGCGTTCGTTCAGAATGCAGACGGCACGTCCGTCCAACTCGTCCTCGACTCGGTCACGGTGCCGTGGCGTGAGCTGGATCTGAGCGATCGCCCCGCCGACGCGCGAGAGGCCGAATTCGAGGCCGTTCGTGCCCGCGACAAGGCGGAGCACTTCGAGCTGACGTCGGCGCCGCTGATGCGCTTCACGCTCGTGAAGATGGCCGAGGGCGATTACCGCTTCCTCGTGTCCAGCCACCACCTGCTGCTCGACGGCTGGTCCTCGCCGCTGCTGATGCGAGACCTGTTGGCGCTGTACGCACTTCGGGGTGACGCGTCGGCGCTCCCGCGGGTGCGCTCGTACCGCAACTTCCTGGCCTGGGTGGCAGAGCAGGACGCGTCGGTATCGCGGCAGAAGTGGGCCGAGACGCTCGACGGCGTCGAAGAACCCACGATGCTGTCGTCCGTCGACCAGAACCGTGCGGTGTCCGCGGACGCCGACGAGCTTTCCCTCGATCTGAGCCCGTCGTTGTCGTCGGCACTGCAATCCTCGGCCGCACGTCTCGGCGTCACGCTGAACACGATGGTGCAGGCAGCGTGGGGCATCCTGCTCGGACGCACCCTCGGCAGCGACGACGTCGTCTTCGGTGCAACGGTGTCGGGCCGCCCGGCAGGACTTGCCGGTGTCGAGTCGATGGTCGGGTTGTTCATCAACACCCTGCCGATCCGCGTTCGCGTCGACGGGCACGAATCCGTCGAGTCGTTGCTGACCAGACTTCAGGGTGAGCAGGCGGATCTCCTCGATCACCATTACGTGAGCCTGGGCGAGATTCAGCGTGACGCGAAGATCGGTGCGCTGTTCGACACGCTCACGGTCTTCGAGTCGTACCCGGTCGACGAAGCCGGACTCGCGGAGCAGGCGAAGAACATCGACGGCATGTCCGTCGCAGGGGTGGCTCTCGAGGACGCCACGCACTACCCGCTGACGCTGCTCATCGCCGTCGACAGCCAGGTGCACCTGAAGCTGAAGTACCTCACCGATGTGTTCGGCGCAGCCGACGTGGCATCGATGATGGGCAAGCTGGAGCGCATCTTCCAGGCCATCGCAGCCGATCAGGCTCAGCCCGTCGGCGACATCGATCTGATCGACGATGCCGAGCGGGTGTTGTTGGCCGGGGTGAACGACACTGCACGCGTGGTGGATTCGGCGGCGACGTTGGTGTCGTTGTTCGATGCGCAGGTCGCGGCGTCGCCGGATGCGGTGGCGTTGGTGTTCGAGGGTGAGTCGCTGTCGTACGCGGAGTTCGATGCTCGGGCGAATCGTGTTGCGAGATACTTGATTTCGCGGGGTGTGGGTCCGGAGTCGTTGGTGGCTGTGGCGATGCGTCGGTCGTTGGATTTGATGGTCGGTTTGTATGGCGTGATCAAGGCCGGTGCGGGGTATGTGCCGGTGGATCCGGATCAGCCTGGCGAGCGGGTGGCCTACATTCTGGAGACGGCGCAGGTGACGGTGGCGTTGTCGACGTCGCGGGATGGCTTCGCCGCTGATGGTGTGGATGTCGTTCTCGTGGACAAGGTCGAGCTGGGCGGGTTCTCCGATGAGCCTGTGTCGGATGCGGATCGGGTCCGGCCTCTGCGCCCTGAGCATGTGGCGTATGTGTTGTTCACTTCGGGGTCGACGGGTCGGCCGAAGGGTGTGGCGATCAGCCATGCGGCGATCGTGAATCGTCTGGTGTGGATGCAGGCGGAGTACGCGCTGACCGATTCCGATGTCGTCGTTCAGAAGACGCCGGTGACGTTCGATGTGTCGGTGTGGGAGTTGTTCTGGCCGTTGCAGGTCGGTGCTCGGTTGGTGATCGCGCGGCCGGATGGTCATCGGGATCCGGTGTATTTAACGTCGTTGATGCGGGATGAGCGGGTGTCGGTGGCGCATTTCGTGCCGTCGATGTTGGCGGTGTTCGCGGGGGAGCCGTCGGCAGCGGAGGCGTCGGGTGTGCGGTGGGTGTTCGCCTCTGGTGAGGCGTTGCCGGTGGCGACGGCGCGGTCGTTCGCGGGGGTGTTGCCGTCGGCGCGGTTGGTGAATTTGTATGGTCCGACCGAGGCTGCGGTGGATGTGACGTTCCACGAGTACACCTCGGATGATGTTGCTGTTGTGCCGATCGGGCGGCCGGTGTTCAACACGCGGGTTCATGTGCTCGATGGCCGGCTGCGTGCGGTGTCGGTGGGCATGGTGGGTGAGTTGTATCTGGCGGGTGTGCAGTTGGCGCGCGGGTATTACGGTCGTCCGGATTTGTCGGCGGATCGGTTCGTGGCGGATCCGTTCGATGTGGGTGGTCGGTTGTATCGGACCGGGGACTTGGTGCGCTGGACTGCGTCGGGTGAACTCGAGTACATCGGTCGTAGTGATTTTCAGGTGAAGTTGCGTGGTCTGCGTATCGAGTTGGGGGAGATCGAGTCGGCGTTGTTGGTCGACGATTCGGTCGCGCAGGCCGTCGTCCAGGTCCGACAGGATCAGCTGGTCGCCTACGTCGTGCCGACGTCGGGCGTCACCGTCGACGTGCCCTCGTTGTTGCAGTCGGTCGGTGCACTGGTGCCCGAATACATGGTGCCGGCGTTCGTGCTCGTGCTCGACGAGTTGCCGCTCGGACCGTCGGGCAAGCTCGACCGAAAGGCATTGCCGGACCCGGTCTTCGAGAGCACCGCAGAATTCCGCGACGCCGAGACGGATGTCGAGCGTGTCCTCAGCGATGTGTTCGCCGAGGTTCTCGGACTCGACCGCGTGGGCATCGATGATTCGTTCTTTGCGCTCGGTGGCGACAGCATCGTCTCGATCCAGCTCGTCGCACGCGCCCGCGCCAGGGGAGTGGTCATCGCTCCTCGGGATGTGTTCGAGCAGAAGACCGTTGCCGGTTTGGCTTCGGTCGCGACGTCGGACGACGTCGTCGGCAAGGCCGTTCTGGAGGAGCTCGACGGCGGTGGCGTCGGCTCGATGCCGTTGATGCCGTTCGCGCAGTTGATGATCGAGCGGGCCGGGAGTGGAGCCCGCAGGAACGACCCAGAATTAGGCGGTGCCCACGACCGGTTCGTGCAGACGGTCACGCTGGAGCTTCCCGCAGCGATCGACCGTCAGGGCATCGCTCGCACGGTCGCGGCCGTCATCGACAAGCACGATGGCCTGCGCGCGACGCTCGTCGAGAATTCCGAGGGGTGGAGTCTCGAGATTTCCGCACCCGGAACCGTCCCGGCCGACGGACTGATCGACCGCGTCGAGGTCGACCCGGACATCGACGAGGCAGCTGTGCTGTCCATCGCGTCCGATGCGGTGAACGAGTCGATGAGCCACCTCGATCCGCGTTCGGGCCGCATGCTGCGGTTCGTATGGATCGACTTCGGCCCGAGGCGATCCGGTCGACTCGTCGTCGTCGCACATCACCTCGTCGTCGACGGTGTGTCGTGGCGAATCCTCGTGCCGGACTTCGTCGCTGCGTGGGCGCAGGTGTCGCTCGGTAACGATCCGGTGCTTCCCGAGGTCGGTACGTCCGAGCGCCGCTGGGCGCACGCCTTGCACGAGGAAGCGCACAGCGCCGATCGTATTGCGGAACTTCCTGTGTGGAAGGCGATTTCGAGTACCGATGATCCGGTACTCGGCGACCGGCCGTTCGATCCCGCGATCGATGTGTCGTCCACCGTCGAGCGCGTCTCGGCGGTCGTTCCCGCAGACGTGACGAAGGCGTTGTTGACGGCGGTTCCCGACGCGTTCCGCGGCGGCGTGAACGACGGCCTGCTCACTGCCCTCGCGGTGGCGGTCAACCGGTGGCGCGCGGCACGTGGCGTCGACGCGCCGTCCACGCTCGTCCAGCTCGAAGGCCACGGCCGCGAGGAAGAGCTGGTGCCCGGAGCCGATCTGTCTCGAACGGTCGGCTGGTTCACGAGCGTATACCCGGTTCGGCTCGACCTGTCCGGTGTCGACACCGCCGAGGCGCTGGCCGTCGGTGGCGAGATGGCTCGTGCGGTCAAGGCCGTCAAGGAACAGCTGCTCGCCATTCCCGACAAGGGCATGGGATACGGGCTGCTGCGTTACATGAACCGGGAGACCGGGGCGGAATTGACGGCACTGTCGGACGGGCAGATCAGCTTCAACTACCTGGGCCGTATCTCGACGGGTGAGCTGCCCGAGGGACTCGACGGCTGGGTTCCCGCATCGGATTTCGACGACCTCGTGGTCGTCGGCGACGCGGACATGCCTGCCAACAAGACGGTCGACATCAACGCCATCGTGCGCGGTGTCGGCGACGAATCCGAGCTCGCCGCGACGTTCGCGTTCCCGACGGGCGCGATCGGCCGAGGCGACGTCCAGGAACTGGCCGACCTGTGGGTCGCGGCTCTCGTCGCGCTCGCCGCGCACGTCACCGACGGTTCCGCCGGTGGTCTGACGCCGTCCGACGTCCCGCTCGCGCAGGTCACCCAGCGCGACATCGACGTCGTCGAAACGCAGTACCCGTCGACGACCGACATCTGGTCGCTGTCGCCGCTGCAGTCGGGCCTGCTGTTCCACGCGAAGCTCGCCGGATCCGACCTCGACGTCTACACCATGCAGATGGTGCTCACCCTGACCGGCGACGTGGACGCGCAGCGCCTCCGCGGTGCCGCACAGGCATTGCTGGACCGCTACGACAACCTGAGGACCGCGTTCGTGACGACCGCGGACGGTTCGTCAGTTCAGGTCGTCGTCCAGGATGTGACGGTGCCGTGGACCGAGCACGACCTCTCGGACGTCCCCGAGGCCGAGCGCACCGCGGCGTACGAGCGTTTGCGGGCCGAGGAGCAGGCGACGCAATTCGACACGGCCGCAGCACCTCTCGTGCGATTCACGCTGGTGAAGCTGTCGGACGGTGAATTCAGGCTGCTGTTCGCCAACCACCACATCCTGATCGACGGCTGGTCCATGCCGCTGTTGATGAAGGATCTGCTCGTCCTGTATGCGGTCCACGGAGATGCAGGGACGCTGCCACGCGTCCCGTCGTACCGCACGTTCCTGTCGTGGATCGATCGTCGGAACCACGTGGAGTCGGCGGCGGTGTGGGCGCGTGCGCTCGAGGACGCGCCGGAGCCGACTCTGTTGGCGCCGTCGGCAGCGGGCCGGGAGATCTCGTCCCGTGCAGGCGCCGTCGAACTCGCGATGTCGGCGGAACTGTCCGCGTCGCTGTCCGCACTGGGTGCGCGTCTCGGCGTCACCGTCAACACGCTCGTCCAGGCGGCATGGGGAATGCTGCTGTCGGCGTCGACCGGGCGCGACGACGTCGTCTTCGGTGCGACGGTGTCCGGTCGGCCCGCATCGCTCCCCGGAGTCGAATCGATGGTCGGCCTGTTCATCAACACGCTGCCCGTCCGCGTCCGGATCGACTCGTCCGAATCGCTCGAGTCCGCACTGACGCGTCTGCAGAGCGAGCAGGCGGATCTGCTGGATCATCACTACCTCGGCCTGACGGACATCCAGCGTGCCGCAGGCGTCGGCACATTGTTCGACACGCTGACGGTGTTCGAGTCGTACCCGGTCGACGAAGCCGGTCTCGCCGCGCAGGCGTCGGACATCGACGGCATGGCGGTCACGGGCGTCGAATCCAACGACAGCACGCACTACCCGCTGACACTGCTGATCGTCTCCGACGACCGAATCCGATTGACGCTCAAGTACTTCGAAGACTTGTTCGAGCGCGACCAGGTGACGGCCATGCTGGCACGGGTACAGCGGATTCTCGAGGCGATCGCCGCTGATTCGACGCGACGCGTCGGCGACGTCGATCTGTTGGATGCGGCTGAACGCGCACTCGTGCTGGACACCTGGAACGACACCGAGCACGCCGTCGACGACGCGCTGCTTCTCGATGCGTTCCACGCGCAGGTCGAGCGCACACCCGACGCCGTGGCGCTCACGTTCGAGGGCGAGTCGCTGAGCTACCGCGAGTTCTCCGACCGTGTGGGTCGTCTGGCGCGGTACCTCGTCGGTGAAGGTGTCGGACCCGAGACGACGGTGGCGATCGGCATTCGTCGCTCGTTCGACCTGCTCGTGGCGATCTACGCGGTCGTCGAGGCAGGCGGCGCCTACGTTCCGGTCGATCCGGAACAGCCGACCGAACGCATCGAGTACATCGTCGACACTGCGGCAGCGGCACTGGTCCTCACCACCGGCCGGGATGGCCTCGACGTCGGCGCGGGCGTCCGCATCCGGCACCTGGATCAGCTGGATCTGGACGGATACGAGGGCGGCCGGCTGACGGAGTCCGAGCGTCCTGCGACGACGGACGGCAGCGCCTACGTGCTGTTCACGTCCGGATCGACGGGTCGGCCCAAGGGCGTGACGATCGGCCACCGGGCCATCGTCAACCGCCTGGAATGGATGCAGGCCGAGTACGCACTGACCGACTCCGACGTCGTCGTCCAGAAGACGCCGGTCACGTTCGACGTGTCGGTGTGGGAGTTGTTCTGGCCGTTGCAGGTCGGTGCCCGCATGGTCATCGCACGTCCGGACGGACACCGTGATCCGGCGTACCTCGCACAGTTGATCGTGTCGGAGTCCGTCACGGTTGCGCACTTCGTGCCGTCGATGCTGGCCGTGTTCACCGCCGAACCGTCGGCGCGCACGGCGACGAGCTTGCGGTGGGTGTTCGCGTCCGGTGAGGCGCTTCCGTCGGCGACGGCAGCGAGCCTCACCCAGGCGGTGCCGTCGGCGCGCATGATCAACCTGTACGGACCGACCGAGGCAGCGGTCGACGTGACCTATCACGAGTTCACCTCTGCCGACGTCAGCGGTGTTCCCATCGGTAAGCCCGTCTACAACACCCGGGTCTACGTGCTGGACAACGCTTTGCGGCCGACACCTGTCGGTGCCGAGGGCGAGCTCTACCTCGGCGGCGTTCAGCTCGCACGTGGCTACGCGTCGCGTCCGGATCTGACCGCAGATCGTTTCGTGGCCAATCCGTTCGGCGAAGGGCGTCTGTACCGCACCGGTGACGTCGTGCGGTGGAACGGCGACGGCGAACTCGTCTATGTCGGACGCTCCGACTTCCAGGTGAAGCTGCGCGGTCAGCGCATCGAACTGGGTGAGATCGAGTCGGCGCTGGTGGCTGCCGATTCCGTCGCACACGCTGTCGTCGCAGTACGCGGCGATCGACTCGTCGCGTGGATCGTGTTCGCGTCCGGACTCGACAGCGAGTCCGGTGCAGTCGAATCCGTTCTCGCCGACGCCTCGGAGCGGCTGCCGTCGTACATGGTGCCGTCCGCGGTCGTCGTGTTGGACGATCTGCCGCTGACCTCGTCGGGCAAGCTCGATCGCAAGGCTCTGCCGGAGCCCGAGGTCGCTGCCGCCGAATACCGTGCCCCCGGAACGCCGATCGAGCAGGCCGTCGCGGACGTGTTCGCCGACGTGCTCGGCGCCGAGCGAGTCGGTCTCGACGACGACTTCTTCTCGCTCGGCGGCAACTCGCTCATCGCGACTCAGGTCGTCGCGCGCCTGAGTGCGGCGGTCGACGCCCAGGTTCCCGTCCGCGCGCTGTTCGACGCGACGACGGTCGGCGCGCTGGCGCGCCGGATCGAGGATCACGTGGGTGCCGGCGCACGGGCGGCGCTCGTCGCCGGTCCACGGCCGGAACGCATTCCGCTATCGCTGGCGCAGCAGCGCATGTGGTTCCTCAACCGGTTCGACACCGAGTCCTCGGTGAACAACATTCCGGTGGCGATCCGCTTGACCGGGTCGTTGGACCGGGACGCGCTGCGGCAGGCCATCTCGGATGTCGTCGCTCGCCACGAGACGATGCGGACGATCTATCCCGAGTTCGACGGAGTCGGCCACCAGGTCGTGCTGCCGGCATCCGAGGTCGAGGTGGACCTCACTCCGGTGACGGTGTCGGAGCACGACGTTCTTCCCACCGTCGTCGACATCGTGTCGGGTGGGTTCGACGTCACGCGTGAGGTGCCGGTGCGGGTGCGGCTTCTGCAACTGAGCGGCAGCAACGACCACGTGCTCGTGTTCGTGGTGCATCACATCGCGTCCGATGGTTTCTCGATGCGGCCGTTGACGACCGACGTGATGGTCGCGTACGCCTCTCGCGCGGCGGGTGATGTTCCGGCATGGGCGCCGTTGCCGGTGCAGTACGCGGATTACGCGGTGTGGCAGCGCGAGGTGCTCGGAACCGAGGACGACGCGTCGTCGATCGCGTCGCAGCAGGTCGCGTACTGGACTCGTCAGCTGTCGGGTCTGGCCGATCAAATCGAGTTGCCGTTCGACTACGCGCGGCCGACCGTCGCGACGAACCGTGGCCGGACGACGTCGTTCACGGTGTCGCCTGAGCTGCATCACGCATTGGATGTGGTTGCGCGCGAGAACAACTCGACGTTGTTCATGGTCGTGCACACCGCGCTCGCGGTGTTGATGTCGCGGCTGTCGGCGTCCGAGGACGTGGCCATCGGTACGCCTGTTGCAGGGCGCGGCGAAGCCGAACTGGACGATCTGATCGGCATGTTCGTCAACACGCTCGTGCTGCGCACGCAGGTCGAGCCGTCGACGAGTTTCCGTGACGTGCTGGCGCATGCTCGCGAGACGGATCTGTCGGCGTTCGCCAACGCGGACGTGCCGTTCGAGCGGCTCGTGGAGGTGCTCGATCCGGAGCGCTCGCAGTCCAGGCATCCGTTGGTGCAGGTGGTGCTGGCATTCCAGAACCTGGGCCGTACCGCGTTGGAACTGCCGAACCTGTCGGTCGAAGCGCTCGAATTCGACGCGGGAATCGCCAAGTTCGATCTGCAGTTCACGTTCGAGGAGGCGACGGACTCTGCCGGCGCGTTGGGCGGCATGACCTGCTACATCAGCTACGCGACCGACCTGTTCGAGGAGTCGACCGTCGATCGTTTCGGCCGTCAGTTCCTGGCGGTGTTGAGCGGTGTGGTTGCGGATGCGTCGGCTGCGGTCGGCGACTTCGACATCGTCGATGCCGACACGCGTGATCGTGTTCTGACGCAGTGGAGTTCGTCGGGTCCGGACGTGTCGGTCGGTGCGGACACGTTGATCGACCGTTTTGACGCGGTCGTGGCGGCGCACCCGGAGTCGGTGGCGGTGCGTTTCGACGGGGTGTCGTCGACGTACGCGGAACTCGACGCTCGGGTCAATCGTCTGGCACGCCGGTTGATCGCGGCGGGCGCCTGCTCGGATTCGTTGGTGGCGGTGGCTCTTCCGCGTTCGGCCGATCTGGTCGTTGCGTTGTTGGCGGTGGTGAAATCCGGTGCGGGTTATCTGCCGGTCGATCCGACGTATCCGGCCGAGCGCATCGCATTCATGATGTCGGATGCGGCGCCGGTGGCTGTGGTGACGACGCCGGAGGTGTCGGCTGCGGAGTCGATGGCGGGTGTGCGCGGGGCGGACATTCCGGTCGTGGATGTGACGCAGGACGATCCGGATGCCTGGTCCTCGAAGCCGGTCACCGATGCCGAGCGCCGTGCGCCGTTGTCTGCGGACAATTTGGCGTACGTGATCTACACGTCGGGTTCGACGGGTCGGCCGAAGGGCGTGTTGATTCCACACAGCACTGTGGTGCGGTTGATGGACAACACGGACGGCTCGTTCGGCTTCGACGAGACCGACGTGTGGACGATGTTCCATTCGTATGCGTTCGACTTCTCGGTGTGGGAGCTGTGGGGACCGCTGCTGTACGGCGGGACGTTGGTGATGGTGGATTACTTCACCTCGCGGTCGCCCGAGGCGTTCCGTGAGCTGCTGGTCGCCGAGGGTGTGACGGTGCTGAACCAGACGCCGTCGGCGTTCTACCAGTTGGCCGAGCTCGATCGGGCCGGTGCGGCGAACGCGGGCGAGTTGTCGCTGCGGTACGTGGTGTTCGGTGGTGAGGCGCTCGAGCCTCGTCGTCTCGAGGGCTGGTTCGCGCGTCACGGTGACGGCAGCGAGTCCGGGCCCCTTCTCGTCAACATGTACGGCATCACGGAGACGACGGTGCACGTGTCGTTCCGTGCGCTCTCGGCTGCGTCGGCGGGTTCGGCGTCGGTGATCGGTGCGCCGATCTCGGGTCTGGGTGTCTACGTCCTCGACACCCGTCTGCAGCCGGTTCCGGTCGGTGTTGCGGGTGAGCTGTACGTGTCGGGTGGGCAGTTGGCGCGTGGGTATCTCGGGCGTGCGGATCTGTCGTCGGTTCGTTTCGTGGCGAACCCGTTCGGTGAGGGCCGGCTGTATCGGACCGGTGACGTCGCGCGTTGGGTCGAGAAGGCTGACTCGTCTGCAGAACTGGTCTACCTCGGTCGTGCTGATGATCAGGTGAAGGTGCGTGGTTTCCGGATCGAGCTCGGTGAGGTCGAGGCGGCGGTGTCGGCGCAGCCGGGTGTGACCGCGGCTGCGGTGATCGTGCGCGAGGACACCCCGGGTGCGACGCGTCTGGTCGCCTACCTCGTCGGCACGGCCGACGTCGAGGCAGTGCGGTCGGGTGTGGCGACGTTGGTGCCGGAGTACATGGTGCCGTCGGCGTTCGTGGTGCTCGGGGAGATTCCGTTGACGGTCAACGGCAAGCTCGATCGTCGTGCGCTTCCGGTGCCGACGACCGCGGCGGTGGAGTTCCGTGCACCGTCGACGCCGTTGGAAGAGATCGTTGCGGGTGTGTTCGCGGACGTGCTCGGTGTGGGCCGGGTCGGTGTCGACGACGATTTCTTCGCGCTCGGCGGTAACTCGTTGATCGCGACGCAGGTCGTGTCGCGGCTCGGGGCAGCGCTCGACACGCAGGTTCCGGTTCGGCTTCTGTTCGAGGCATCTTCGGTCGGTGACCTGGCCGGACGGGTCGAGTCGTCGGTCGGTGCCGGCGGTCGTCAGGAACTGGTGGCGCGCGAGCGTCCGCAGCATGTGCCTCTGTCCCTCGCGCAGCGCCGCATGTGGTTCCTCAACCGATTCGACAGTGCGTCGACCGCGTACAACATTCCGATGGCTCTGCGTCTGTCGGGCGAGCTCGACGAGGATGCGTTCGCCGAGGCGATCGGCGACCTCGTCGCACGCCACGAAACGCTGCGCACGGTCTACCCGAACACCGATTCCGGTCCGGCACAGAAGGTTCTGACGCCGGAGCAGGCAGGCATCGCGCTGACCGTCGAGTCGGTCGACGCGGCAGCGGTCACCGAGAAGGTGCTCGCGCTCGCGGCGACGCAGTTCGACGTGACCAGCGAAGTGCCGGTGCGCATCACGCTGTTCCGCATCGACGGCGACGTACCGGAGTACGTCCTCGCGATGGTCGTGCACCACATCTCGGCCGACGGCTCGTCGGCAGTGCCGGTCATGTCCGATCTGATGACGGCGTACGGCGCCCGCACTCACGGGCAGTCCCCGGATTGGGCACCCCTGCCGGTGCAGTACGCGGACTACGCGCTGTGGCAACGGGACGTGCTCGGTGACGAGGACGATCCGACATCGGTCGGTGCACGCCAGCTCGAGTACTGGAAGAGCGAACTCGCCGATCTGCCCGACCAGCTGACGCTTCCGATCGACAAGCCGCGGCCTGCAGATCAGAGCTTCCGGGGCGATCGCGTCGAATTCGCGGTGCCGGCGACAACCCATGCGGCACTGCAGGATCTGGCACGCGAGAACAACGCGACGGTGTTCATGGCCGTCCACGCGGCGTTCTCGGTGCTGCTGTCGCGCCTGTCCGGCATGACGGACATCGCTGTCGGAACGCCGATCGCAGGCCGCGGTGAGGCCGTGCTCGACAACCTCGTCGGCATGTTCGTCAACACGTTGGTCTTCCGACTCGACGTGACAGGCGAGCGCAGCTTCGTGGACCTGCTCGCGACGGCTCGCGAGACGGATCTGCAGGCGTTCGCCAACGCGGACGTGCCGTTCGAGCGTCTCGTCGAGGTGCTCAACCCGGCACGGTCGACGGCGCGTCATCCGCTGTTCCAGGTGGGCTTCTCGTTCCAGAACGTGGCACGAAGCAGCCTGGAGCTCGGCGACCTGACGGTCTCGGCAGTCGACGCGGATTCCGGCAACTCGCAGTTCGATCTGCATCTCATCCTCGCCGATCATTACGACGACGACGGTGCGCCCGCAGGTTTCGAGGCGATCATGACGTACGCGACGGATCTGTTCGAACGCGGAACGGTCGAAACGATCGTCGAGCGTTTCGTGCGCGTGTTGGAGTCCGTGACGCAGGCGCCGTCGACGGCCGTCGGCGACATCACGATCCTCGACGACGACGAACGTGACGCGTTGGTGTCCGGCTGGAACGACACCGGTCACGACACGGATTCGAGCGCAACACTCGTCGACCTGTTCGACGCGCAGGTGCGTCGCGATCCGGCGGCAACGGCGTTGGTGTACGAGGGCGAGTCGCTGTCGTACGGAGATTTCGATGCCCGTGTCAACCGTGTCGCACGCGCACTCGTCGAACGTGGCGTCGGACCGGAGTCGTTGGTCGGCTTGGCCATTCGACGGTCGGTGGACCTGCTCGTCGGCATGTACGCCATCGTGAAGGCAGGTGGCGCGTATGTGCCGATCGATCCGGATCAGCCCGCCGAGCGGGTCAAGTACATCCTCGACGTCGCCGATCCGGTCTGCGTGATCACCGCAGGCGAGGACATCGGCTCGGGTTCGGTCGCGCTCTCGGAGCTCGAGAACGCCTGCTCCGACGCGTCGCCGATCGCACCGGAGGAACGGCTTCTGCCGCTGCGTCCGGATAACACCGCATACGTGATCTTCACGTCCGGTTCGACGGGCAAGCCCAAGGGTGTTGCTGTGACGCACGGCGCCATCGTCAACCAGCTGCTGTGGAAGCACGCCGAGTTCGGTATGGATGCAACGGATTCGGTGCTGCTGAAGACGGTTGCGACCTTCGACCTGTCGGTGTGGGAGTTCTGGTCCGCGCTGACGTCGGGCGGAAGCATCGTCGTCGCCACGGCAGACGGACACCGCGATCCGGACTACCTGCTCGCGTTGATGCGCGATCACGCAGTCACGACCCTGCATGCCGTGCCGTCGATGTTGTCGATGTTGACGACCGTCGCCGGTGGCACGTTGCCGACTACGTTGCGACGCGTCCTCGCGATCGGTGAGGCGCTCCCGCCCGCAACCGCTCGTGCATTCCGCCGGCACAACTCGGCAGAACTGTTCAACCTGTACGGACCGACCGAGGCGGCGGTGTCGATCACGTCGCACCTCGTCACCGATGCGGACGTGACGTCCGTTCCGATCGGCCGGCCCGAATGGAACAGCGAGGTGCTGGTCCTCGACAGTCGCCTGCAGCCGGTTCCGGTCGGCGTCAGCGGCGAGCTGTACCTGGCCGGTGCGCAGTTGGCGCGCGGATACCACGGCCGGGCAGACCTGACGTCGGATCGGTTCGTCGCGAACCCGTTCTCGAGTGGCCAGGAGCGTAGCCTGCGGAGTGACCAGACCGACGGCACGCGTATGTACCGCACGGGTGACGTCGTGAAGTGGACTGCCGCAGGCGAACTCGACTATGTCGAGCGCGTGGACTTCCAGGTCAAGGTGCGCGGTTACCGTATCGAGCTCGGTGAGATCGAGACGGCGCTGCGCGATCAGGACGCCGTCCGCGAGGCGGCGGTGACCGTGCACAACGACGGCCGTACAGGTGATCAGCTCGTGGCGTACGTCGTGCCTGCTGCCGGCGAGTTCGATGTCGCGTCGTCTCGTGCGGCACTGACGTCGAGCCTGCCGTCGTACATGGTGCCGTCGGCCTACGTCGTGCTGGATGCGTTGCCGCTGAACACGAACGGAAAGCTCGATCGCAAGGCGCTGCCGAAGCCGGAGGTCGTCGCTCGAGAATTCCGAGCACCGACCAACCCGGTCGAGGAAGTGGTGGTCCGGACGCTGGCCGATGTGCTCGGACTGGATCGGATCGGACTGGACGACGACTTCTTCGAGCTCGGCGGCAACTCGCTGATCGCGACGCAGGTCGTGTCCCGGCTCGGTGCCGCACTGGACACGCAGATCCCGGTGCGGGCGCTGTTCGAGGCGTCGACCGTCGAGGCATTGGCCGCGCGGATCCAGCCCCTCGTCGGCGGTGGCGCTCGTGTGCCACTCGTCGCGCGGGAACGGCCTGCGGCGATTCCTCTGTCGCTCGCGCAGCAGCGCATGTGGACGCTGAACCAGGTCGATCCCGAGTCGGCGGCGTACAACATCCCTGCGGCCGTTCGATTCTCGGGCGCGCTCGACACCGACGCGTTCGCGGCTGCGATGGCCGACGTCGTCGAGCGTCACGAGGTACTGCGCACGACGTACCCCGACAGCGAGACCGGCCCGATCCAGGTCATCGGCCCCGTTGCCGACGCGCTCCCGGATCTGACACCGATTTCGGTGTCCGAGTCGGAGGTCTACGAACGGGTCGGTGCCGTACTGGGCGCCGGGTTCGACGTGACGACCGAGGTCCCGGTGCGAGCGGCTCTGTTCTCGCTCGGCGAGAGCGAGTACGTGTTCGCACTCGTCGCGCATCACATCACGGCCGACGGATTCTCGATGCGTCCGTTGATCCGCGACGTCATGCTCGCCTACACCTCGCGAGCGGCAGGGGATGCTCCGCAGTGGGCGCCGTTGCCGGTGCAGTACGCGGACTTCACGTTGTGGCAGCGCGAAGTTCTCGGAAGCGAGGACGATCCGGACAGCGCCATCTCCACTCAGTTGGCGTACTGGAACCGCGAACTCGCGGGTCTACCGGAACTGCTGCCGCTGCCGACCGATCATCCGCGTCCGCCGCGTCAGTCCACGATCGGTGCCGCGTACGAGTTCTCGTTCGGTCCGGAAATCGCACACCGCCTCGAGAAGACGGCGCGCGAGCACAATGCGACGGTCTTCATGGTCGTGCACAGTGCGCTCGCCGTGCTGCTCGCTCGACTCAGCGGCACCGACGACATTGCCATCGGTACACCGACGGCGGGTCGTGGTGAAGAGGCGCTCGACGACCTCGTCGGCATGTTCGTCAACACGTTGGTGCTGCGCACCCACGTCGACGGTGGAATTTCGTTCGCGGACTTGCTGTTTCGGACGAAGGACACCGATCTCGCGGCCTTCGGTCACGCGGACGTACCGTTCGAGCGACTCGTGGAGTCCATGGGACGCACGGCCGGTGGCCGGTCGGGCTCGAGTGCGTTCTCGCCACTGTTCCAGGTGATGCTGACGTTCCAGAACGCGGTGAGCGGAACGTTCGCGCTGCCGGGACTCGAGGTGTCGACGCTCGCGGCGGACGAGGATCAGGCGAAGTTCGATCTGCAGCTCACGGCGATCGAGCAGTTCGACGACTCGGGTGCCCTCACGGATGTGAAGGCGCTGTTCAACTACGCCACGGCGCTGTTCACGCGCTCGACGGTCGAGAAGTTCGCGGACAGGTTCTTGCGGATTCTCGACGCGGTCACGCAGGATCCGTCGGTGACACTGCGATCGATCGACATCCTGTCGGAAGCCGAGCGTGCGGCGTTCGCGCCGAAGCGGGCGGCCAAGACGGTCGACGATCTGCCGGGGCTGGTGTCGGAGGCGGCCGCTGCCTCGCCGGCGTCCGTCGCACTGACCCACGACGGAACCGAGGTCACGTTCGAGGAACTGAACACCAAGATCGGTGCGGTATCGAAGGCGATGGGCGCCACGCTCAAGCCGGAGGCACTGATCACGGTCGCACTGTCGCAGTTGGTTCCCGGAATCCTGCCCGCACTCGGTGCCGAAGGGTATGCGTCGCTGATCGCGTCGATGATCGAGACCGCGTCGACCGTGGTCGACAGCTGAGGCGGCCGGTACGGGGAGTTTGCCGACGGATCATTCGGATGCCGACCTGATCAGGTGGGTATCCGAACAATCCGTCGGCGAACTGGGCGGTGGTCCGTTCGTCAGTAGGCTTCGTACGGCTGCGATAATCGAGGTTTCGCGAGTGGTGATTGGGAGGACGAGGTAGATGGTGTCTGGTGGGTCTGGTTCGCAGTCGGCGGCGATCGAAGATCTACCGGGGTTGGTCGGACGGGTCGCCGCAGGTCAGGCCGACCGTGTCGCCGTCGCTGTCGGTAGTTCGACCGTCACGTACGGAGACCTGCACCGCGAGATCGGCAACCTCGACACCGCCATGGGCGGAGTGCTCGGCGCCGACGCGTTGGTACCCCTCGCACTCTCGACGGTCGCGCCGGGTGCCGTCGAAGCGGCCGACGGTGGGCTGGAGGGGATCGTCGCGTCCGTCGTCGCCGACGCCCGAGAGGTGCTCGGCGAGGTCGCTGCGGTCCCCGTCGCCGAGACGCTCGTCAGTCGTTTTCGCGACCAGGTCGAGCGCACCCCCGACGCGGTCGCGGTGACCTTCGACGGGACCGAACTCACGTATGCCGAATTCGACGGCCGGGTCAATCGTCTGGCCCGTCGCCTCGTCGAACTCGGAGTCGGCCCGGACGTTCGCGTCGGTCTGTCGATCTCGCGGTCGCTCGACCTCCTCGTCGCGATGTACGCGATCAGTGCTGCGGGAGGCGCGTACGTTCCCATCGACCCCGGACATCCCGCCGATCGCATCGGCTACGTCGTCGACATCGCCGAGCCCATTCTCGTGCTCACCACGTCGACCGAGGACGTCGCGCTACCGGGCGACGTTCGTGCGCTGAACGTGGACACCGAAGATCTGGCGCAGTACGCGTCGGAACCGCTCGTCGACGACGAACGCAACGGTGCGCTCGATCCGGCGAACACGGCGTACGTCATCTTCACGTCGGGTTCGACGGGACGCCCGAAGGGTGTCGCGGTCTCGCACGAGGCCATCGTCGCGAACCTCGACTGGCGGCAGGCCGACTACCCGCTGACCGCCGACGACGTCGTTCTGCAGAAGACTCCCTTCACGTTCGACGTGTCGGTGTGGGAATTCTTCTGGCCGCTGCAAGCAGGCGCACGGCTCGTCGTCGCCGCGCCCGACGGCCACCGCGATCCGGCGTACATCGCCGAGACGATGAGCACGCACGGCGTGACGACCGCACATTTCGTGCCGTCGATGCTGTCGGTGTTCCTCGGCCAGTTCGACTCGGACCAGGCGCCGACGATTCCGAGCCTGCGGCAGGTGTTCGCGTCGGGCGAGGCACTGCCTGCGTCGACGACGGCTCGTTTTCACGAGGTGTTCGACGCCGAACTGCACAATCTCTACGGCCCGACCGAGGCTGCCGTCGACGTCACGTACCACCGCACCGACAGCTCCGACCTCGTGTCGGTACCGATCGGCGTCGCGGTGCCCCGCACCGGACTGCACGTGCTGGGGGAGGGCCTCGACCGCACTCCGCCCGGCGTGCCCGGCGAGCTCTACCTGTCGGGTGTGCAGCTGGCGCGCGGATACATCGCCCGACCCGATCTGACCGCCGACCGGTTCGTCGCCGACCCGTACAGCGACTCCGGCGAGAGGATGTACCGCACCGGCGACCTCGTGCGCTGGAACACCGCAGGTGTCTTGGAATACTTGGGCCGCACCGACTTTCAGGTGAAGCTTCGTGGTCTGCGCATCGAACTCGGTGAAATCGAAGCGGCGCTTCTCGCTCAGGAGACGGTCCGCCAGGCTGTGGTCGTCGTCCGTTCCGACGACTCGGATTCCGGGGTCGACGATCAGCTGGTTGCGTACCTGGTCACGACTACCGGTGAAGCCGACTCCGCTGCACTGGCCGCCGGTATCCGCGGCACGCTGCCGGACTACATGGTTCCGGCCGTGTTCGTCGTGCTCGACGAGTTCCCGCTGAACGCGAGCGGAAAGCTCGACCGCAAGGCCCTCCCGACGCCCGACGTCACCCTCGCGGCCGCCGAATACCGTGCTCCGGCAACCGAAGTCGAACGCACCCTGGTCGCCGTCTTCGAGGACATCCTCGGAGCCGAACGCGTCGGCGTCGACGACGACTTCTTCGCACTCGGTGGTAACTCGCTCAGCGCGACCCGCGCGATCGCTCGCGTCGGTGCCGAACTGTCGATCAAGCTCGACGTGCGTGCATTCTTCGACGCACCGACCGTCGCCGGTCTCGCGAAGTCGGTCGACGTCGCGCAGGCCGACGGTTCGTCGGCGCGTGAGCCGCTGACGAAGCGTGAACGTCCCGACGTCGTTCCGCTGTCCATGGCGCAGCAGCGCATGTGGTTCCTCAACCGCCTCGACCCGAACTCGGCCGTGGACAACATTCCGGTCGCGATCAGGCTGTCCGGGCTGCTGGACGTCGACGCGTTGCAGGCTGCGATCTACGACGTCGTCGACCGGCACGAAGCATTGCGCACCGTGTACCCGGAGGTCGACGGTGTCGGTCGCCAGGTCGTGCGTGAGACGGACGACGCCGCGCCCGATCTGCTTCCGGAACGCGTCGACGAAACGGCGTTGTACGGCCGCGTCGTCGATGTCGTGTCGCAGGGATTCGACGTGACGGCCGAGGTACCGGTTCGACTGCGCCTGCTGCAGGTGTCACCCACCGAGCACGTGTTGATTCTCGTCGCGCATCACATTGCGGCGGACGGTTTCTCGATGCTTCCGCTGACGCGCGATGTCGTCACCGCGTACGCCGCCCGCAGCGACGGCAACGCTCCAGGATGGGCGCCCTTGGCCGTGCAGTACGCGGACTTCGCGCTGTGGCAGCGCGCGGTTCTCGGCTCGGAGGACGATCCTCAATCGTTGATCTCCGCGCAGGAACGATTCTGGCGCGGCGCGTTGGCGGACCTGCCCGAACAACTGGACCTGCCGTCGGACAGGCGACGTCCCGCCGTGGCGTCGGGACGGGGTGCGACGTACGCGACGGACATCGACGCGTCGCTGCGCAGTTCCATCGAGGCGCTGGCAACGACACAGTCCGCGACGCCGTTCATGGTGGTGCACGCCGCGCTGTCGGTGCTGCTGGCTCGGCTGTCGGGAACCGAGGACATCGCGGTCGGAACACCCGTCGCGGGTCGTGGCGAGGAAGCTCTCGACGACCTCGTCGGCATGTTCGTCAACACGTTGGTCCTGCGCGCCGTCGTGGACCCGGCCGACCCGTTCACCGACCTGCTCGCCGCCGTGCGTCGCTCCGATCTCGACGCGTTCGGGAACGCCGACGTGCCGTTCGAACGTCTCGTCGAGGTACTCGATCCACCGCGATCGAGGGCGCACCACCCGCTGTTCCAGGTGCTGCTCGTGTTCCAGAACCTCGGGACCACCAGCCTGGAGTTGCCGGGCTTGACCGTGTCCGGAGTCGAGTTCGACACTGCCGTCGCGAAGACCGACCTTCAGGTCACCGTCTCCGAGAACGACGCGCAGTGGAAGCTCGAATTCACCTACGCCACCGACCTGTTCGACGAGTCGACCATCGCGACTCTGGCGTCGCGGTTGATCGGTGTCCTCCACGCCGTGACCACGGATGCCGGGACGGTCGTCGGCGACATCGAGCTGATCGACAGCGCCGAGCGCACGACGGTGCTGGAGACCTGGAACGTCACGAGCCACGACGTAACCGACGAGTTCGTGCTCGACGCGTTCCACCGGATGGCGTCGAGCACGCCGGACGCGGTGGCGCTGTCCTTCGACGACGAGACCGTCACCTACCGCGAGTTCCGTTCGCGTGTGACGACTCTCGCGCGCCATCTCGTCACACTCGGTGTCGGGCCCGACATCCTGACGGCCGTCGCGATTCGCCGGTCCGTGGACATGGTCGTCGCGCTGTATGCGGTGATCGAGGCGGGCGGCGCCTACGTACCGATCGATCCCGACCAGCCGGCCGAGCGCAACGACTACATTCTCGACGTCTCCGAGGCTCCCGTCGTCCTGACGACGACTCGCGACGTTTTCGTCGCGCCGCGAACGAACGTGGTCCGTATCGACACGCTCGACCTGTCCGACTACCGGGCCGAGCCGTTGGTGGACGCCGATCGTCGCGGGCCGACGCACCCGGATCAACTTGCGTACGTGATCTTCACGTCCGGCTCGACCGGTCGTCCGAAGGGTGTCGCCGTACCGCACCGCGCGGTGGTCAACCAGATCGCGTGGATCGTGAACGAATACGGACTCGGCGGGCACGATGTCGTCCTGCAGAAGACGCCGTTCACGTTCGACGTGTCGGTCTGGGAACTGTTCGGTGCACCGGCGTCCGGTGCTCGAATGGTCATCGCGCGTCCCGACGGTCACCGCGACGCGACCTACCTGGCCGACGTCGTCGAGCAGAAGGCGGTCACCGCAACCTCGTTCGTACCGTCGATGGTGCCCGTGTTCACCGCCGAGATGGCCGCGCGGGATGCGTCGTCGCTGCGGTTGATTCAGCTTGCGGGAGAAGCGCTTCCGGCGTCGGTCGTCACCGGACTCGCCCGAGCGGCCGATGCGCAGGTTCACAACCTGTACGGGCCGACCGAATTCACCGTGCACGCGACGAGCAGGCCGGTGGCAGGCGTCGACGGCCGCGAGCTGCACGACACCACGGCACCCATGGGCACCCCGGTGTGGAACACCGCCGCGTACGTTCTCGACGGTCGGCTGAACCCGACGCCCGTCGGAGTCGCCGGCGAGCTCTACCTGGCGGGCGTGCAGACCGCGCGCGGGTACCACGGCCGATCGACGTTGACCGCCGAGCGGTTCGTCGCCGACCCGTTCGGTGGCGGACGGATGTACCGGACCGGCGATCTCGTGCGGTGGAACGCGTCCGGCGAACTCGAATACATCGGACGCACCGACTTCCAGGTCAAGCTCCGTGGCCTCCGTATCGAACTCGGCGAGATCGAAACGGTCGCGCGCACAGCACCTTCGGTGTCCGACGCGGTTGCCGTGGTCAAGAGCGATCGCCTCGTGCTGTACGTCGTCGCGGGTACACCGGTCGACCTCGAGGAGCTGCGTCGGACGCTGGCGGCGGAGCTGCCGTCGTACATGGTTCCGGCAGCGTTCGTCGTACTCGACGCCCTTCCGACCAATGCGGCGGGCAAGCTCGACCGTGCGAAATTGCCGGAGCCCGAACTTCAGGTCCGCGCCTTCCGTGCGCCGTCGACGCCTGTCGAGGAGATCATCGCGTCCGTCTTCGGCGACGTGCTCGGAGTCGAACGCGTCGGCGCGGACGACGACTTCTTCGCGCTCGGCGGTAACTCGCTGATCGCGACGCAGGTCGTTTCGCGACTCGGTGCTGCGCTGGACACGACCGTCCCGGTTCGTCTGTTGTTCGAGGTGTCGACCGTCGCCTCGCTCGCGGTGCGCATCGAATCCGAGGTGGGCAAGGGCGCTCGTGTCCCGCTGACTCCGCAGGAACGACCGGATCACGTTCCGCTGTCGATGGCGCAGCAGCGCATGTGGTTCCTCAACCGCCTGGATCCGGAGTCCGCGGTCAACAACATTCCCGTCGCAATTCGTTTGTCGGGCTTGCTCGATCGACATGCGTTGCACGTTGCGGTCGCCGACGTGCTGTCCCGTCACGAGTCGTTGCGGACGGTGTACCCGGAGATCGACGGCGTCGGCTATCAAGAGGTCGTGTCCACTCGGTCGGTCATTCCCGACCTGGCGCCGATCCCGGTCGACGCCGAGCAACTGGCTGCGTCGATCGAGGAGACGGTGCTCGCCGGATTCGACGTCACGACGCGTGCCCCGTTCCGCGCGAGCCTGTTCGAGGTGAGCTCGACCGAGCACGTTCTCGTGTTCGTCGCGCATCACATCGCGGCCGACGGCTACTCGCTCGGTCCGCTGACGCGTGACATCGTGCGTGCCTACACCGCCCGCGCGGCAGGTCTCGACCTCGACTGGGAGCCGTTGCCGGTCCAGTACGCCGACTACGCGCTGTGGCAGCGCGAGGTGCTCGGCTCGGAGGACGATCCCGAATCGGTCATCTCCGCGCAGAAGGAGTTCTGGCAGAAGACACTTGCCGGCGCGCCCGAGCAGCTCGACCTTCCGTTCGACCGTCCTCGTCCGGCCGTCGCGTCGGGGCGCGGCACGTCGCATCGGTTCGACATCGATGCGTCACTGCGGAGTGCCGTCGAGAATCTGGCATCGGCGGAACGTGCCACGCCGTTCATGGTGGTTCACGCCGCACTGTCCGTGCTGCTCGCGCGCCTGTCGGGCACCGACGACATCGCCGTCGGCGCTCCGATCGCCGGCCGCGGTGATGCTGCACTCGACGACATGATCGGCATGTTCGTCAACACGCTCGTGCTGCGGACACGTGTCGACGCACCAGCTCGTTTCGACGAGGTGCTGGCTCAGGTCAGAGAGTCCGATCTCGCGGCGTTCGCCAACGCCGACATCCCGTTCGAACGACTCGTCGAGATCCTCGATCCGGCTCGATCGACGGCACGGCACCCGCTGTTCCAGGTGGCGTTGTTCTTCCAGAACCTCGGTCGCTCGGAACTCGACCTTCCGAACCTCAGCGTCTCCGCAGTCGACTTCGATGCGGGCACCGCCAAGTTCGATCTGCAGGTCGCAGTGTCGGAGCCGGCTGAAGGTGACGGCTGGTCGGTCGAATTCAACTACGCGACAGATCTGTTCGATCTTTCGGGCATCGAGCTGCTGCAATCGCGATTCCTCGCCGTCCTCGAGGCGGTGACGACGAACCCGGCATCGGTCGTCGGCGACATCGACGTCACGACCGAACCGGAACGCGACGCCCTGCTGCGCGCATGGAATGCGACGGACCACGAGCTGCCGGCTGCGTTGCTTCTCGATGGGTTCGACGCCGTCGCCGCCGAACGTCCCGACGCAACGGCCCTCGTGTACGAGGGCGTGTCGCTCACGTACGGCGAGTTGTCCGAGCGCGTCGACTCGCTGGCGACAGTGCTGACGGCGTCGGGGGCAGGACCGGAAACACGTGTCGCTCTTGCCGTTCGACGGTCCGTCGATCTGGTCGTGGCGATGTACGCGGTGCTGCGTTCCGGTGCCGCCTATGTTCCGATCGACCCCGACCACCCGGCCGAGCGCATCGGCTACATCCTCGACGCCGCGGCACCTGTCTGTGTGCTGACCAGGTCCGAGGACGAGTTCACGCCGCCGGTGGACGTTCCGGTCGTCGACGTGCACGCTCGGCCGGAATCCGGCGCGACATTCACCCCGCCGCTTCTCTCGCCGGACTCCGTCGCGTACGTCATCTTCACGTCCGGATCGACGGGCAGGCCGAAGGGCGTTGCCGTCAGCCACCGGGCGATCGTCAATCAGATGCAGTGGATGCAGTCCGAATATCGACTGGGCGCAGCGGACGTCTATCTGCAGAAGACCGCGACGACGTTCGACGTGTCCCTGTGGGGATTCTTCCTGCCTCTACGCGTCGGGGCCACTCTCGTCCTCGCGACGCCGGACGGACATCGTGACCCCGCCTACCTCGCCGACGTCATCGCACGACATGCGGTGACCGTCACGGACTTCGTGCCGACCATGCTGTCCGTATTCGCAGCTGCGGTGACACGGGCATCGATCGCGAGCCTGCGCCAGATCTTCGTCATCGGCGAGGCACTGCCCGGCGAGGCCGTCCGAGACTTCGCTCGCGTCTCCTCGGCGCGCGTCCACAACCTGTACGGCCCGACCGAAGCGGCAGTGTCGATCACCTACGCCGACGTGACCGACACCGCAGCTGGTGCAGCCGTGACCATCGGTGTCCCCGAATGGAATTCGGCGGTCTACGTTCTCGACTCGCGACTGCACCCGGTACCCGTCGGTGTTCCCGGTGAGCTGTATCTGGCAGGCGTTCAGCTTGCTCGTGGCTACCACGGGCGCGTCGACCTCACGTCGGATCGGTTCGTCGCGAACCCGTTCTCCGAGCACGGCGCTCGCATGTACCGCACCGGTGACCTCGTGGAGTGGCGTGCCGACGGCACGATCGACTACATCGGTCGGACCGACTTCCAGGTGAAGTTCCGCGGACAGCGCATCGAGCTCGGCGAGATCGAGGCTGCCTTGGCCGCGCATCCGTCCGTCGGTCTGTCCGCGGCTGCTGTCGTCGCCACCGATGCCGGTGATCAACTCGTCGGTTATGTCGTTCCTGCGGGTACCGACACCGTGGACACGGACGCACTGCGCGCGGCGCTGGGGCAGACGCTGCCGACGTACATGGTCCCCGGCGCAATCGTGGTACTCGCCGAGTTCCCGCTCAACACGTCGGGCAAGCTCGACCGAAAAGCGCTTCCCGCACCGGAATTCGCCGCCCGACAATTCCGTGCACCGTCCACGCCGGTCGAGGAGATCGTCGCGGGAATCTTCGCCGAGGTACTCGGTGTCGAACGCGTCGGTCTGGACGACGACTTCTTCGCGCTCGGCGGTAACTCGCTCGTCGCGACGCAGGTGGTGTCGAGACTCGGTGCGGCACTGGACTCGTCGGTTCCGGTCCGGACGCTGTTCGAGGCGCCGACCGTCGAGGCGCTGGCGGCAGGCGTCGAATCGCACACCGGCGGACGCGTCGCACTGACGGCGATGCCGCGACCGGACCGGATCCCGCTGTCGCTCGCACAGCAGCGCATGTGGTTCCTCAATCGGCTCGATCCCGGCTCGGCCGTCAACAACATTCCGGCAGCGGTGCGGTTGACGGGAACGCTCGACGTCGACGCGCTCACCGCGGCGATCGACGACGTCGTCGCACGGCACGAGATCCTGCGCACCGTGTATCCGGAGTCGGACGGCACCGGCATCCAGGTCGTCATGCCGGTGGCGTCGGGACGCACCGATTTCCGTGTGGAGACCGTCGCCGAGGCCGATCTGTTCGACGTCGTGACGACGCTCGTGACGGAGGGCTTCGACGTCACGCGACGGGTCCCGCTGCGTATCCGGCTTCTCGAGGTCGGCGAGAACGAGCATGTGCTCGTCGTCGTCGCGTATCACATTGCCGCAGACGGGTTCTCGATGATTCCGCTGATGCGTGACGTGATCACCGCGTACGTGTCGCGTGCCCGCGGTGAGGAACCCGGCTGGACGCCACTGCCGGTGCAGTACGCCGATTACACGCTGTGGCAGCGCGAGGTCCTCGGTTCGCCGGACGAGAAGACGTCGCTGATCAGTAAGCAGGAGACGTACTGGACCACCGCGCTGGCCGGGCTCGACGACGAGATCGAACTTCCGACGGACCGGGCACGGCCGTCGGCGTCGAGCGGTAGAGGTGCGGCGCACTCGCTGACGCTCGACGAGACCACGACCGCAGCAATCGACCGGGTGGCTGCCGAACGGGGCGTGACCCCGTTCATGGTCGTGCACGCAGCGCTGGCCGTCTTGCTGTCGCGCGTGTCCGGCAGCGAGGACGTCGCCGTCGGTACGCCGGTCGCCGGTCGCGGTGAGGCCGCACTCGACGACGTCATCGGCATGTTCGTCAACACCTTGGTGCTGCGGACGCAGATCGACGGCTCGCAGAGCTTCGGTGACGTTCTGGCTCAGGCACGCGAGGTCGATCTGTCCGCGTTCGCGCATGCGGATCTGCCGTTCGAGCGGGTCGTCGAGGTCCTCGATCCGCCGCGTGTGCAGGGACGCCACCCTCTCGTGCAGGTCCTGCTGACGTTCCAGAACTTCTCGTCGTCGTCCTTCGAACTGCCCGGGTTGACGGCAGCCGCGGTCGATTTCGATTCGGCCGTCGCGAAGATGGATCTGCAGGTCACGGTCTCCGAGCCGCACGAGCAGTCGGACGGTACGCGTGGTCGGTCCGTCGAAATGGTGTACGCCACAGATCTGTTCGACGCGGACACGATCACGGAGCTGGGTCGCCAGTTCGTCGCGGTTCTACACGCCGTCACGGCTGACATCGAGACCGCCGTCGGCGACATCGAGTTGGTCGACGCAGGCGAACTTCACTGGTTGGTGCGTGGGGTCAACGCGACCGATCACGCCGTCGACCCGTCGGCGACGTTGGTGTCGATGTTCGACGCGCAGGTGGCGCGCACACCGGATGCCCCCGCGTTGACGTTCGACGGCCGGACGATCACCTACGCGCAGTTCGACGCCCGCGCGAACCGACTCGCCCGGTACCTGATCGGTCGCGGGGTCGGTCCCGAGTCGACGGTCGCCGTTGCCATCGGGCGATCCTTCGAGCTGATGGTCGGCATCTACGCGGTACTGAAGGCCGGCGCCGCCTACGTGCCGGTCGATCCGTCGCAGCCGACGGAGCGCATCGCCTACATCTTGGACACCGCACGCGTCGCGCTGACGCTCACCACGACGCGCGATCGCGGCGATTTCGGCTCCGAACTGCCGATCGTGATCGACGACCTCGATGTCGCCGAGTTCTCGGACGCGCCGGTGACGGACGCGGAACGCAGGAGGCCGGTGAGCGCGTCGGATGCGGCGTACGTACTCTTCACGTCCGGATCGACGGGCAAGCCGAAGGGTGTGGCGATCGAGCATCGCGCGATCGTCAACCGACTGGTGTGGATGCAGGCCGAGTACGCACTGACGCCTGCCGATCACGTCGTTCAGAAGACACCCACCACGTTCGACGTGTCGGTGTGGGAGTTGTTCTGGCCGTTGCAGATCGGTGCGCGTCTCGTGATCGCCCGCCCCGACGGCCACCGCGATCCGGTGTACATGGCACGACTGATCGAGGCCGAAGGCGTAACCGTGGCGCACTTCGTGCCGTCGATGCTCGGTGTGTTCGCGTCGGAGCCGGCGGCCTCGGCGGCTGGGTCGTTGCGCTGGGTGTTCGCGTCCGGTGAGGCGTTGCCGTACTCGACCGCGAAAGCCTTGTCCGACGTGTTGCCGTCGACGACTTTGGTGAACCTGTACGGCCCGACCGAAGCGGCCGTCGACGTGACGTATCACGAGGTCACCGATGCGGACACCGCAGGCGTTCCCATCGGCCGACCCGTGTTCAACACGCAGGTCTACGTGCTCGACGCCAGGCTGCGTCCCGTGGCAGTCGGCGCGGTGGGCGAGCTCTACCTCGGCGGTGTCCAGCTGGCTCGTGGTTACGCGTCGCGTCCTGACCTGACGGCCGACAGATTCGTCGCCGATCCGTTCGGCGACGCAGGCGAAAGGCTCTATCGCACAGGCGACTTGGTGCGATGGAACCGCGAAAGCGAGCTCGAGTACATCGGGCGTTCCGACTTCCAGGTCAAGCTGCGCGGTCTCCGCATCGAGCTCGGGGAGATCGAATCCGCGGTACTGGCGGACGAGTCGGTGGCGCAAGCGGTCGTCCTGGTACGTGGTGAGCGTCTGGTCGGATACGTGGTGCCCGCTGCCGGCGCGTCCATCGACGTGGACACGGTGCTGACGTCGGCGGCCGAAGTGCTGCCGGAGTACATGGTGCCCTCGGTGCTGCTGGTACTCGACGCGCTTCCGCTGGGTCCGTCGGGCAAGCTGGATCGAAAGGCGCTGCCGGAGCCCGTCTTCGAGGCTGCGGAATTCCGCGCCCCGACCACCGATGTCGAGCGCATCGTGGCCGAGGTCTTCGCAGAGGTTCTCGGTGTTCCGCAGGTGGGACTCGACGACGACTTCTTCGCGCTCGGCGGCAACTCGTTGATCGCGACGCAGGTGGTCTCACGCGTCGGTGCGGCTCTCGATGCCGAGATCCCGGTGCGGACCATGTTCGACGCGACAACCGTCGCGGCGTTCGCGGCAACGGTCTCCGAACTGGCGGGCACGGGTGTTCGCCCGGCCCTCACCGCGGGGCCGCGACCGGAACGTATCCCGCTGTCGCTTGCGCAGCAACGTATGTGGGTGCTGAACCACCTCGACCCCGAGTCCGGCGCATACAACATTCCGCTGGCAGTGAAGCTCTCCGGTGATCTCGACACCGACGCGCTCGGACATGCGGTGGCAGACGTCGTCGCCCGGCACGAGTCGCTGCGCACGATCTATCCGTCCGACGCCGACGGCCCGCAGCAGCGGATTCTGGCTCCGGCCGACGTTGCGTTCGATCTGACGCCACGCGCGGTCGACAGCGAAGCCGACGCGACCCGCGTCGTGGCCGAGCTCGTTCTCGGCGGGTTCGACGTCGCCGACGCAGTACCGGTCCGCGTCGGTCTCGTTCGGCTGTCGCCGCGGGAGCACGTTCTCGCGCTCGTCGTGCATCACATCTCGGCCGACGGTGCGTCGATCGCCCCGTTGGCACGCGACGTCATGGTCGCGTACTCGGCGAGGGTCGCCGGTCAGGCGCCGGAATGGACAGAACTGCCGATCCAGTACGCGGACTTCGCGTTGTGGCAGCGGGCCGTCCTCGGAGCCGTCGACGACGCCGATTCGGTTGCGGCGGAACAGCTGAGCTATTGGACGAAGACGCTCGCAGGCATTCCGGACGCACTCGATCTGCCGACCGATCGGCCACGTCCGGCCACGCAGTCGATGCAGGGTCGATCCGTCGACTTCGACCTCGACGCCGAATCCCATGCGCAGCTGGCCGCATTCGCACGTGACCGCGGCGCATCGCTGTTCATGGTCGTGCACGCCGCACTCGCGGTCCTGCTCGGGCGTCTCAGCGGCAGCAGCGACGTCGTCGTCGGTACGCCGGTGGCGGGTCGAGGGGCAGCCGAGTTGGACGAGCTCGTCGGCATGTTCGTCAACACGCTTGCGTTGCGCACCGAGATCGATCTGGGTGGAACTTTCTCCGGGCTCGTCGACGAGGCGCGGACGGCCGATCTCGGTGCCTTCGGTAATGCCGACGTACCGTTCGAGAACGTCGTCGACGCCGTGGTGCCCGCGCGTTCGCAGGCGCGTCATCCGATCTTCCAGGTAGCGCTGTCGTTCCAGAACCTCGAGCGCGTGCGCCTGGATCTGCCGGGCCTGACGGTCGAGGGTCTCGATGCGGGGGAGTTGGGCGCCAAGTTCGACCTGCAGTTCACCGTCGAACCACGGACGGACGCAGACGGCCACCCTGCGGGGTTGTTCGGATCCCTGCTCTACGCAACGGATCTGTTCGACGAGCCGACCGCTCGAACGTTCGGTGACCGGTTCACGCGCATTCTGCGTTCCGTGGCTGCGGACCCGTTCGTCATCGTCGGCGACATCGACATCATGAGCGAACAGGAACGGGCCCTCACCCAGGCGCATGCCGCGCCGGAGGCCGAGACCGCCCCTGCCTCGTCGGTGTCGCTGGACAGGTCCCTGCCGCAGGTGATCGGTTCTGTCGTCGAGCTGGATCCCGACGCTCCCGCCGTCGCGGTCGACGGTGAGGAACTGTCGTACCTCACCGTCGAGGGTCGCGCCGCCCGATTGGCACGAGTGCTCATCGGTCGCGGTGTCGGACCGGGAGACAAAGTCGTCGTCACGGTGCCCGTGTCGGTGGATTGGGCAGTCGCCGTGCTGGCGACGACGTTCACCGGAGCGGCCGTCGTCGTGGGTGAAAGCGACTGCGACGCACAGGCACTCGTCGAAGCCGTGGGTGTTCGGCTGGTCCTCGGACGAGACGGATCGGACGTGCCCGAGGGGCCGGAGGTGCTCGAGGTCGACGACGCGTCCGTCGTCGGTGCCGTCTCCGATGCATCGCCCAGGCCGATCGCGTACTCCGAGCGCACACGCTTGCTCGATCCGTCGGACCCTGCGGTCGTCGTCGTGACGGGTGACGGAACCGTCGAGGAAATCGGACAGAGCACGCTCGTGGCTGCGCTGACCGAAGCGAACGGGCGATACGGAGTGACGTTCGAGTCACGGCTTCTCGCTGCGTCCGACGCCGGCGATGCCTGGCAACTGTCGGCCCTGTTGGCCGCAGGTGTCGTCGGAGCGGCGTGGGTCGTGCCGAGCGGGGACGGCGAGCTCGCGGACCTCGTCCTCGACGAGTGGGTCACGCATGCGTTCGTACCGGCGGCCGACACAGGCGAACTCGGCGGTGACGACTTCGAGGATCTCGACGCCGTAGTGGTCACCGACGGCGGTTCGGCCGACGAACCGGACGGCGTGACGCTGTTCGTCGGCGGGAAGTCGTTCGGCCGAATGCAATAGTCGGGCCGATACGGGGCAGAGCCAGGAACGACACCATTCGAACGGTGTAAAAACTGCAAATAGCTTGAAATTTGCGGTTTGAACCAACCGAATGGTTTACAGTGATCGGCGTTGTCATCCAGCAGCGCGGTGTCGGCATGTGGACGCGCGTGCGCTGGATCAGTCGAGTTCGGGGTGAATGGCTGTGGTACCGGTGTCTTCAGTGTGCGTTTTTTTCGTATGCGTCCTGTCCGATCATGCTGAAAGTCGAACCGCGTGAGCGTCGACTCGGCGGGATCCGAATCGACACGCAGGCGCACACCTCGAAGCGGTAGGGAACGGCCGACCCGGGCGACACGGCACCGGGCGGCGCGCTCCGCGACGCTCCCGCAGCTTCTCGCTGCGGCGGTGGACGCGCGACCGCACGGGATCGCCGTCCACACCGACGACGGTTCGATCACGTACGCGGACCTCGACCGTCGATCGTCGAGGCTCGCGCGCGTTCTGATCCAGCGTGGTCTCGGCCCGGAGGATCTCGTCGCCATCGCCGTCACCCGCTCGTTGGAATCTGTCCTGTTCGTGTGGGCAGTCGCGAAATCGGGCGCGGCCTTCGTTCCGATCGACCCGGACTACCCGGCCGAGCGTGTGCGCTACATGCTCGACGATTCGGGTGCGAAGACCGGTCTGACGACCCGGCGCGCCATCGACGTCCTGCCCGGCAGCGTGCCGTGGATCGTGCTGGAGGACATCGAGCGCGATGCGTCGGCGATGTCGTCGGAACCCGTTGCGGCGGTGGAGCGTACGTCGGTTCTGCGCGCGTCGAACCTCGCCTACCTGATCTACACGTCGGGGTCGACCGGTACGCCCAAGGGTGTCGCCGTCACCCACACGGGCCTGCAGAATCTCGCCGACTCGCAGCGCGTGACGTTCGGCATCTCGGCCGAGTCCCGTACCCTTCACTTCGCATCGCCGAGCTTCGACGCCGCGGTGCTCGAGCTGTTGCTCGCCGTCGGCGCGGCCGCCACGATGGTCGTCGTGCCGACCGGAATCGTCGGGGGCGACGAATTCGCCGACGTATTGAGGCGGCACCGCGTCACCCACGCGTTCGTGACGCCGGCGGCACTGGCGTCCGCTCCGAACAACGACCTGCCCGATCTGGAAGCCGTGATGGTCGGCGGTGAGGCGTACACGTCGGAACTGGTGGCGCGATGGGCTGTCGGCCGACGCTTTCACAACGTGTACGGGCCGACGGAAACGACGTGCATCACCACCAGCAGCGCGCCCCTCGACCCGTCCGGGCCGATGCCGATCGGTACGCCGCTGACCGGCGTGCGCGCCTACGTCGTCGACTCCCGACTTCGGGCCGTCCCCGTCGGCGTGGTCGGCGAGCTGTATCTCGCCGGGCCCGCCGTGGCCCGGGCGTATCACCGGCGCGGTGGATTGTCGGCGTCGCGGTTCGTGGCCGATCCGTGGGCCCCGGACGGTGGCGCGGGGAGGATGTATCGCACCGGTGACACCGTGCGTGTACGTCCCGACGGCTCGATCGACTACGTGGGACGCAACGACTCCCAGGTCAAGGTCCGGGGCTTCCGTATCGAACTCGGGGAGATCGACGCAGCGCTCGAGGCGCACGACACCGTCGACTTCGCAGCCTCCGCGGTACATGCGGGGGCGGACGGCGTCGATGCGCTGGTCGGGTACGTGCTTCCCGCCGAGGGGCACACCGTCGAGCCGCGAGCACTACTCGACTTCCTCGGGCAGTCGCTGGCACGCCACATGGTTCCCGCGGCCATCGTGGTCCTGGACCGCATCCCGCTCACCCCGGTCGGCAAGCTCGACCGGAAGGCACTTCCCGCGCCCGTGTTCGACACTGCCGCGTTCCGTGAGCCGGTCACCGACATGGAACGAGCCGTGGCCGAGACGTTCGCCGAGGTGCTCGGCGTGCCGAGGGTCGGCCTGGACGATCACTTCTTCGAAATCGGCGGAAACTCACTCAGCGCGACGCAGGTCGCGTCGCGGCTCGGGGCGAGATTGAACGCCCGAGTCTCCGCACGCGTGGTGTTCGAGGCGTCGACAGTCGCCGGACTGGCCTCGCGGGTGGAAGGGGAACTCGGCGGCGGAGATGCACTGCCGCTCGGACCCGAGGTGCGGCCCGACGTCATCCCGCTGTCGTTGGCGCAGCAGCGCATGTGGTTCCTCCAGAAATTCGATCCGACGTCGCCTGCCAGCAACGTCCCGGCAGCTCTGAGCCTCGACGGGCCTGTCGACGTCGACGCGCTTCGTGACGCCGTCGTCGATCTGCAGCGACGACACGAGTCGCTGCGGACCGTCTATCCCGATCGCGACGGTATCGGCTTCCAGGTCGTCGTTCCGGTCGAACGCACCGGCGTCGAATTGAAGTATCTGTCGATGACCGACAGCGCCGTCGCGTCGCACCTCACCGACGTCGCACTGCAACCGTTCGATCTGTCCACGTCGGTACCACTACGCGTCGAGCTGATCTCCCTCGGCGGTGACAGACACGTGCTGGTGGTCGTCCTGCACCACATCTGCGCCGACGGTGCTTCGGTGGCGCCGCTCGTCACGGATCTGGTGACGGCGTACCTCGCTCGCGCCGAAGGCCGCGAGCCCGGGTGGGCGCCGCTGCGTGTCCAGTACGCGGATTACAGCCTGTGGCAACGGAAATTGCTCGGGTCCGAGTCCGATCCGACGTCGCTGGCGTCGCGGCAGCTCGAGTACTGGACCACGGCACTTGCCGACATCCCCGATCGCATCGAGTTGCCGACGGACAGAGCACGACCTGCGGAGGCATCCGGCGTCGGCGACACGGTCGAGTTCGAGGTGAGCGCGGCCGTCCATGCAGCACTGACCGAACTGGCTCGACGGTGCGACGCGACGCCGTTCATGGCGATGCACACCGCCTTCGCGATCATGCTGTCGAAGATCGCGGCGACGAACGACGTCGTCGTCGGAACCCCCGTCGCGGGTCGCGGCGAGCAAGACCTCGACGCGCTCGTCGGAATGTTCGTCAATACCTTGGCACTGCGCACCCAGGTCGATCCGTCGATGACGTTCGTCGAACTGCTGGGGCGCGTCCGCGAGGCGGACCGCGGCGCGTTCGCGCACGCCGAGCTGCCGTTCGAGCGGCTGGTCGAGGTGCTCGACCCGGTTCGCTCCGCCGGCCATCACCCGTTGTTCCAGGTCGCCCTCTTCTTCCAGAATCTGCAACAGAGCAGCTTCGAGCTTCCCGGCACGTCCGTGACATTGCTGGATCTCGATGTGGCCGTCGCGAAATTCGATCTGCAGCTGACGATCACGCCCCGGATCGACGAGGCCGGTGAGCCCGCGGGCATGTCCGCCACGTTCACCTACGCGACCGACCTGTTCGAGCGGCGCACGGTGCGCACGTTGGCCGATCGGCTCGGTGCCGTGCTGAGCGCGGCCGTCGCCGATCCACACGTCGTCGTCGGTGACATCGACGTGTTGACCGACGCCGAACGCACCGACGTGATGCTGGCGTGGAACGACACCGCGCATGCGATGCCGGAGCGAACACTGCTCGATCTCTACGACGCACGCGTTCGGCGAACCCCCGACGCAGTCGCGATCGTGTCCGATCGAGAGAGCCTGACCTACGCCGAGTTCGACGACCGTGTGCAACGCCTGGCCCGGGTTCTCGTCGATCGTGGAGTGGGTCCCGACGTGCTCGTCGGGCTCGCGGTGCGCCGCTCCGCCGAGTTGGTCGTCGGTATGTACGCGGTACTCGCGGCAGGCGGCGCGTTCGTTCCGCTGGACCCCGCGCATCCCGCCGATCGGTTGACCCACATCCTCGATACGGCGCGACCGCTCTGCGTGTTGACCACCTCCGCCGACCGCCCCGCGCTTCCCACCGAGGCCGGTGGCGTCGGCGTCGATGCCGTCGAGATCGACACCATCCTGGCCGACGGGGACGTCACCGCTACCGCACGGGTTCTCCGCGCACACGTTCGCCGGGACAACCTGGCGTACGTCATCTTCACGTCGGGCTCGACCGGGCGACCCAAGGGCGTCGCGGTGTCGCATCGCGCGATCGAGAACCAGATGTCCTGGATGACAGCCTATTACGACCTGGACAGCGACGACGTCTACCTGCAGAAGACCGCGACGACGTTCGACGTGTCGCTCTGGGGATTCTTTCTGCCGTTGCGCACCGGCGCGTCGATGGTCCTGATGTCACCCGACGGGCACCGCGATCCAGTGCTGGTGGCCGACATCGTCGATCGCGAACAGGTGACGGTCACCGATTTCGTCCCGTCGATGCTCGGTGTGTTCGCGGCGCACGCGGCTGCCGATCGGCTGACGTCTCTGCGGCACGTGTTCGTCATCGGGGAGGCGCTGCCTCCCGAGACTGTCGACGCGTTCGCGGCGGTGTCGTCCGCGCGTCTGCACAATCTGTACGGTCCGACCGAAGCAGCGGTGTCGGTGACCCAGTGGGAAGCGACTTCGGTCAGGTCGCTGCAGCGACAGACGGTACCGATCGGAGTGCCGCAGTGGAACGTTCGCGTGCACGTGCTCGATGCACGGTTGCGACCCGTCGCGCCGGGGGTGGCCGGCGAACTCTACCTCTCGGGAGTGCAGCTCGCGCGGGGTTACGTTGGTCGACCCGATCTGACGGCTGACCGGTTCGTCGCGGACCCCAACGGCTTCGTCGGGGAACTCATGTATCGCACCGGCGACCTCGTTCGGTGGATCCCAGGTGGACAGGGTGCGCTGGAGTACATCGGTCGCACCGACTTCCAGGTCAAGTTCCGTGGCCAGCGCATCGAATTGGGTGACATCGAGTCAGCATTGTTGTCACATCCGTCGGTCAGTCAGGCCGTCGTGCTCGTCGCGGTGACGTCGACCGGAGATCAGCTGGCCGGGTACGTCGTGCTCGCTCCGGGAGCCGACGCCGACAGCTCGGAACTGACCACGTTCGTACGTGACATCCTGCCGTCGTACATGGTGCCGACCGCGATCGTCGTTCTCGACGCACTGCCGTTGGGCACGAGCGGCAAGCTCGACCGAAAAGCATTGCCGTCACCGGAGTTCCGGGTCAACGAATATCTACCGCCGACGACTGCTGCGGAGGAGATCGTCGCGGAGGTCTACTCGCAGGTACTGGGGCTTCCTCGCGTCGGAACCGACGACAACTTCTTCGACCTCGGCGGAAACTCTCTGGTGGCAACGCAAGTCGTGGCACGCATCGGCGCCGCGCTCGATACCAGGGTGCCGGTCCGAGTGTTGTTCGAAGCACCGACCGTCGCCGCGTTGGCGCTGCGCCTCGACTCCGCGTCGGACGTCGGACGCACTCCGCTCGTCGCCCGTGTGCGTCCGTCGGTGGTGCCACTGTCGCTCGCCCAGCAGCGCATGTGGTTCCTCAACCGATTCGACACCACATCCTTCGCGGACAACCTGCCGATCGCGATGAAGCTGGTCGGTGACCTGGACTCCGACGCGCTCGCGGCGGCCGTCACCGACGTGGTGTGGCGTCACGAGCCGCTCCGCACCCGATACCCGGAGCACGACGGGGTGCCACGCCAGCTCGTACTCCCCGCCGATCGTGTCGATCTCGATCTCGAACCGCGGTTTCTGAACATCTCCGATGTGACGGCCGATCTCGCGACCTTCGTGTCGATGGGTTTCGATGTCGCAGAACAAGTTCCGCTTCGAGTCCGGCTGTACGCGATCGGTGAGGACGACTACGTGCTGGCCGTCGTGCTGCATCACATCGCGGGCGACGGGTTCTCGATGCGTCCTCTCGCGCGCGACCTGATGACGGCGTACGTCGCACGGACGGCCGGGCAACCGCCGTCGTGGTCACCGCTCGACGTGCAGTACGCCGATTTCGCGCTGTGGCAGCGCGCAGTGCTGGGCGATCAGAACGACCCGAACTCCGTCCTGAGCACCCAGGCCGAGTACTGGACCGCTGCACTCGCCGGTTTGCCGGACCGCCTCGAACTGCCGACCGATCACCCGCGTCCGCGGGTCGCGTCCCACCGTGGTGCGATGCTCGAATTCTCGGTCGCGGGTTCGGTACATGCCGGGCTCAATCAGCTTGCGCGCGAAAGCAACGGCACTCTGTTCATGGTGTTGCATGCGGCGCTCGCGGTGCTGCTCGGGCGACTGTCGACCGCGTCCGACATCGCCATCGGTACACCCGTCGCGGGTCGAGGTGAGCAAGCCCTGGACGACCTCATCGGAATGTTCGTCAACACGTTGGTACTGCGCACCGAACTGGATCGCGCGGACGAGCCGTTCGTCGAACTGCTGGATCGGGTGCGATCCGCGGACCTCGCGGCGTTCGGCCACGCGGATCTGCCGTTCGAACAGCTCGTCGACATTCTCGCGCCGGAGCGCACGACCGATCGCACTCCGCTGTTCCAGGTAGCACTCGTGTTCCAGAATCTCGGTGAAGAAACGCTCGATCTGCCGGGGCTGCAGGTCTCTCGACTCGAACTGGAATCGAACACGTCCAAGTTCGACCTGCAGTTCACGGTGTCAGAAACGATCGGCGTGAACGGCGAATCCGCCGGCCTCGCGGGTGCGTTGACGTACGCCACCGACCTGTTCGACGCGGACACCGCCCGCACGCTCGCGAGACGGTTCGAAACCATCCTCGGTGCAGTCGTCCACGGACCGGCGACGCCGATCGGCGACCTCGACATCCTCGACGACTTCGAACTGGAGACGCTCGTCCGGGCACCCTCGACTCCGGAACCGCCCGTCGTGCTGACCGAGCTCCTCGCCGCAGCGGTTGCCGCCGCACCCGACGGCGACGCCGTGTCGTACGGCGGCTCCTCGCTGACCTACACCGAACTGGACCGGCGTTCGTCGCGTCTCGCGCGGGTACTTCTCGACGCTGGGGTGGGGCCGGGCGACCTCGTCGCGATCGCGATTCCGCGGTCCTTCGACTCGATCGTCGCGCTGTGGGGCGTCGCGAAGTCGGGCGCCGCGTTCGTGAGTGTCGACCCGAACTATCCGGCGGACCGCGTCGCGCACATGATCGACGACGCACAGCCCGCGTTGGGTCTGACCGTGGCGAGCGCGAAAGAGACTCTCCCAGAGGCGATCTCATGGCAGGTGTTGGACGACGACGAATTCCGGCGATTGCTGGCCTTGCGCTCCGCCGAGCCGGTTGCACGAGAGGAACTGCGACGGCCGCTGCACGCGAGCCATCCCGCGTACGTCATCTACACGTCGGGTTCCACCGGACGGCCCAAGGGTGTGGTGGTGACCCACTCGGGACTCGCCAATTTCGCTGCGGAGCAACGAGATCGATACCGATTGGGCCGCGACGACCGTGCGTTGCACTTCGCGTCGCCGAGCTTCGACGCGTCGATCCTGGAACTGCTGCTGGCGCTGGCATCGTCGTCGACGCTGGTCGTGGCACCGACAGATATCTACGGAGGCGAGGAACTGACGTCGCTGTTGCGCGGCGAACGCGTCACACACGCCTTCATCACGCCTGCCGCGCTGGCGACTGTCGACCCCGACGGGCTCGACGATCTGCGAGTGCTCGTCGCAGGCGGCGAGGCATGCCCGCCGGAACTCGTGGCGAGGTGGACGGATTCGCGACGTGACCGCGAGTTCTTCAACGGGTACGGCCCCACCGAGACCACGATCATGACGAACATCTCGGCGCCGCTCGAGGCCGGAGACCGCATCACGATCGGCGGACCGATCAGAGGAATGTCGTCGTTGGTGCTCGACGACCGCCTGCGGCCGGTTCCGGTCGGTGTCAGCGGCGAGCACTACATCGCAGGCATCCAGCTCGCACAGGGCTACCACCGCAGGCCCGGCCTGAGCGCCGAACGATTCGTCGCCGATCCGTACGGTGCGCACGGAACGCGGATGTACCGGACCGGAGACGTCGTGCGGTGGACGGCCGACCGCGAGATCGAGTACGTCGGCCGCTCGGATTTCCAGGTGAAGATCCGTGGGTTCCGTATCGAACTCGGCGAGATCGACGCGGTGCTCGCATCGCATCCGGACGTCGAATTCGCCACGACTGCAGTACGCGAGCTGGCGTCGGGAAGTGCTGCCATCGTCGGCTACGTTCTTCCCGCCGCGGAGCGGACGGTCGAGCCGCGGGAGCTTCTGGGGTTCGCCTCCGGTTCGCTCCCGGCTCACATGGTTCCGTCGTCGATCGTCGTACTCGACTCGGTGCCGTTGACACCGGTGGGCAAGCTGGATCGAAAAGCGCTGCCGGAGCCGGTGTTCCGCGCGGCGGACCGAACCGAACCGGTCGACGCCACGGAGACGGTGCTCGCCGAGCTGTTCGCGGACGTGCTCGGACTGGACACGGTCGGCACCACGGATTCGTTCTTCGCACTCGGCGGCGACAGCATCGTCTCGATCCAGTTGGTGTCCCGAGCGAAAGCCCGCGGACTGCGCATCTCGCCGCGGCAGGTGTTCGAACACAAGACGGTCCAGGCGCTCGCGCGGGTTGCGGTGCTCAGCGCGGACACCGACGTGGCGGGCCTCGCGGAACTCCCCGGTGGGGGCGTCGGCGAGATGCCGTCGACTCCGGCCGTTCGGTTCATGACGTCGCGTGGTGGATCGTTCGATCGGTTCGAGCAGACGCTCGGGCTCGAGCTGCCTGTTGGAATCGAGCGCGCGCAGCTCGTCGCGGTCGTGCGTGCCGTGATCGATCGGCACGACATGCTGCGTGCGACGCTCGTCGCGGACGGCGACGTACCGATCCTGCGGACCTCGGAGCCAGGATCCGTCGACGTCGAGGCGATCGTCGAGCGCACTGCGTTCGACGAGAACGTCGATGCGGACGGCCTTGTCGCGCTCGCGGACGATGCGCTGGAAGACGCACTCGCCGGGCTCGACCCGTCGACGGGTCGTGTCATCCGGTTCGCGTGGCTCGACCCGGTGACGGCCGACGGTGCGTCGTCGCGTCGCACGGGACGACTGATCGTCGCGGCTCATCACATGGTCGTCGACGGTGTGTCGTGGCGAATTCTGATTCCCGATTTCGTCTCGGCGTGGCTGGCGGTGTCGGCAGGACAGAAGCCTCATCTGGACGCGGCAGGTACGTCGTTCCGCACGTGGGCACACGCGTTGCAGGACCGCGCGTCACGCGCCGACGAGGTGGAACTGTGGGAGACGGTCCTGGACGGACCGGACCCGCTGATGTCACCGCGCTCGTTCGATCCGTCGATCGATCTCGCATCGGCGGTGGAGAAGGTGACGGTACGGCTGTCGCAGGACGTGACCGACGCCGTCGTCACGACGATCCCGACGATGTACCGAACGGGTGCGGGCGATGCGTTGATCGCGGCGCTCGCGATGTCCGTGGCGCGCTGGCGACGCGATCGCGGCGTCGACGAGATGTCGTCGCTGATCGGTCTCGAGGGACACGGCCGTGAGGAATCCGTGGTTCCCGGCGCCGACCTCTCTCGGACTGTCGGCTGGTTCACGTCGATGTTCCCGGCGCGTGTGGATCTGAGCGGAATCGACCTCGACGACGCGTTCCGCGGCGGCCCGTCGGCCGGGGCCGTGGTCAAGCGGGTCAAGGAGCAGTTGCTTGCGTTGCCGAACAAGGGGATCGGATACGGCATCCTGCGTTACCTCGGCAGCGCCGACGTCTTCGCGCGGCTTGCCGGCGGGCCTCGGCAGGTGAGCTTCAACTACCTCGGACGACTCTCGCACGGTGACATCCCCGAGGCGATGCAGGGCATCGGGTGGCTGCCCGCGTCCGATCTCGGTGAACTCGACGGACGGCACGATCCTGACATGCCCGCGATGGCGACGGTGGACATCAACGCGATCGTGCTCGGCGGAGAACTCAGCGCGGGCTTCGGATTCCCGACGACGTTGATGAACCGCGACGACGTCCAGGAACTCGCCGACACGTGGGTCGACGCTCTGACCGCAGTTGCACGACATGCGCATTCGTCGAACGGCGGGCTCACCCCGTCGGACGTTGAACTGGTACGTACGACGCAGTCGGACATCGATGGGTGGGAGGCCGCGTACGGCTCGGTCCTCGACGTGTGGCCGCTGACGCCGTTGCAGCAGGGGCTGGCATTTCACGCGCTGCTCGCCGGCGGTGGCGGTGGTGTGTACACCACGCAGATGGTGCTGCACCTGGAAGGGCACGTCGATGTCGACCGTTTACGCGGCGCGGCCGAGGCTCTGCTGTCGCGGCACCCCAATCTGCGCACTGCATTCGTTGCCGACTCGACGGGGTCGCCGGTTCAGGTGGTTCTCGACGACGTCGCACTGCCGTGGTACGCGATCGATGCCCGCCCCGACGAGGTCGAGAGGGTACTGCGTGACGATCAGGAGGCGGGCTTCGACCTCGGCGCGCCTCCTCTGATCAGGTTCGTCTGCATCCGGACCGCTTCGGACCGAGTGACTCTGGGCGTCACGTGCGAACACGTCCTGCTCGACGGTTGGTCGATGCCGATCCTTCTGCAGGACCTGCTGGTGCTCTACGCGGTGTCGGGTGAGACCTCGGCGTTGCCCGCTGTGAGACCGTTCTCCGACTACCTCAGGTGGCTGGTCGGCCTGGACGCGAACACGTCCCGCGACGCATGGGCAACCGCCCTGGCCGACTTCGACGAACCGACCCTGCTGACGACGGTGTTCGAATCCGAGACGCGTCGAACAGGATTCGGGGACCATCGCTTCGCCCTCTCCGCCGAGACCACGATGGCGCTGACCGAGGTGGCCTCGTCCGCCGGCGTCACTCCGAACACTGTCGTTCAGGCTGCGTGGGCGATCGTGCTCGGGTCGCTCACCGACCGGGACGAAGTGGTGTTCGGAACGACGGTCTCCGGACGGCCCGCGGACCTCGACGGCGTCGAGTCGATGGTCGGACTGTTCATCAACACGATTCCCGTTCGCGTTCGACTCCCACGCACGTCCTCGGTAACGGCAGTACTGCAGGAGTTGCAGGCGACATCCGCGGGTCTGCTCGATCACCATCACGTCGGGCTCGCCGAACTGCACCAGCTCACCGATGTCGGGACGCTGTTCGACACCTTGGTGGTGTTCGAGTCGTATCCCGTCGACCGCACGGCGATCGAGCAGGCCAGCTCGATCGACGGGATGTCCGTCGTAGGGATCGACACGGTCGATGCGACCCACTACCCGTTGTCGATCGTCGCCGTCGCCGGGGACGTGCTACATCTCGACTTCAAGTACGCGCACAGTATGTTCGACGAGGTCTCGATCGGTGACCTCGCGTCGCGGTATGTCCGCGTGTTGGAAGCGGTCGTCACTCGCCCCGATTCGCTCGTCGGCGACGTCGACGTCACGAGGGACCACGAGCGGATCGCGCGCACCGGGCCGCCGGACGTCGGCCCGATGGTGCTGCCGGACATGCTCGTTCGCGGCGCGACTATTTCTCCCGACGCGGTGGCCGTGGAGTGCGAGGATCGCATTCTCACCTACCGAGATCTCGACGAGCGGTCGAATCGCCTCGCTCGCGTCATCATCGGCAGGGGTGTCGGCCCCGACGATGTCGTCGCAGTCGGAATGCGGCGTTCGCTCGAGTCGGTGACCGCCGTGTGGGCCGTCGCCAAGTCCGGTGCCGCGTTCCTCCCGGTGGACCCGTCCTACCCGCAGGCACGTATCGCACACATGATGAACGATTCGGGCGCGGTTCTGGGACTCACGGTCGCGCAGGATGCCGAGGCGCTGCCGTCGTCGACCGAATGGATTGTTCTCGACGATCGGGATACGGCTCGCGAGACCGACCGTGTAAGTGCCGATCCGGTGACAGACGACGACCGCCTGTCGGCTGTCCGGACGTCGCACGCCGCGTACGTCATCTACACATCGGGCTCGACCGGTGTGCCGAAGGGTGTCATGGTCACCCACGCAGGACTGTCGAATCTTGCTGCTGCACAGTCGGAGAAATTCGGCACCGACTCCACCAGCCGGACTCTCCACTTCGCGTCGCCGAGTTTCGACGCGTCCGTTCTGGAGCTGTTGCTCGCGGCTCCGGTCGGCGCGACGATGGTCGTCGTACCGACGTCGATCGTCGGCGGCGACGAACTCACGGAGTATGTGCAGGCCCACCGCGTCACGCATGCATTCGTCACACCCGGCGCTCTCGCCACGATGGATCCCGGCGTGCTGCCCGACCTCGGCACCGTCGCTGTCGGTGGTGAGGCGTGGCCGCCCGAGCTTCTCGAGAAGTGGGCTCCGGGCCGGCGGTTCCTCAACGCCTACGGACCCACCGAGGCGACGGTCGCCACGACCATCAGTGATCCGTTGACCGCACGCGAACCGATCACCATCGGCGGCCCGATTCACGGTGTGCAGGCGTTCGTCCTCGACTCACGTCTATGGCCTGTCCCAGAGGGAGTCGTCGGCGAGGTCTACTTCGCCGGTCGAGGGCTGGCGCGAGGCTACGCGGCGCTACCCGGACGAACGGCGTCGGCGTTCGTTGCCGATCCGTTCGGCGAAGGGGGTCGCCTGTACCGGACCGGAGACCGTGCGCGGTGGCGAGACGGTGCACTTCGCTACGTCGGAAGAATCGACGCTCAGGTCAAGATCCGTGGGTTCCGAATCGAGCCGGGTGAGATCGATGCGGCTTTGTCGGCGATTCCGGGCGTCGACTACGCGGTGACGACTGTGCGTCACGACGACGACAGGCCGTACCTCGCTTCCTACGTCGTGTGCTCGCCGTCGAGCACGGCGACGGTCGGGGAACTACGCGCGCAGCTGAGGCAGACGCTTCCCGCACACATGGTTCCCCTCGCGATCGTTCGGCTCGACGAGATGCCGCTGACCGGATCGGGCAAGCTCGACGTGGACGCGCTACCGGCGCCGGAGATCGGCGCTCGGGTCTTCGTCGAACCGACGACCGATCTCGAACGGCTCGTCGCGACGGTGTTCTCGGAAACGTTGTCGGTCGAGCGGGTCGGTCTCGGCGAGGACTTCGTGGAACTGGGCGGCGACTCTCTTGCGGCCACGCAGGTGGTCTCGGCATTACGTCGACGAACCGGCCGGAAGGTCATGGTGCAGTGGATTCTGGAGTCGAGGACGGTGGAAGGGCTGGCGGCGAGAATCGGTGCCGCCGACGTTGTCGACCACGATCATTCGTTGGACGTCATCGTCACGCTGCGCGCATCGGGTAGCGGAACTCCGGTGTTCTGCATCCACCCGATGTTGGGCCTCGCATGGGGATACGTGCCGCTTCTTCGAATCATGGATGCCGACGTGCCGGTATACGGAGTGCAGACGCCGGCGTTGCGGGAGCCGGACTTCGACGCTCGATCGATCGTCGACCTCGCCGCGCGTTATGCGTCGGAGATCGAGAGGACAAGACCGGACGGTCCCGTCTCTCTATTGGGCTGGTCGCTGGGGGGTGTACTCGGACACGCCGTCGGCGTGGAGCTACAGCGTCGAGGTCGTACCGTCGAGGCGTTGACGCTGCTGGATTCGTTCACACGTGTCGACGCGTCCGCGTTCGACTCGGAGGTGCGGGCGCTACTGACGGCGGCCGGTGTCGCTCTCGACCCCGATGTCGCGGTGACGTCGCCGAACAGTGCAATCGTTCGTGCGCTCACATCGATCGTGCCCGACGATGTCATCGCACTGGACGAGGATCGGATTTCGCGGATGTTCGCGGCCGCGTCGTCGGCGCCCGATTCGATCAACGCCTACGAACCCGGCGTGTTCTCGGGCGGTGTCACGGTCGTCAGTGCAGGCATCGATCGTTCGGACGACCACGACACCGTTGCGACCTGGGGTCCCTACGTGTCGGATGCCGTGCTGGAGCTCGTTGCGCCTGTCACACACGCCGACATGCTGTCGCCCCTCGCCTTGGACGTGATCGGACGTGCGCTGCGCCACTGAACGAAGCTCCCGAGCTACTCGCGGGTAACGGACGTCGAACAGGAGCCGATACTGTTTCGGGTTGCGAACGAACGTCTGTGATCGGTAACTGACTTCTCGTCGTGCCGTCCGGCGGGACGATTGGTTCGAATACCCTGTACGGGCTCGGCAGCACGGCCGAGTCGGCCAGGCTGCCGTGATCGACGGTGGTGAAGACCGATCTCGAGGGGCGATGAACGAAGTGCGCAGGAATGCCGTGGACAATGCAGACATGGACTACTCGGTTCGACAAGGATGAGCCCCGACCGCGTGACGGGTCGCTCCGACGAAGAATCGACTGGACGTCCCCGAGTTCGTCGTACACGGCCGCGCCGCCCACGTCCTCGGCGCAACACGACGGCTCTGCTGCCTCAGCTGCTGTCGGCTGCAGTCGAGATCGACCCCTCCGCCGACGCGCTGGTGTCCGGAGACCGCACGGTCTCGTACAGCGAGCTCGACCGTCTGTCGTCGAAGATCGCGCGCGTCCTCATCGGTCGTGGCGTCGGTCCCGAAGACATCGTGGCAATCGCGATCACGCGGTCCATCGACTCCGTAGTCGCACTGTGGTCGATCGCGAAGACCGGTGCCGCGTTCGTGCCCGTCGATCCGACGTACCCCGTCGACCGCGTGCAGCACATGTTGACCGATTCCGGCGCGCGGATCGGTGTCACGACGTCCGCGTACCGTGGAGATCTTCCGGATACATGCGAGTGGACCGTGCTCGACGATGCGGTCTTCCGATCGTCGCTCACCGAGGTCCCCGACGACAGAGTCGCGGCGGTCGATCGCGTCTCACCGTTGCGGGCCGACAATCCCGCCTACGTCATCTACACGTCGGGATCGACAGGTCTGCCGAAGGGCGTCGTCGTCACCCACACCGGCCTGGCCGACCTCGCCGGTGAACAGCTCGAGCGCTACGGACTGACGGCCCGGTCGCGCACGCTCCACTTCGCGTCGCCGAGCTTCGACGCGTCGATCCTCGAACTGATGCTGGCGGTCGCGTCCGGGTCGACGATGGTCATCGCGCCGACCGACATCTACGGCGGCGACGAACTCGGCCGATTCCTGCACGACAACAAAGTCACTCACGCGTTCGTCACTCCGGCCGCACTGGCGTCGGTCGATCCGGCGGGTCTCGACGCGCTCGAGGTCGTCGTCGTCGGCGGTGAGAGTTGTCCTCCGGAACTCGTCGACAGATGGGGTCGCGACCGTCGTTTCTTCAATGCGTACGGTCCGACGGAATCGACTGTGGCGAGCAACATCTCGGTGCCGCTGACGCCGGGAGACTCCGTGTCCATCGGTGATGCCATCACGGGTACGAGTGCGTACGTGCTCGATCGTCGGCTGCGTCCCGTCCCGACCGGTGTCGCGGGTGAGTTGTACCTCGCGGGAGCCGGTCTGGCTCGCGGATATCGGTGGAAGTCTGCGCTGACGGCGGATCGGTTCGTTGCGAGCCCCTTTTCCGATTCCGGACTTCGCATGTATCGCACCGGAGATGTCGTGCGGCGGAATTCATCCGGATCGCTGGAATTCGTGGCGCGGAACGACTCGCAGGTCAAAGTTCGCGGATTCCGCATCGAGCTCGGTGAAGTCGACACCGCGTTGACGGCGCACCCGTCGATTGCATTCGCGGTCACGGTCGGTCACGACGGTCCCGCCGGTGACACGGTGCTCGTGTCGTATGTTCGCGCCGTCGACGACGCGGTGCCGAACGTCGACGACCTGACTGCGTTCGCCGGAAAATCATTGCCTAAACACATGATTCCGTCGTCGATCATGATCATCGACAAGATTCCGCTGACGCCGTCGGGCAAGCTCGACCGGGATCAGCTGCCCGAACCGGTCTTCGTGACGAAGGACTATCGCGCGCCGCAGACCGATGCGGAAATCGCGGTAGCCGGGGTGTTCGCCGACATTCTCGGCGCCGAACGAGTCGGGGTCGACGACGACTTCTTCGAGCTCGGTGGAAATTCGTTGTCGGCCACCCGCTTGGCGGCACGCATCGGCGCATCGCTCGACGTGAGTTTCGGTGCGAAGGAAGTGTTCGCGGACTCGACCGTCGGAGGATTGGCCGCGGCGGCCGAGCGTCTGTTCGGCGGAACCGAACGCGTGGCGCTCGGCGCCGAACCTCGGCCGGAGCGGGTTCCGCTGTCGCTTGCGCAGCAACGCATGTGGTTCCTGAACAGGTTCGACGCCGAATCCGCTGCCTACAACATCCCGATCGCGATCCGGTTGACCGGTGAATTGAACGTCGATGCGCTGCGCGCGGCGATCGACGACGTCGTCGCACGACACGAATCCTTGCGAACCGTCTACCCGGCCGATACGGACGGCCCGATGCAGGTCGTTCTGCCCGACACCGAAACCGCCGACGTGCAGGTGCTCGACGTGGCCCCGGAGAATGTCGTCGGTGCGGTGCAGGAGTTGGCCGCGACGTCGTTCGACGTCACGACCGAAGTGCCCCTTCGGGTTCGGATCTACCGCATCGGCGGCGACGACTACGTTCTCGCGCTCGTCGTTCAGCACATCTCGGCGGACGGCAGCTCGATGGGTCCGCTGACGCGGGACGTGATGACGGCATACGTGGCGCGAGCCGCCGGTGCTGCTCCGGGGTGGGCGCCGTTGAGCGTTCAGTACGCCGACTTCGCGGTGTGGCAACGTCGCTCGCTCGGATCGGAGGACGATCCGACGTCGACTGCGTCCGAGCAGCTTTCGTTCTGGAAGTCCGAACTGGCCGGTCTTCCGGATCAGATCGAGTTGCCGACGGATCGTCCGCGTCCGGCGATGCAGTCGTTCGCCGGCGGCAAGGTCGATTTCAGTGTCGACGCGACCGTGCAGGCGGCGCTCGTGGATCTGGCTCGTGGCGTGAACGCGACGTTGTTCATGGCGGTCCATGCGGCATGGGCCGCGGTGTTGTCGCGGTTGTCGGGTTCGACGGACATTGCGATCGGGTCGCCGATCGCGGGCAGGGGCGAGGCTGCTCTGGACGATCTGATCGGTATGTTCGCCAATACGTTGGTGTTTCGTACCGAGGTGGATCCGGCTGCGGGTTTCGCCGACCTGTTGTCGTCGGTGCGTGCGGCGGATGTGCGTGCCCTCGCCAACGCGGACGTTCCGTTCGAGCGTCTGGTCGAGGTGCTCAATCCGGCTCGGTCGACGGCTCGTCATCCGCTGTTCCAGGTCGGTCTGTCGTTCCAGAATCTGGACAAGGTCGAGCTCGAACTCCCCGGGCTGACCGTCGCGGCCGTCGACGCCGATGCCGACGTGGCGCAATTCGATCTGCATCTGATCCTCTCCGACCAGTACGACGAACACGGAACGCCGACGGGCATCGGAGGCACTCTGAAGTTCGCGACGGCGTTGTTCGACGCGGCGACCGCGGAGACCGTCGCGCGGCGGTTCGTCGCATTCCTGACTGCGGTGGCGCACGACCCCGCGCTCGCGGTGGGTGATGTCGACATCGTCGATGCCACCGAGCGCGACATGGTGGTGCGGTCGTGGAACGCCACCGACCACGTCGTGGATGCGGACGCGACGCTCGTGTCGCTGTTCGATGCGAGTACGGCGTCGGATCCGAATTCGGTTGCGTTGGTGTTCGAGTCGGGGTCGTGGACATACGGCGAGTTCGCCGATCGGGTGCATCGTCTTGCGCGGTATCTCGTGTCGCAGGGTGTGGGTCCTGAGTCGTCGGTCGCGGTGGCGATGCGGCGTTCGCCGTCGATGGTGTTGGCGATGTACGCGATCGTCGCCGCGGGCGGTGCGTATGTGCCGGTCGATCCGGATCAGCCAGCCGATCGCACCCACTACATCTTGTCGACCGCCGATCCGGTGGTGGTGTTGACGTCGAGTCGCGACGGCGCGGTGGTGTCGGCGCCCGGTCCCGTGGTGGACGTCGACGCGGTCGACTTGAACGGGTTTTCCGGTGATCCGATCACCGACGCCGATCGTTCGGGCTCGTTGCGTGCGGACAACACCGCGTACGTGATCTTCACGTCGGGGTCGACGGGGCGGCCGAAGGGTGTCGCTGTGTCGCACCGGGCAGTGGTGAACCAGTTGGAGTGGATGCGCTCGGAATACGGGCTGGACGGGTCGGATGTGTCGCTGCTCAAGACGGCGGCGACGTTCGATCTGTCGGTGTGGGAACTGTGGTCGTGGGCGACGGTAGGCGGTCGACTCGTGATCGCGTCGGCCGACGGTCATCGTGATCCTGCTTATCTGGTGGACGTGATCCGCCGTGAATCGGTGACGACACTGCACGTGGTGCCGTCGGTGCTGGGTGCGATCACCGCGGCTTCGGGTGGTGTTCTTCCGAATTCGGTCCGTCGGGTTCTGGCGATCGGTGAGGCGCTGCCCGCGTCGACGGCCGCGGCGGTGCTGCGCGGCGGCGGGGTCCGTCTGGACAACGTCTACGGTCCGACCGAGGCTGCGGTGTCGGTGACGTCGAACGAGGTCGTGTTGCCGGTGGGGTCGACGGTGCCCATCGGTCGCCCGGAATGGAATTGTCGTGTCTTCGTACTGGATTCGCGTCTGAATCCGGTGCCTGCGGGTGTTGTGGGCGAGCTGTATCTGGCCGGTGTGCAGTTGGCGCGCGGCTATCACGGCCGGTTCGATCTGACGTCGGAGCGTTTCGTGGCGGATCCGTTCTCCGCGGGTGAGCGCATGTATCGCACGGGTGATCTGGTGCGGTGGACACCGGATGGCGTCCTCGACTACGTGGGCCGATCGGACTTCCAGGTCAAGGTGCGCGGATTTCGTATCGAACTCGGTGAGATCGAGTCCGTTCTCTCTGCGGCGACGGGCGTCCGCGATGCGGTCGTGCTTGCGCGTCGGGACGAGCATGTGGGGGACAGGCTGGTGGCGTACGTCGTCGGCGAGGCGGGTGCCGACGTCGACGTTGCGGTGTTGAGAAATGCTGTGGCGGAGAGTCTTCCGTCGTACATGGTGCCGTCGGCGTTCGTGGTGTTGGATGCGTTGCCGTTGACGGTGAACGGGAAGTTGGATCGGAAGGCGTTGCCGGATCCCGAATTCGAGGCACGCGTGTTCCGCGCGCCGACGACGGAGATCGAACGGACCGTCGCCGACGTGTTCGCCGATGTGCTGGGTCAGCCTCGCGTCGGGTTGGACGACGACTTCTTCGAGCTCGGTGGCAACTCGTTGATCGCGACCCAGGTGGTCGCGCGCCTGAGCGAGTCCATCGGGTTCGCGGTGCCGGTGCCGTGGATCTTCACCGACTCGACGGTCGAGGGGTTGTCCCGCCGACTCGCGAGCGGGGCGGACAGTGGCGTAGGCGGCGCACTCGATCCGGTGCTGCGCTTCCGTGAACCGTCGAACGGCCGAATTCTGTGGTGCGTGCACCCCATCGTCGGCATCTCGTGGCAGTTCGCGGGTCTCGCGGGACACATCGACCGTGATCAGGGGCTGTACGCGCTGCAGTCTCCCGCGTTGACCGAATCGGACTGGTCGCCGGCCGACATCGAGGAATGGGCTGCACGCTACGCCGACGAGATTCGTCGTGCGCAGCCGGTCGGGCCGTACGAACTGCTGGGTTGGTCACTGGGCGGCGTTCTGGCACATGCGATCTCGGTGCAATTGCAGGCGCAGGGCGAGACGGTGTCGCTGTTGGCGATGATGGACAGTGTCGTGGGAACGGCTGCGGCGACGGACGAACGATTCGAGGGTTCCGGCGCATCGCCTGCCACGCCTGCCGACCTGTTCGGCGGACTGCTTCCCGACGGAGCAGACGCTGATGGCGTCGACCTGTCCCCCGGGGGCATCGCACGGCTGTTGTCGGGGATTCCGTCTCTCGGCGATATGACGCCCGCGCGCGTCGAGCGCCTCTTCGCGGAAGCCGAACGTGCGATCGCTCTGATCGATCGACACGTTCCCGGCCGTTTCGACGGCGACCTCGTGTACTTCACTGCCGGGACCGACGACGAGTCGGGTCGGCGCGGAGCAGACGGGTGGCAGTCGGCTGTCACGGGTGACGTCGAGAATTATGTCCTGCCGTTCACCCACTGGACGATGGCGGCTCCCGATGCTCTGCAGAAGATCGGCGCAATCCTGCTTCGTCCGGATTAATCGGCAATGTGCCGAATTCGGCCCGATAAAGCAATTCTTTCAGCCGAGTTCTTACGTCGAATAAACCTGGGGTCGGACGGTAATCGACAGACACACTGAATCGAAAGAGCAGGTCAAGGGGGTTGTTGTCCATTACCTTGCAGGTCACATGGCGTTCGCAGGAAATTAGCAGAATCGTGTTGTAATTGACCGTTGTGCCGGGAAGAAGGGCGATCGGAACGTTCGGTTTTCGCTCGGTGCGACGGGTGAGGTGAACCGACCTCGCTCGGAAGTCGAGCACCCGGGGGTTTTGCACGTATGAGTTCACGGTCGTCCAAGGAATCGCCCTCCACACGGACGGACGGAACCCGGGAGAAACGGACGCCACGAACGCGCAAGCCCCGTCGAACGCGCGCGACACTTCTTCCTGCACTGCTCGCCACGGCAGTCGAGCGTGATCCGTCGGCTGTCGCCCTGGTCGACGGCGATCGCACGGTGACCTACGCCGAACTCGATACACGCTCGTCGACACTCGCGCGGGCGTTGATCGCCGACGGTGCGGGTCCCGAATCGATCGTCGCCGTTGCACTCACCCGCTCGCTCGAATCCATCACCGCCATCTGGGCCGTGATCAAGTCAGGGGCGGCGTTCCTCCCCGTCGACCCGTCGTATCCCGCCGAACGGATCCGGCACTTGCTGACGGACTCGGGTGCCTCGCTGGGCGTGACGGTCGGTATCCACCGCGACGTGCTGCCGTCGTCGTGCACATGGTCGGTCCTGGACGACGACGCCTTCGTGCGTCGTCTCGAGCAGTACTCGGGCGACCCGGTGTCGACGGCGGACAAGACCGGCACGCTGCGCGCGACGAACCCGGCCTACGTCATCTACACGTCCGGCTCGACGGGCACACCGAAGGGCGTCGTCGTGTCTCACGCGGGACTCGCCGATCTGTGCGGTCATTCCGTGCGGACGCTCGGTGTCACCGCCGAATCTCGCACCCTGCACTTCACGTCGCCGAGCTTCGACGTCTCGATCTTCGACTACCTGATCGCGATCGGATCCGGGGCGACGATGGTGATCGCGCCCCCGGACAACTACGGCGGTGCCGAACTGAAGGACCTGCTGAAGCGAGAGCGCGTCACGCACGGCTTCAGCACTCCCGCCGCACTGACGTCGATAGACGGTGACGGGTTGCCCGATCTCCAGGCCCTCGTCGTCGGCGGTGAGGCGTTCGGTGCCGACCTCGTCGCCCGGTGGGCGCCAGGTCGGGCCGTGTTCAACGGGTACGGACCGACCGAGGCCACCATCTTCGCGACCATGTCGTCGGCCTTGGTCGTCGGCGAGCGCATTCCTCTCGGCGACCCCGTCGACGGCATGCGTGCGTACGTGCTCGACACCCGTCTGTCGCCCGTTCCACCGGGTGTCGCGGGCGAGCTGTATCTGGCAGGCGGCGGTGTCGCGCGTGGGTATCACGGGCGCCTGGCTCTGACGTCGGAGCGTTTCGTCGCAGATCCGCACGACCCCGCAGGTGGCCGGATGTACCGTACCGGCGACGTGGTGCGCCGGGACGCGTCGGGCGCCCTGGAATACATGGGACGCAACGACTTCCAGGTCAAGATCCGCGGCTTCCGCATCGAGCTGGGTGAGATCGACGCAGCGCTTGCCACGCACCCCGACGTCGAATTCGCGTTGACGATGGGCAGTGACGCAGGGGCAGGGGGCACCGCGCTGGTGTCGTATGCGCTTGTGGCAGAGGGCTCTTCGGCGGACAGCGCGGCACTGCTCGCCTGGCTGCGGGAGTCGCTGCCGAAGCACATGGTGCCGTCGGCGATGATGCTGATCGACCACGTTCCGCTGACCGGTGCCGGCAAGGTGGACCGCTCGAAGTTGCCCGCCCCCGCGTTCGAATCACGCGAGTATCGCGCGCCGTCGACACCGACCGAGGATGCCGTCGCCGCCGTGTTCGGCGAGTTGCTCTCGCGCGACACCGTCGGCGCCGACGACGACTTCTTCGAGCTCGGAGGAAACTCCCTCATCGGCACGCAGGTGGCCGCGCGCGTCGGAGCGCGTCTGCACAAGCGTGTGCCGGCGCGCCTCCTGTTCGACGCGCCGTCGGTGTCGGCACTGGCTGCCGCGATCGACAATCAGGCGGACGTGGGCCAACGCGTGGAACTCGGTGCGCGGGAGCGGCCCGAACGCATTCCGCTGTCGCTCGCGCAGCAGCGCATGTGGTTCCTCAATCGCTTCGACCCGACGTCGTCGGCCTACAACATCCCTGTCGCCGTGCGGCTTTCGGGTGCACTCGACACCGATGCGCTCACTGCAGCCGTGACCGACGTCGTCGAGCGCCACGAAACGCTCCGGACCATCTATCCCAGCGACGAGCAAGGGCCGCATCAGGTCGTGCTGACCGCGACGGACGCGTCGGTCGCTCTGGAACGCCGTCGTACCACCGAGAGCGACGTCACCGCCGACGTGCTCGCGAGCATCGACACCGCGTTCGACGTGGAAACCGAGGTGCCGCTGCGTATCTCATTGTTCGCGCTGTCCGAGACCGAACACGTCCTCGTCGTCGTCGTCCACCACATCGCTGCCGACGGTTCCTCTGTCGTACCGCTCACGCGAGACGTGATGATCGCGTACTCGGCGCGGACGCAGGGGACCGCACCGCAGTGGACGCCACTGGATGTCCAGTACGTGGATTACACGTTGTGGCAGCGCGATACGCTGGGCGACGCCAAGGATCCGACGTCGACGGCTTACACGCAGATCGAGTTCTGGAAGTCCGAGTTGGCCGGCATACCCGATCAGCTCGACCTACCGTTCGACCGGCCTCGCCCGCCCGTCCAATCTCTTGCAGGCGGCGAGATTCCGTTGGAGTTGGACGCCGACCTGCACGCAGCCTTGACCGAGACAGCGCGCGCATCGAACGCGTCGCTGTTCATGATCATGCACGCGGCGTGGGCGGTGACGCTGTCGCGCCTGTCTCAGTGCGGTGACATCGCCGTCGGTTCCCCGATCGCGGGACGCGGCGAAGCGCAACTGGACGACCTGATCGGAATGTTCGCCAACACCATCGTGTTTCGAACACACGTCCGCTGGGGCGACAAGTTCGAGACTTTTCTTCGCTCGGTCCGCGACACCGACCTCGAGGCGTTCGCGCACGCCGACGTTCCGTTCGAAACACTCGTCGACGCTCTCGAGACCGTCCGCAGCACCGCACGCCACCCGCTGTTCCAGGTCGGGTTGTCGTTCCAGAACATCGCTCGCACCGCACTGGAGCTTCCCGACCTGACCGTCACCGGTCTCGATGCCGACGGAGGAGTCTCGAAGTTCGACCTGCATCTGGTCGTGTCCGACACCTACGAACCCGACGGCGCACCAGCGGGTATGGCCGTCGTTCTCACGTACGCGTCGGCACTCTTCGACCGCTCGACGGCGGCCGCGACGCTCGACCGCTACGTGCGCGTTCTACGAACGATCGTCGCCGACCCGCGCATCGTGATCGGAGACATCGATCTTCTCGACGCGGCCGAGCGCAGTCTCGCGTTGGAGGCACGCAACGACACTGCCTCGCCGGTGGATTCGTCGGCGACTCTGGTCTCGCTGTTCGACGCGGCCGTCGCTGCCGGGCCCGAGAGGACGGCCGTCGTCTTCGGTGACGAGCGGTGGACGTACCGCAGGTTCGACGCGCAGGTGAATCGACTTGCACGGCACCTGATCTCGCTCGGTATCGGCCCGGAAGACTCGGTCGCGCTTGCCTTCCCGCGGTCCGTCGATCTGCTCGGCGCCATGTACGCCGTCGTCAAGGCAGGCGCGGCGTACGTGCCGGTAGACCCTGCGCAACCTGCGTCACGCACCGATCACATCCTGCGGACCGCGGACGTAGCTGCAGTGCTGACGTCGTCGGCCACCGAATTCACCACCGAGGTGCTCTGCCCGGTAGTGGCGGTGGACGGGCTCGACCTCGATCGTTGTGCGAACACGACGATCACCGACGTCGATCGCCTGTCTCCGCTGCGGCCGTCGAACACGGCGTACGTCATCTTCACCTCCGGTTCCACGGGCACGCCGAAAGGCGTTGCAGTCGAGCATCGTTCGGTGGTCAATCAGCTGGAGTGGCTGCGTCACGAGTACCAGCTGAGTGCGTCGGATGCGGCTGTACTGAAGACGCCGGTGACGTTCGACCTGTCGGTGTGGGAGCTGTGGTCGATGCTCACCGTGGGTGGTCGCCTCGTCGTCGCCGAACCGGAACGCCACCGCGAGCCCGAATATTTGAATGCGCTGATGGCGGCCGAATCCGTCACCACCCTTCACGTCGTCCCGTCGATGCTGGCGGCGCTGGTCGCCGGCGAGGCAGACGGGTTGCCGTCGACTGTGCAGCGCGCTTTGGTGATCGGCGAGGCGTTCCCGCCGCGGACCGCGTCGGCCGCCGCACGGGGACACGATCTTCGTCTCGACAATCTGTACGGCCCGACCGAAGCGGCCGTATCGGTCACGCGGCACACCGTCACGGAATCGTCGGAGGAGAACGGATCCATCCCTATCGGTCTGCCCGAGTGGAACACACAGGTATTCGTACTGGACGCTCGGTTGTCGCCGGTGCCCGACGGTGTCGTCGGCGAGCTGTACCTCGCGGGCGTGCAACTGGCGCGTGGCTATCGAGGACGCGGTGACCTGACGGCGGAGCGGTTCGTCGCGAATCCCTACAGTGCCGACGGGTCCAGGATGTACCGCACAGGCGACCTCGTGCGGTGGGTGGCAGGCGAACTCGATTACGTCGGCCGCGTCGATCATCAGGTGAAAGTTCGGGGTTTCCGTATCGAACTGGGCGACATCGAGGCCGCGCTGCGTGCTGTGGACGGCATCAGCGATGTCGTCGTCGTGGATCACGTCGATCGGCACATGGGCACCACGCTCGTGGGGTACGTCGTCGGAGACGTCGAACCGGCATCGGTGAAGAAGGCTCTGTCGCATGAACTTCCGTCGTACATGGTCCCCTCGTCGATCCTGGTGCTGGACACGATTCCGCTGACGGTCAACGGCAAGGTCGATCGTGCGGCCCTTCCCGCCCCGGTCTTCGAGACCACCGCTTATCGAGCGCCGACGACGCCCGTCGAGGAAACTGTCGCCGCCATCATCGGAGATGTCCTCGGTACCGATCGGGTGGGGGCGGACGACGACTTCTTCGCGCTCGGCGGCAACTCTCTGCTCGCGACTCAGGTCGTCGCCCGCCTCGGTGCTGCTCTCGACACGCAGGTGCCCGTCCGGGCGATCTTCGAGGACCCGACGGTGGCCGTTCTGGCCGCTCGGGTCGAGGAACACGCAGGAAGTGGAGCGGCGATCCCGCTGGTGCCTGCGGATCGTCCCGACGTCGTTCCGCTGTCGCTCGCTCAGCGGCGCATGTGGTTCCTGAACCGCCTGAACCCGGAGTCGACGACGGAGAACATCCCGGTCGCGGTCCGGCTGAGCGGATCCCTCGATCTCGAGGCGTTGGCCGCTGCGGTGCACGACGTCATCACTCGGCACGAAGTACTGCGCACGGTTTACCCCGAGATCGACGGAGTCGGAACCCAATCGGTTCTCGGCGCCGACGAGGTCCATGTGGACCTCGAGCCGCGTCGGATCGCCGAGGATGCTCTGGCGTCCGAGGTCGTAGCCGTCGTCGGAGCAGCGTTCGACGTGCAATCGCAGGTCCCGCTGCGCACCCGCGTCCTCCGCGTGGCCGACGACGAGCACGTTCTCGTCCTCGTCACCCATCACATCGCCGCGGACGGTTCGTCGATGGCACCTCTCGCCCGCGACGTCATGATTGCCTACGCGGCGCGCGCCGAGGGTGCCGAGCCGACATGGCCGCCTCTGCCCGTGCAGTATGCCGACTTCGCGTTGTGGCAACACCGCGTACTCGGCGACTCGAACGACCCGGAATCCGTCGGTGCCGTCCAGGAACGGTTCTGGCGTGACGAGCTGCACGGGCTGCCGGAACAGCTCGAACTGCCGACCGACCGGCCACGTCCCCGCACCGCGTCGGGTCTCGGCGCGTCGGTCACCGTGGACGTCGCGTCCGAGTTGCACACGCGCATAAGACGCTTCGCGCGCGAGCACCGTGCGACGCCGTTCATGGTCGTTCACGGCGCACTGGCCGTGCTGCTGTCGAGGCTGTCCGCGACCGCCGACATCGCAATCGGAACGCCGACCGCAGGACGTGGCGACGCCGCACTCGACGATCTCGTGGGCATGTTCGTCAATACACTGGTCCTCCGGACACCCATCGACCCCGCAGCATCGTTCGATTCCGTGCTCGCCGATGTCGCGCGCATCGACCTCGCTGCCTTCGGCCACGCAGACGTGCCCTTCGAGCGAGTGGTGGAGGTCGTCGATCCGCCGCGATCGCAGGGCAGGCACCCGCTCGTCCAGGTGCTTCTCGCGTTCCAGAACACCCCGCGCACGACGTTCGAACTGCCCGGTCTGACCGTGTCCGCCGTCGACATCGGCACGACGACCGCCAAGATGGACCTGCAGGTCACCGTCGTCGAACAATTTTCGGCCGACGGTTCGAACAACGGGTACAGCATCGCATTCACGTACGCGACGGACCTGTTCGACGAGAGTACCGTCGCCGGATTCGCTGCCGGGCTCGTTCGTGTTCTCGAGGCCGTGACGTCGGGTTCGGACGCCTCGGTGGGGGACATCGATCTGCTGGATTCGAGTGAGCAGCAGCGAATCCTGTTGTCTTGGAACGATACCGCACGTGTGCTGGATGCGGGTGCGACGGTGTTGGATGCGTTCGATGCGCAGGTGGCGGCACGTCCGGATGCGACTGCGGTGGTGTTCGAGGGGACAGCTCTGTCGTTCGCCGAGTTCGATGCGCGCGTGAATCGTCTTGCGCGTTACCTGATTTTGGTGGGGGTGGGTCCGGAGCGGACGGTCGCGGTGGCGATGCGTCGCTCGACCTCGATGCTGGTGGCGCTGTATGCGGTGTTGCGGTCGGGTGCGGCGTATGTTCCGGTGGATCCGGACCAGCCTGCGGAGCGCAACAAGTACATTCTCGATACGGCCGGTGTGTCGGTGGTGTTGTCGACGTCGCGGGACGAGGTGGCGTTCGAGCATGTTGCGGTGGATCGACTCCCGCTCGAGGGGTTCTCGGCTGGGCCGGTGACGGATGTGGATCGGGTTCGGCCGTTGCGTGCGTCGAATGCGGCGTATGTGCTGTTCACCTCGGGCTCGACGGGTCGGCCGAAGGGTGTGGCGGTGTCGCATGCGGCTGTGGTCAACCAGGTGTCGTGGTTGGTCGCCGAGTACGGCCTGGGTTCCGATGATGTGGTGTTGCAGAAGACTCCGTTCACGTTCGATGTGTCGGTGTGGGAGTTGTTCGGCACGTTGGCTGCCGGCGGCACGCTCGTCGTCGCCGAGCCGGACGGTCATCGTGATCCGGAGTATCTGGGGTCGGTGATCGAGTCGGAGGGTGTGACGGCGACGTCGTTCGTTCCGTCGATGCTGTCGGTGTTCCTTGCTCAGGTCGATTCGTCACGGCTGCAGTCGCTTCGGCATGTGTTGGTGGCGGGTGAGGCGTTCCCTGCTGCTGTCGCCGATGCGGTGCGGATGGCGTTGCCTGCTGCAGGTGTGCACAACTTGTACGGTCCGACGGAGTTCGCCGTGCATGCGACGGCCTATACGCTCCGCGCCGGCGATGTGGTGCCCTCGGGTGTTCCGATGGGTCGACCTGTGTGGAATTGTGCTGTGTACGTTCTGGATTCGCGGTTGCATCCGGTGCCGGTGGGTGTGGTGGGTGAGTTGTACCTGAGCGGTGTTCAGTTGGCTCGGGGGTATTTCGGTCGTGCGGATCTGACGGCGGATCGGTTCGTGGCGAGTCCGGTGGGGAACGGGGAACGTCTCTATCGCACGGGTGATCTGGTGCGCTGGACCGCCGATGGGGTACTGGCATACGTCGGTCGCTCCGATTTTCAGGTGAAGTTGCGTGGTCAGCGGATCGAGTTGGGTGAGATCGACGCGGCTCTGGACCGGCTGCCGTCGGTCGCTCGGGCGACGGTCGCGGTGCGCTCGGATCGCTTGGTTGCCTACGTTGTCCCGGCCGGCGAGGCGATCGACGTCGATGTGGTGAAAGCGTCTGTGGCCGAGGTGTTGCCGTCGTACATGGTGCCGTCGGTGTTCGTGGTGCTCGACGAGTTGCCGGTGGGTGCGTCGGGCAAGTTGGATCGGAAGGCGTTGCCGGAGCCGGTGTTCGAGGTGCGTGAGTTCCGAGCTCCGCAGACGCCCGTTGAGGAGATCGTCGCTGACGTTTTCGCGGACTTGTTGGGCGCCCCGCGCGTCGGAGTGGACGACGACTTCTTCGAACTCGGCGGCAACTCGCTGATCGCGACACAGGCACTGTCACGTATCGGTGCTGCGCTGGGACGACGAATCCCCGTCCGTGTCATGTTCGAAGCGTCCTCGGTGGAGGCGCTGGCTGCGCGTGCCGAAACACTGGCCGGGGAGGAGCGTGCACCGCTGGTATCGCGTCCGATGCCCGCGCGCGTGCCGTTGTCGCTCGCCCAGCAACGTATGTGGTTCCTGAACCGTCTCGACCCGGACTCTGCGACGGACAACATCCCGGTGGCGGTGCGCCTGCGCGGTGACCTCGACGTCGCTGCGTTGCGTGTCGCGGTGACCGATGTGCTTGCGCGTCACGACATTCTGCGCACCGTGTATCCCGACGTCGACGGAGTCGGCTATCAGCACGTGCTCTCCGTCGCCGACGTGGAGGTCGATCTCGAGCCGCGTGGCGTCACCGAAGACGACGTTCTCGGCTCGGCGTTCGAGCTGTTCGCGCGCGGATTCGACGTGACGACGGAGCCGCCCGTGCGTACGCGGCTGCTACGGGTCGAAGACGACGACCATGTGCTACTCGTGGTCGTACATCACATTGCGGCGGACGGTTTCTCGGTCGGGCCGTTGACCCGGGACATCATGATCGCCTATTCGGCGCGGGTGAACGGAGGCGTTCCTGCGTGGACTCCGCTACCGGTGCAGTACGCCGATTACACGCTGTGGCAGCGGGACGTGCTGGGGTCCGAGGACGATGCACGCTCATTGCTGTCGCGCCAGCAGAGCTACTGGGTCGACCAGCTGGCCGATCTGCCCGAACAACTCGACATTCCCACCAGCCGACCGCGGCCACGCGCCGCGTCGGGACTGGGTGCGATGCACACGTTCTCGATCGGTGCCGATCTGCGCGCCGGCATCGACACGATCGCCGGTGACCAGAGAGCTACGCCGTTCATGGTCGTGCACGCAGCGTTGGCCGTGGTGCTGTCCCGGTTGGCAGGCACGTCCGACGTCGCAATCGGTACACCGGTCGCGGGACGTGGTGACGTGGCCCTCGACGACCTGATCGGAATGTTCGTCAACACGCTTGTGCTGCGCTCACGGGTGGACGCGGGATCGCGTTTCACCGACATCCTCGCCGCAGTGCGACACGGCGACATCGAAGCATTCGAGCACGCGGATATTCCGTTCGAGCGTCTCGTCGAGGTGCTCGATCCGCCTCGCTCGCAGGGTCGGCATCCGCTGGTGCAGGTGCTTCTCGCGTTCCAGAACATCGGCGCAGGCACGTTCGAGCTGCCCGGATTGACCATCAGCGGAGTCGAATTCGACGCCACCGTCGCCAAAATGGATCTGCAGCTGACCGTGTCGGACAGCGTGGATGCCGGCGGAGCGTCGGCGTATCGCGTCGACGTCACCTACGCCACCGATCTGTTCGACGCCTCCGCGATCGAAGACCTGGGTACGCGTCTTCTGTCGGTGCTGGGTGCAATCACCACGGATGTGGACGTCGTCGTCGGTGACATCGACCTGGTCGACGAAGCCGAGCGCGAAACGTTGCTGGCTTCGTCCGTCGGTGCGGTGGTCGACATCGATTCGGATGCAACAGTTCTCGATGCGTTCGCTCGGCGGGTGGCGGAGCGACCGGACGCGGTGGCCGTGCGGTTCGGTGACTCGTCGTGGACGTATGCCGAATTCGACGCGCGAGTAACGGCGATCGCGTCGGGATTGCGTGCTGCGGGTGTCGAGGTCGGCAGCACGGTGGCCGTGGCGATGCGGCGGTCGAACGACATGCTGGCTGCACTGTACGGCGTGATTCGTGCGGGTGCGGCCTACGTGCCGATCGATCCGGATCATCCGGTGGAGCGCAGGGAGTACATTCTCGATTTGGTGCGCCCGAATCTGGTGTTGACGGAGGAGGTGCTGGGGAGCCTCGCTTCCGACGGTGCGACGCTGCCGCTTCCTAACCGCGACGATGCAGCGTACGTGATCTTCACGTCGGGCTCGACGGGTCGGCCGAAGGGGGTGACGGTGTCGCATGCGGCCGTGGTCAACCAGGTGTCGTGGCTGGTCGACGAGTACGGCCTGGGTTCCGATGATGTGGTGTTGCAGAAGACTCCGTTCACGTTCGACGTGTCGGTGTGGGAGTTGTTCGGCACGTTGGCTGCCGGCGGCACGCTCGTTGTCGCCGAGCCGGACGGTCATCGTGATCCGCAGTATCTCGGGTCGGTGATCGAGTCGGAGGGTGTGACGGCGACGTCGTTCGTTCCGTCGATGCTCGCGGCATTCGCATCCCAGGTGTCGCCCGCGGCGGTTCGCTCGCTGCGACACGTGTTGGTGGCAGGTGAGGCGTTCGGATCGTCGGTCGCGAACGCTGCTCGGCAGGTGATGCCGTCGGCGCAGCTGCACAATCTGTACGGGCCTACCGAGTTCACGGTGCACGCCACCGCCTACTCGCTCGACGGAAACGCCACTGCTTCCGATGTTCCGATCGGTACGGCTGTGTCGAATTCGGCTGCGTACGTCTTGGATTCGCGACTACATCTCGCACCGGTCGGCGTCGTCGGTGAGCTGTACCTCGCGGGTATGCAGTTGGCGCAGGGCTATTTCGGTCGCGCGGATCTGACGGCGGATCGGTTCGTGGCGAGTCCGTTCAGCGCTGGGGAGCGTATGTATCGCACGGGAGACCTCGTGCGGTGGGATGCGTCAGGCCGGCTCCTGTACGTGGGCCGCTCGGACTTCCAGGTGAAGTTGCGCGGTCAGCGGATCGAGTTGGGTGAGATCGAAGCGGCTGTTGCGCAGTGTGGTTCGGTGTCGCGTGCGGTGGCCGATATTCGTGGTGATCAGCTGGTGGCGTACGTCGTGGCTGGCGGTGCGGTAGATGTCGACGAGCTGAGAACCGCGGTGGCGCGGACGCTGCCGTCGTACATGGTGCCGTCGGTGTTCGTGGTGCTCGACGAGTTGCCGGTGGGTGCGTCGGGCAAGTTGGATCGGAATTCGTTGCCGGAGCCGGTGTTCGAGGTGCGTGAGTTCCGAGCTCCGCAGACGCCCGTTCAGGAGATCGTGGCGCGGGTGTTCGGTGATGTGCTCGGTGTCGACCGAGTCGGTCTCGACGATGATTTCTTCGCGTTGGGTGGTAACTCGCTGATCGCGACTCAGGTCGTTGCCCGCCTGGGTGCGGCGTTGGACACCAGGGTTCCGGTTCGAATGCTGTTCGACGCATCGACAGTCGAAGGTATCGCGGCACGGGTGGGATCCGCTGACGGCGATCGCATTCCATTGACGACGCGCCCACGTGCGACGCACGTGCCGTTGTCTCTTGCTCAGCAACGCATGTGGTTCTTGAACCGACTGGATCCCGAATCCGCGGTAGACAACATCCCGGTGGCGGTTCGACTGAAAGGCCGATTGGACACAGTCGCGCTGGAGGATGCAGTACGCGACGTCGTCGCGCGACACGACATTCTTCGAACGGTCTATCCGGAAATCGACGGAGTCGGATACCAGGATGTTCGGCCGGTCGCCGACGTCGTCGTCGATCTGACGCCGATGCCTGTCACGGAGTCCGAGGTGCGTTCGGCAACAGTCGCTTTCTTCGCCACAGGGTTCGACGTGACCTTGTCGGCACCGTTCCGTACGCGACTGCTGCAGCAAGCTGCGGACGACTTCGTGCTGCTTGTCGTCGTGCATCACATTGCGGCGGACGGTTTCTCGGTCGGTCCGTTGACCCGGGACCTCATGATCGCGTATTCGGCACGAGTGAACGGTGCTGCACCGGGCTGGGCGCCGCTGCCGGTGCAGTACGCCGATTACACGCTGTGGCAACGCGAGGTACTCGGGTCGTCGGATGACCCGAGTTCTCTGATGGCGACGCAGGAGCGTCACTGGGTATCGAAGCTCGAATCGCTGCCGGAGGAGTTGGCGCTGCCGACAGACCGTCCGCGTCCACTCGTATCTTCGGGTTTGGGTGCAGTGCGCACGGTTTCTCTGGCGGCCGACCTTCGCGCGTCGATCGAGGCCTACGCGGCTGAGCGCCGCGCCACACCATTCATGGTCGTACATGCTGCGCTGGCCGTGCTGTTGTCGCGGCTGGCCGCGACAGAAGATGTCGCCGTGGGGACCCCGGTCGCCGGACGAGGTGAAGCCCAACTCGACGACCTCGTCGGAATGTTCGTGAACACGTTGGTGCTGCGCACCCCGATCAGTCGGAACGCCGAATTCGACGACATACTGGAAACAGTGCGTGGCGTCGACATCGATGCGTTCGAGCACGCGGACGTTCCGTTCGAGCGTCTCGTCGAGGTGTTGGACCCTCCTCGCTCGCAGGGGAGGCACCCGCTGGTGCAGGTGCTGTTGACGTTCCAGAATGTGCAGGCTGGGACATTCGAGCTTCCCGGGTTGTCGATTTCCGGCGTCGACTTCGATGTAGTGGCATCGAAGATGGACCTGCAGGTGACGGTGTCCGACGGCATCGACCAGGGCTACCTCCTCGAGTTGACCTACGCCACCGATTTGTTCAATGCCACGACAGTGGCGGTGTTCGGCGATCGCCTTGCTCGTGTTCTCGAAGCAGTGGTTGCCGATTCCGCTGTGGTCGTGGGGGATATCGATGTGGTGGGTGATGCCGAGCGTGAGTTGTTGCGGAGGTCGTCGGTCGGGTCGGTGCATGAGTTCGGCTCTGGTGAAACGGTGTTGGATGCGTTCGATGCGCAGGTGGCGGCACGTCCGGATGCGACTGCGGTGGTGTTCGAGGGGACAGCTCTGTCGTTCGCCGAGTTCGATGCGCGCGTGAATCGTCTTGCGCGTTACCTGATCTCGGAGGGAGTGGGTCCGGAGCGGACGGTCGCGGTGGCGATGCGTCGTTCGACCTCGATGCTGGTGGCGTTGTATGCGGTGTTGCGGTCGGGTGCGGCGTATGTTCCGGTGGATCCGGACCAGCCTGCGGAGCGTAACCAGTACATTCTCGGTACGGCCGGTGTGTCGGTGGTGTTGTCGACGTCGCGGGACGAGGTGGCGTTCGAGCATGTTGCGGTGGATCGACTCCCGCTCGGCGGGTTCTCGGCCGGGCCGGTGACGGATGTGGATCGGGTTCGGCAGTTGCGTGCGTCGAATGCGGCGTATGTGTTGTTCACGTCTGGGTCGACGGGTCGGCCGAAGGGTGTGGCGGTGTCGCATGCGGCTGTGGTGAATCAGGTGTCGTGGTTGGTCGCCGAGTACGGCCTGGGTTCCGATGATGTGGTGTTGCAGAAGACTCCGTTCACGTTCGACGTGTCGGTGTGGGAGTTGTTCGGCACGTTGGCTGCCGGCGGCACGCTCGTCGTCGCCGAGCCGGACGGTCATCGTGATCCGAAGTATCTGGGGTCGGTGATCGAGTCGGAGGGTGTGACGGCGACGTCGTTCGTTCCGTCGATGCTCGCGGCATTCGCATCCCAGGTGTCGCCCGCGGCGGTTCGCTCGCTGCGACACGTGTTGGTGGCAGGTGAGGCGTTCGGATCGTCGGTCGCGAACGCTGCTCGGCAGGTGATGCCGTCGGCGCAGCTGCACAATTTGTACGGGCCTACCGAGTTCACGGTGCACGCCACCGCCTACTCGCTCGACGGAAACGCCACTGCTTCCGATGTTCCGATCGGTACGGCTGTGTCGAATTCGGCTGCGTACGTCTTGGATTCGCGACTACATCTCGCACCGGTCGGCGTCGTCGGTGAGCTGTACCTCGCGGGTATGCAGTTGGCGCAGGGCTATTTCGGTCGCGCGGATCTGACGGCGGATCGGTTCGTGGCGAGTCCGTTCAGCGCTGGGGAGCGTATGTATCGCACGGGAGACCTCGTGCGGTGGGACGCGTCAGGCCGGCTCCTGTACGTGGGCCGCTCGGACTTCCAGGTGAAGTTGCGTGGTCAGCGGATCGAGTTGGGTGAGATCGAAGCGGCTGTTGCGCAGTGTGATTCGGTGTCGCGTGCGGTGGCCGATATTCGTGGTGATCAGCTGGTGGCGTACGTTGTCCCGGCCGGCGAGATGATCGACGTCGATGTGGTGAAAGCGTCTGTGGCCGAGGTGTTGCCGTCGTACATGGTGCCGTCGGTGTTCGTGGTGCTCGACGAGTTGCCGGTGGGTGCGTCGGGCAAGTTGGATCGGAAGGCGTTGCCGGAGCCGGTGTTCGAGGTGCGTGAGTTCCGAGCTCCGCAGACGCCCGTTCAGGAGATCGTCGCTGACGTTTTCGCGGACTTGTTGGGCGCCCCGCGCGTCGGAGTGGACGACGACTTCTTCGAACTCGGCGGCAACTCGCTGATCGCGACACAGGTCGTTGCCCGTCTGGGTGCGGCGTTGGACACGAGGGTTCCGGTTCGAATGCTGTTCGACGCTTCCTCGGTCGGTGACCTCGCTGCACGGGTCGAGTCGTCGGTCGGTGCCGGCGGGCGACAGCAATTGGTGGCACGTGAGCGTCCAGAGCACGTGCTGCTCTCCCTCGCGCAGCAGCGCATGTGGTTCCTCAACCGGCTCGATCCGCAATCGGCCGTCTACAACGTGCCCATGGCTGTTCGTCTCGTCGGTGAAATGAACGTCGATGCGTTGAAGGGTGCCGTACTCGATGTCGTGGGCCGGCACGAGGCGCTGCGCACGTACTATCCGACGGTCGACGGAACTCCTGTCCAGCGCGTCGTCTCGGTGGACGAAGTCGCGTTGGATCTGAACCCGATCGCGGTGTCCGAAACGGGTCTACTCGAGGTCGTCTCGGACACAGTCGGTAGGGGATTCGACGTCGCGTCAGCCGTCCCACTCCGTGCGGCGCTGATCGAAGTGGGGCGAAACGACCGGGTTCTCGTCGTGGTCGTTCATCACATTTCCGCAGACGGATCGTCGATCGCGCCGTTGGCGCGTGATGTCATGACGGCGTACGCCGCACGCAGCGTCGGCCAGGAACCCGACTGGGTTCCCTTGCCGATTCAGTACGCGGATTACGCCCTGTGGCAGCGAGACATTCTCGGCGAGCTCGATGACCCCGCCTCGATCGCGCGTCGGCAATTGGACTATTGGCGCGGACATCTCGCCGATCTACCCGAGGTGCTCGATCTGCCGACCGACCGGCCGCGTCCCGCCGTTCAGTCCTTGGCAGGTGCGTCCACGACATTCGAGATCGACCGCTCGGTACATATGGCGCTCGATGCACTTGCCCGGCGTTGTGGGGCAACGCGTTTCATGGTTGTGCACGCTGTCCTCGCTGCACTGCTGGCGCGTTGGGCAGGTTCGTCCGACATCAGCATCGGCACACCCGTTGCCGGTCGTGGGGACGCGGCCCTCGACGATCTGATCGGTATGTTCGTCAACACGCTCGTCCTGCGCACACAGGTCGCTTCCGCGGCCTCCTTCGACGAGTTGGTGGAATCGGTGCGGCGCACCGATATCGAGGCCTTCGGCCATGCAGACCTGCCATTCGAGTGGCTGGTCGACGAACTGTCGCCGGCGCGTTCGACGGCGCATTCGCCGCTGTTCCAAGTCCTTCTGGTGTTCCAGAACTTCGCGCGAGAACACTTCGAACTGGGCGGCCTGACAGTATCGGGTGTCGACGCCGACACTCGTACAGCGAAATACGACCTTCAGTTCAGCTTCGTCGAAAAATTCGACACGGCGGGGTCCGTCGACGGGGTCGCCGTATCGATCATGTACGCGACTGCATTGTTCGACGACACCACCATCGACGCGGTCGGACGCCGGTTCGTACGAATGCTGACCGCGGCCGTGTCGACTCCGAACATGGTGGTCGGCGACATCGACGTTCTGGATTCCGTCGAACGCTGCGACATCGTCGACCGATGGAATGCGACGGACCAGTGGATCGATCCTGCGACCCACCTGGTCGAGTTGTTCGACCGACAGGTTCGACGCACGCCGGACGCAGTTGCGGTGGTCGAGGGGGACCGGTCCTGGACCTACTCGGAATTCGACGCTGTCGTCAACAGTACTGCGCGGCAGTTGATGTCGATGGGCGCTCAGCCCGAAGTGACCGTCGCCGTGGCCATGGCGCGGTCGTTCGATGCGCTCGTGGCCGTGTACGCGGTGATGAAGGCCGGCGCTGCGTATGTTCCGGTGGATCCGGAACAGCCGATGGAGCGCAACGAGCGGATCATCTCCGTTGCCGGCCCGGCGATCGTCCTGACCAGACGGTGTGACGACTTCATTCCATCCGATGACGGCTCTCGAACGACCTACTTCGAAGACTTGGACTGCTCGTCGCAGCCGAATTCGACGGTGACGGACATGGACAGGGCTCGGCCTCTTCGTGCGACGGACGCGGCCTACTTGATCTTCACGTCAGGTTCGACCGGATTGCCGAAGGGTATGGAAATCACCCATGCCGCCACGGTGAACCAGTTGTCCTGGGCTCAGGCGCACTATCCCCTCGACGAGACCGATGTGGTGCTGCACAAGACACCCACGACGTTCGACATCTCGGTGTGGGAGATGTTCTGGACGTTGCACACCGGCGCACGCATCGTCGTCGCCGAACCCGGTGGGCATCGGGATCCCGAGTACCTACGCGAGGTGATTCAACGGTGTGGCGTCACGACGATCCACTTCGTTCCGTCCATGCTGGTCGCGTACAGCCACGCCGCGGGTGCGCTCGGGTCTTCGATTCGACGTGTTTTCGTGGCGGGCGAGGCGCTGACGCCGTCGACCATCGAGCTGTTCCGTGCGAACAACGATGCAGATCTGCACAATTGGTACGGACCCGCCGAGGTTCAGGTCGTCACGGCATCCCGAGCAGACAACACAGATGGCCCCGTGTCCATCGGTGCGCCGGTGTGGAACACGAAACTGCGAGTTCTCGACGCTCGTCTGCAGCCTGTGCCCGTCGGCGTGTCGGGTGAGCTGTACGTGTCGGGTATGCAGTTGGCGCGCGGATACCGACGTCGGCCCGGATTGACGGCAGATCGATTCGTCGCTGATCCGTTCGGTGCCGGATCGCGCATGTATCGTACCGGCGACCTCGTGCAGTGGACACGCGACGGCGAGCTGATCTACAAGGGGCGCACCGACTTCCAGGTCAAATTGCGTGGCCAACGGATAGAACCGGGGGAGATCGAAGCGGTGCTGACGCGCCACCCCGACATCGAATCCGCCGCGGTCGTTCTGCATCGCGACGCCACGCTCGGTGACCGCTTGGTCGCCTACGTTGCGTCGTCCACCGACATCTCGCCGGCCGATGTGACGACGTTCGTGTCCGAGGCCGTGCCGTCGTACATGGTGCCGTCGGCGGTCATCGTGATGGACGTTCTGCCGCTGGGCGCGACCGGGAAGATCGACCGCAAGGCCCTACCCGAACCGGAGTTCGCTGCAACCGAATACAGGGCGCCGGTCACCGACACAGAACTCGCCGTGGCCGACATCTTCGGCGCAGTGATCGGTGCGGAGAAGATCGGACTGGACGACGACTTCTTCGCGCTCGGCGGAAACTCGCTGATCGCAACGCAGGTCGTCGCCCGGGCGTCGGAGCGCTTCGACCGACAGGTCCCGCTCCGGTTGCTGTTCGAGGCGTCGACGGTCGGCAGTTTCGCGGCCAAGGTCGAGACGTTGGTCGATTCCTGCCGCCGATCGGCGCCAGTTCCGCGGAGTCGCCCGGATCGGATCCCGTTGTCCCTTGCGCAGCAGCGGCTGTGGGTCCTGAACCGTCTCTATCCCGACTCCGGAGTCCGTAACATTCCGGTGGCAGTTCGGCTGTCCGGACCGTTGAACGAGGACGCCCTCCGAGCGTCCGTTCGCGACTTGTTGGCGCGGCACGAGTCCTTGCGCACCATGTATCCCGAGGCGGACGGTGTTGGGTATCAGCTGATTTGCGACGTGGACGATATCGTCCTCGACCTCACGCCGGCCGTAGTCGACGAAGCGAACCTTCGAGCTACCGTGGAGGACATCGCAACTCGCGGCTTCGACGTCTCGTCCGAGGTACCGCTCCGGACCGGACTGCTCCGAATCGCCGACGACGACCACGTGCTGGTGTTCGTCGCGCATCACATCGCGGCGGATGGATTCTCGATGCGCCCGCTCACTGCAGATGTGATGGTGTCGTACGCCGCGAGGTCGGAAGGTCGGTCGCCCGACCGTCCACCGCTCGCGGTCCAGTACGCCGACTACACACTGTGGCAGCGAGACGTCCTCGGCGTTCCGGAAGATCCGCAGTCGCTTGCAGCGCGACAACTGGACTACTGGCGGAAGCAGCTGGACGGTTTGTCGGAGGGGATCGATCTCCCGTTCGACAGACCGAAATCCGGTCCTGCCAGCTATTCCGGAGCGACCGTGACGTTCGCGGTGTCCTCGAATCTCCGCGCGAGAGCCGAGGCTCTTGCACGCGCGAACAATGCAACGTTGTTCATGGTGTTCCATGCTGCCCTCGCCGTCCTGCTCGGACGATTGGCCGCAACCGAGGATGTTGCGATCAGTTCACCTACAGCTGGCCGAGGCGCCGCCGAGTTGGACGACCTGATCGGAATGTTCGTCAACTCGATGGTTCTCCGGACCCGAGCGACGTCGTCGACGACGTTCGCCGAGATGCTCGCGCACACCCGTGACATCGATCTCGACGCATTTGCGCACTCGGATGTCCCGTTCGAACGCGTTCTCGAGGAAATCGACTCCGAGCGTCGGTGGATCAACGGTGCACGAGTGCCGGTCGCGTTGAGCTTCCAGAACCTGGGATGGGGCACGCTCGAGCTGTCGGGGTTGCGCGTCGACACCGTCGACTTCGACCCGGGATCGGCCAAGTACGACTTGCATTTCGTGGTTCAGGAGGCGACGGACACGGAGGGGCGGCCGGGTCTGATCGGATCGATCACCTACGCAACGGACCTGTTCGACGGGTCGACAGTGCGCGAGATCGGCGAACAGTGGATACGGGTACTGGAGGAAGGTACGTCGGATCCGTCCGTGGCGGTGGGCGACATCGGTCTTGTCAGCGCGACGGAACTCAGCCGCACCATCTCCGAGTGGAACGACACGACGACCGTGGTTCCGTTCGTCCACACGCTGCCCGAGTTGTTGGATCGGCAGGCAACCCGAACTCCCGACGCCGTCGCGGTGGTCGAGGGGGACGCACTGCTGACCTACGGTGAGTTCGCCGCGACGGTTGCGCGCACAGCGAGATGGTTGATCTCGTGCGGCGTCGGACCCGAGGACCGGGTGGCCGTCGCGATGCACAGGTCGATGGATCTCGTTGTCGCCGTGCATGCGATCACCGTCGCAGGCGGTGCCTACGTGCCGATGGATCCCGATCAGCCATCGATCAGAACCGAACACGTCGTGGCGACGTCAAATCCGGTCATGGTGCTGTCGGAAATCGACGGCGACACGACAGCTGCCTTCCCGTCCGACCCCGTGACCGACTCCGATCGCATTCGACCGCTGCGTTCCGACAACACCGCGTACGTGATGTTCACATCCGGGTCGACGGGGCGACCGAAGGGCGTCGCGGTGTCGCATGCGGCAGTGGTCAACCAAGTGTCCTGGCTCGCTGCCGAATACGGAATCGATGCAGACGACGTCGTGCTGCACAAAACTCCGTTCACGTTCGACGTGTCGGTGTGGGAATTGTTCGGGGCGACCGCAGGTGGTGCCCGTCTGGTGATCGCCGCGCACGACGGTCACCGTGACCCGCAGTATCTCGCGTCGACGATCGAGTCGGAGGGTGTCACGGCGGTATCTTTCGTTCCGTCCATGCTGTCCGTCTTCGCAGCTCAGGTGAATCCGGCCCGGCTGCACTCTCTTCGACACGTGCTGGCAGCCGGTGAGGAGCTGGGACGGGCCGCGGCGCGAACGGCGTCGGCGTCTCTGCCGTCGGCGACGCTGCACAACCTGTACGGTCCGACCGAATGTGCAGTCCATGCGACGGCGCACCGCTACGACCCGAGCGAGTCGTCTCCGACGGGCCCCGGCGAGGGAGTTCCGATCGGAAGTCCTGTCTGGAATTGCGGTGCCTACGTGCTGAATTCACGTCTGCAGCCGTCGCCCGTCGGTGTCGTCGGCGAGTTGTATCTGGCCGGTGTCCAAGTGGCGCGCGGCTACGAGAATCGACCGGACCTGACGGCCGAACGATTCGTCGCGCACCCGTTCCGTACGACAGGGGAACGGTTGTACCGGACCGGTGATCTGGTTCGACGTACTCGGTCGGGACAGCTGGTCTACGTGGCGCGTGTCGACTCCCAAGTGAAGCTGCGTGGCCAGCGCGTCGAACTCGGGGAGATCGAAACGGTTCTGCTGCAGCACGATTCTGTGGGCGGCGCTGCGGTCGATGTCCGCGGCGACCGGCTCGTCGGATACGTGACGCCAGCCGGACCCGGGACCGATGTCGCCAGGGACGCAGTGCGAACGCTGATGAAGGAGACGCTGCCGAAGCACATGGTTCCCGCCGTCCTGATCGTCGTCGACGCCATTCCGACGACTGCGACCGGCAAGTTGGACCGGGCGGCCTTGCCCGATCCGGTCGTGTCGGTCGCGGAGCGCCGTGCGCCGACCACGCGTGTCGAGGAGGCTGTTGCGACGGTGTTCGCGGACGTCATGAACCTGCCGCAGGTGGGACTCGACGACGACTTCTTCGAACTCGGCGGCAATTCACTGCTCGCGACGAAAGTGGTGTCGCGACTCGGCGACGCACTCGACGCCTCCGTTCCTCTTCGACTGCTGTTCGATGCGTCGTCGGTTGCCGAACTGGCCTCGGCCTTGGACGAATACGTGGGCGACGGTCGGCGACTGCCGTTGATCGGCAGGCCGAGGCCCGACATGATCCCACTGTCGGTGCAGCAGCAGAGGACGTGGTCGTTGGCGCAATGGATTCCGAAGTCGCCGTATTTCAATATTCCGGTCGCGGTTCGCATCACCGGAGCGATCGACGCGGACGCGTTGGCCGTGGCCGCGCGCGACGTCGTCGAGCGTCACGAATCACTTCGGACCGTGTATCCCGAAGTCGACGATGTTCCCGTGCAGGACATTCTGCCCGCCGAGGCGGTATCACTCGACCTGTCACCGATCGACGTGACGGAGGACGATCTGCCCGACCGCATGGCCGGATTGCTCGCCGTCGGATTCGACACCGGGTGCGAGCCGCCGATCAGAATGACGCTGTTCCGGCTGGGGGCGTCGGAGCACGTGGTTGTCGTCGTGTTCCACCACATCGCGGCAGACGGATCGTCTTTCGGCCCGTTCGCGCGCGACCTCACGCAGGCATATTCCGCTCGGGCTGCGGGGGAGGTACCCGGTTGGGAACCGTTGAAGGTTCAGTACGCGGACTACGCACTGTGGCAACGGGAGAGACTCGGCGAGCTGTCCGACCCGGCGTCGCTCGCCAGTCGTCAGTTGCAGTTCTGGCGTGAGACCCTCGCAGACCAGCCGGATCTGCTGAACGTCGAACTGGACCGTCCTCGTCCGGAGGTACGCACGATGGCGGGAAGCTCGGTGAGTGTTGCGCTGGACCGGGATGTACACGCCGCGATCGATCGGTGTGCGCGAGCGGCGGGAACGACACGCTTCATGGTCGTGCACGCGGCGATGGCTGTGGTACTGGCTCGGTGGTCCGGTAACACCGACGTCACCGTCGGAGCGCCCACTGCAGGCCGCGGTAACGAACTGCTCGACGGGTTGGTCGGAATGTTCGTCAGCACGGTCGTGCTTCGCACCGTCGTCGACACCTCGATGTCGTTCGCGGAGCTGCTCTCCGACGTCCGTAGCCGAGACATAGCGGCGTTCGAGAACACCGACATTCCGTTCGACTGGCTGCTGAACGAACTGCTACCAGCTCGGCCGGTGTCGCAGGTGCCGTTCTTCCAGGTCATGATGGCGTTCCAGAACTACGAGCAGCGGGTGGCCGAACTCGGCGGGGTGACGATGGAGGCGATGGGAACGGACGTCGACACCGCAAAACTGGACCTGCACTTCGTGTTCGTCGAGGCGACCGAACCCGATGGATCGTGCGCCGGCATGTCGATCGAGATCGCGTACGCGACCGAACTGTTCGACGAGTCGACCGTCGTCGCTCTCGGTCATGCTCTTCGCCGGGTACTGACGGCAGCGGTATTCGATCCGACGTCGACAGTGGGAGACTTGCCGATGGAAGAGGCTGTGGGTTCGGTACATCTCACGAACACGGATCGGTAACGGATAACGGAAGTATGTCGATTAGGGGTCGGCAGGTACGGTACGTCCGGATGGACACCCGAGTCGTTCGAGCGAGTGGGAAGCCACGAAGCCGAGCGAGTGAAACCTCACAGAATGGTGGAAGTAGAACTTATGCGTCGAACGAAGCCGCGCACGTTGTCCTCCGTGTTCACACGGATGGCGGTCGTGTCCGTCGCACTGGTGGTGCCCTTCGCGGGCCTTGCAGGGACGGCGTCCGCCGATCCCGTCGTCGACAACGCTGCGCCTCTGGCATCCGCGACGTCTGCCGACGGTTCCAAGGTCACCCGCATCGAGACCAAGAACGACCGAGAGCTGACGATGTACGTCTACTCGGCCGCGATGGACGAGGAGATCCCGCTCGACGTTCTGCGTCCCGGTGACACGAGCGTTCCTCGACCGACGCTCTACATGTTGAACGGAGCTGGTGGCGGCGAGGATTCCGCTACCTGGCGAGCGCGCACGGACGCGTACGAGTTCTTCGGCGACAAGAACATCAACGTCGTCTCGCCGATCGGTGGAAAGTGGAGCTACTACACCGACTGGAAGCAGGCCGACCCCGTCCTCGGTGTCAACAAGTGGAAGACGTTCCTGACCGAGGAGATCCCGCCGTTGGTCGACGCGGCCCTCGGAACCAACGGCGTCAATGCCATCGCCGGACTGTCCTCGTCGGGCACCTCCGTCCTGCAGCTCGCGATCGCCAAGCCAGACCTCTACCGCGGCGTCGCTGCGTACAGTGGCTGCGCGCAGACGTCCGACCCGATCGGCCAGACCTTCGTCAAGCAGGTCGTCGAGCTGTACGGCGGCGGCAGCACCCTCAACATGTACGGGCCGGACAACGACCCGATGTGGGCCGAGAACGATCCGTACGTCAACGCAGAGAAGCTGCGTGGGCTGGATCTGTACATCTCCAACGGCAACGGCTTGCCTGGCATGTACGACAACCTGAACGGCCCGGACATCAACGGCCGAGTGCCCACCCTGGCCAACCAGATCATCGTCGGCGGTGTCATCGAGGCCGCGACCAACTACTGCTCGCACAATCTGCAGAACAAGCTCAACCAGCTCGGTATCCCGGCCACGTACAACTTCCGTGACAGTGGCACGCACTCGTGGGGTTACTGGGATGACGACCTGAAGAACTCGTGGCCCGTGCTCGCGCGCGCGCTCGGAATCTGACGGACACCGCTCGAGAATTTTCACAAATGCCTCCCTCCGAACTGGAGGGAGGCATTTGTTTCAGTAGCCTGGAGTTTGCCGTCGCCCGACGGCGCACCATCCGATAGCTCAGCATCGACGTACAGCCCGAACCGGTCTCGGCACATCGTCTGTTCGTTGCCGTCGAGAATGGGGATGAGAGGACTGCCGCGTGGCTGACGATCGACCACCTGCCGGTGTGCTGTCGATCAGCGACGTCCCGTCACTGATCGCGCGCGCGGCGCAGGTCGCACCCGATCGCACGGCCGTGACATTGGGCGACGTCAGTCCTACGCTCGCCCGCGTCGACTCCGAGTTGCGTGCTCTCGACGAGGCCATGGGCGGCGTCCTCGGACCCGAATCACTCGTACCTCTGGTCTTGTCCGCGCTGGCTCCCGACAGTGCGTCGACCGATGGCGGCGCGCTCGAGCGTGCAGTGGATGCGTTGCTCGAGACGGCGGCCGACGTTCTCGGTCTCGATCCGGCGCCGCAACCGAACGACAGGCCGCGGACACTGATCGAGGCATTCGAAGCACGCGTCGCACTCACTCCGGACCGTATTGCCGTCGAGCATCGCGCAGACGCACTCACCTACGCCGAGCTGAACCGTCGGGCAACCGTTGTCGCGCAGACGCTCCGTGCCCACGGTGCGCGGGCCGACACCACCGTCGGACTGGCCCTCCACCGATCCGTCGATCTCGTCGTCGGCATGTACGCGATCCTGAAGACCGGCGCGGCCTACGTTCCACTCGACCCCGACCATCCGGTCGACCGACTCGCGTACGTGCTGTCGGTGGCCACACCGGTCGTCGTGCTGACCGACAGCAGGATCGCCCCCGGACTGCAGGCCGAGACGCTGACGATCGACGACATCGACATCGACATCGACGTCGACCGAGACGACGACGGCATGGCGGGGCAGGTTAGTCCCGACGACTTGGCCTACGTGCTGTTCACGTCCGGATCCACCGGCCGCCCCAAGGGCGTCGCCGTGTCACACCGGGCGATTCTGGCCAATATCGCCTGGCGTCAACGCCGCTACGTACTCACCGAGGACGACGTCGTCCTGCAGAAGACGCCATTCACGTTCGACGTGTCGGTGTGGGAGTTCTTCTGGCCGCTGCAGGTGGGCGCCCGTCTGGTGCTAGCAGACCCGGGGGCGCACGGGGATCCGGACCATCTCGCCGATATCGTTCGTCGATCGAGCGTGACGGTCGTGCACTTCGTGCCGTCCATGCTCGCGGCCTTCGTCGACGCGCCGACGACGAGTGAATTGCCGACGCTGCGCTACGTGTTCGCGTCGGGCGAGGAGCTACCGGCCGCGACTGCGGCTCGATTCCGCGTCGAACATGCTGCAGCACTGCACAATCTGTACGGCCCGACGGAAGCAGCCGTCGACGTCACGCACCACGAGGTGACCGACGCCGACGACGTGGTCGTGCCTATCGGCACGGCAGTCGACGACACCGAACTGTACGTCCTCGACGCCGGGCTCGGCCATGTACCGCCTGACGTCGTCGGCGAGTTGTACATCGCCGGAGTGCAACTCGCGCGTGGCTATCTGTCCGCGCCCGCGAGAACAGCCGAGCGATTCGTCGCCGATCCGTTCCGTCCGGGCGAGAGGATGTACCGGACCGGCGACCTCGTCAGACGAGCCGCGGGCGGCGAATTGATCTATCTCGGTCGGACCGACTTTCAGGTCAAGCTCCGAGGGCTCCGTATCGAGCTCGGAGAGATCGAAGCCGTTCTGCAGGCGCACGACTACGTCGCGGACAGCGCTGCCGTCGTTCGTGGTGATCGACTCGTCGGGTACGTGGTGCCGTCTCGTCGAGCAGAATCGGACTTCGACGTCGACGCGCTACGGGCGGAACTGCGACGCACGCTGCCGGCGTACATGGTGCCGTCGCAGCTGGTGGTTCTGTACCGGATGCCCGTCGGGACGTCGGGAAAGCTCGACCGCGCGGCCTTGCCGGAACCGTCGGAACAACGTGAAGAATTCGCAGAACCCGTCGGCGATACCGAAAGTGCTGTCGCCGCGGTGTTCTCGGAGATTCTCGGCGTGCGTCGAGTCGGACGCACCGACGACTACTTCGCACTCGGTGGCAATTCCCTCAGTGCCACGCGGGTCGTTGCGCGGCTGAACAGTCGGTTCGGAGTCCGGATCGGAGTTCGAGAATTCTTCGACGCGTCGACGGTGGCCGAGTGGGCTCGCCTGATCGACGACGCCGAACCAGCAGGTCGGTCGCCCGAATCGATTCTCTCTTCGCGCACATGGCCGGAGCGGATACCGCTGTCGTTGGCGCAGCAACGCATGTGGTTTCTGAATCGTCTCGATCCAGGGTCGTCCGTGAACACCATCTCGGTCGCTCTACGGCTCAGCGGAGACCTTCGCGAATGGGCACTCGAGAACGCGGTCGGTGACGTGATCAGACGGCATGCGTCACTCCGGACGACCTATCCCGAGCAGGACGGCATCGGATACCAGCTTGTCCACGCAGCCTCGGACATCGACATCGATTGGCATGCATCGTCGGTCGACGTCGCCGACCTCCGACGTCACATCGTGACTGCGGTGACCGAACCCTTCGACATCACCGCCGCCCCGCCGTTGCGAGTTCGACTGTTGCAGATCGACGCACGCGAGCACGTACTCGTCGTGGCCGTGCATCACATTGCGGCGGACGGGTTCTCGATGATTCCGCTGACACGCGACATCATGGAGGCCTACGCGGCGCGTAGCGCCGGTCACGCACCCGGGTGGCAGCCTCTGCCGGTGCAGTACGCGGACTACACGCTGTGGCAACGAGAGGTACTCGGGCTGTCGGAGGAGCCCGCGTCGCCGATTGCGGTCCAGGAGCGCTACTGGATCGACACGCTTGCCGAACGAACCGACCAGCTGCAGTTGCCGACGGATCGGCGTCATCCGCCGATTCCTTCCGGAGCCGGCGCGCGGCACACGATGATGGTCGACGCGGCGACTCACGCCGGGCTCGTGTCGATCGCCCGCGAGCACGGAGTCACCGTGTTCATGGTGGTGCACGCGGCGTTGGCAGTCCTGCTGGCACGGCTGTCCGGCACCGGCGACATCGCGATCGGAACGCCGGTGGCCGGTCGCGGCGAGGCCGTTCTCGACGACGTCATCGGCATGTTCGTCAACACTCTGGTCCTGCGGACCCAGGTCGACGGGGTGTCGCACTTCGGTGAACTCGTGGGGCATGCACGCGAAGTGGATCTCGCCGCGTTCACGCACGCGGATGTGCCGTTCGAACGCGTCGTGGAACTGGTGGACCCGCCGCGGGAGACGTCACGACATCCGCTGTACCAGGTGATGCTGACCTTCGGTGACGTCGGTGACATCGACCTGCAGCTCGACGGTCTCACCGCGCGTGCGCTCGAAACCGACGTCGCGACAGCCAAAGTCGACCTCGAGTTCTCCGTTCTCGAGCGCAGCACCGTGGTCGAGCAGAGCACCGGCCTGTCGATCGGCATCACGTACGCGACTGACATCTTCGACGCGTCGACCGTCGAACTGATCGGTCGCCGATTCGTGCGGATACTTGCTGCAGTGGCATCCGACGCGACGGTGCGGGTCGGTGACATCGATCTTGTCGACGATACCGAGCGGGTGTTGTTGGCCGGGGTGAACGACACTGCACGCGTGGTGGATTCGGCGGCGACGTTGGTGTCGTTGTTCGATGCGCAGGTCGCGGCGTCGCCGGATGCGGTGGCGTTGGTGTTCGAGGGTGAGTCGCTGTCGTACGCGGAGTTCGATGCTCGGGCGAATCGGGTTGCCAGATACTTGATTTCGCGGGGTGTGGGTCCGGAGTCGTTGGTGGCTGTGGCGATGCGTCGGTCGTTGGATTTGATGGTCGGTTTGTATGGCGTGATCAAGGCTGGTGCGGGGTATGTGCCGGTGGATCCGGATCAGCCTGGCGAGCGGGTGGCTTACATTCTGGAGACGGCGCAGGTGACGGTGGCGTTGTCGTCGTCGCGGGATGGCTTCGCCGCTGATGGCGTGGATGTCGTCGAGTTGGATCGTGTGGAGCTCGGTGGGTTTGCCGGTGGTTCGGTGTCGGATGTGGATCGGGTGTCGCCGTTGGCGGCGTCGAATGTGGCGTATGTGTTGTTCACTTCGGGGTCGACGGGTCGGCCGAAGGGTGTGGCGATTTCGCATGCGGCGATCGTGAATCGTCTGGTGTGGATGCAGGCGGAGTACGCGCTGACCGATTCCGATGTCGTCGTGCAGAAGACGCCGGTGACGTTCGATGTGTCGGTGTGGGAGTTGTTCTGGCCGTTGCAGGTCGGTGCGCGGTTGGTGATCGCGCGGCCGGATGGTCATCGGGATCCGGTGTATCTGGCGTCGTTGATGCGGGATGAGCGGGTGTCGGTGGCGCATTTCGTGCCGTCGATGTTGGCGGTGTTCGCGGGGGAGCCGTCGGCAGCCGAGGCGTCGGGCCTGCGGTGGGTGTTCGCCTCGGGTGAGGCGTTGCCGGTGGCGACGGCGCGGTCGTTCGCGGGGGTGTTGCCGTCGGCTCGGTTGGTGAATTTGTATGGTCCGACCGAGGCTGCGGTGGATGTGACGTTCCACGAGTACACGGCGTCGGATTCGGCTGTGGTGCCGATCGGGCGGCCGGTGTTCAACACGCGGGTTCATGTGCTCGATGGCCGGCTGCGTGCGGTGTCGGTGGGCATGGTGGGTGAGCTCTACCTCGCGGGTGTGCAGTTGGCGCGCGGGTATTACGGTCGTCCGGATTTGTCGGCGGATCGGTTCGTGGCGGATCCGTTCGATGTCGGTGGTCGGTTGTATCGGACCGGGGACCTGGTGCGCTGGACTGCGTCGGGCGAACTCGAGTACATCGGTCGTAGTGATTTCCAGGTGAAGTTGCGTGGTCTGCGTATCGAGTTGGGGGAGATCGAGTCGGCGCTGTTGACCGACGACGCTGTTGCGCAGGCCGTCGTCCAGGTCCGCGGCGATCGGTTGGTCGGGTATGTCGTTGCAGCAGTGGATCGTTCGATCGACGTCGATGCGCTGCGCGCGTCGGCGGGCCGGTCGGTACCGGAGTACATGGTCCCCGCGGTGATCCTGGTGCTCGACGAGTTGCCGCTCGGGCCGTCGGGCAAGCTCGACCGAAAGGCGTTGCCGAATCCCGTGTTCGAGGTCCGGCAATTCCGCGAACCGACGACGGACACCGAGGTCGCGGTCGCTCGCGTGTTCGAGGAGATACTCGGTGTACCGCGCGTGGGTCTGGACGACGACTTCTTCGCGCTCGGCGGCAATTCGTTGGTCGCGACGCAGGTGGTGTCCCGGCTCGGTGCTGCCCTCGATGCCCAGGTGCCGGTCAGAGCCATCTTCGACGTCTCCACGGTCGAGGGCCTGGCGGCACTCCTGCATGGCAGCGTCGGAAGCGGCGGTCGAGTGCCGCTTCGTGCCGGTCGACGACCGCGTCGCGTTCCGTTGTCCCTTGCGCAGCAACGCATGTGGTTCCTCGACAGGTTCGATCCGAACTCCGCGGCCTACAACATTCCCATCGTCGTCAGGCTCCGCGGTGGAATCGATGCGGATGCACTCGGGTCGGCGATCGACGACGTGCGCGGACGCCACGAGTCGTTGCGCACCGTCTATCCCGACGTCGACGGCGTCGGTCATCAGGTGGTGCTTCCGCTGTCGTCGTCGGAGTTCACGCTCGGCGTGGCCGAGTGCACCGAAGCGGATGCGCTGCAGGACATCCGGCTGCTCGTCGTCCGCGGGTTCGACCTGGCGAACGAACCGCCGTTCCGTGCCCACCTGTACCGGATGAGCGAGACCGAGGACATTCTCGCTGTTGTCGTGCATCACATCGCCGCCGACGGCTTCTCGATGGGACCGTTGATGCGGGACATCGTGACGGCCTATGCCGCGCGCATCGGTGGTCGAGCGCCGCAGTGGCAGAACCTGTCGGTCCAGTATGCGGATTACGCTGTGTGGCAACGAGACATGCTCGGTGACGAATCGGATCCGAACTCCATCATGAGTACGCAGATCGCGTTCTGGAAGCGGGCTCTCGACGGGATCCCCGAACAGCTCGACCTACCGACCGATCGCCCACGTCCGGTCACTCTGACCGAGTATGGAGGCATCCACGCCTTCGGCATCGACGCGGCGCTGCACAGATCGATCGTCGCCCTCGGGCTCGAGGTCGGATGCACGCCGTTCATGATCGTGCACGCTGCGTTCGCGATCACGCTCGCGCGGTTGTCGGGAAGTGACGACATCGCGATCGGCACTCCCATCGCCGGACGCGGTGAGCGGGCGCTGGACGACGTGATCGGCATGTTCGTCAACACGCTCGTGCTGCGCACCGCCGTGCCGTCGGGCATGGCGATCTCCGACCTGTTGAGTTCCGTCCGCGACGTCGATCTCGACGCCTTCGCACACGCCGACATTCCGTTCGAGAGGCTGGTCGAGATTCTGGACCCACCTCGATCGACGGCGCGCCAACCGCTGTTCCAGGTGATGCTCGCATTCCAGAACCTCGAGCGCACCACCGTCGAACTTCCCGGCCTCAGTGCGGCAGGCGTCGAACTCGAGACGGGGCTCGCCAAATTCGATCTGTACCTGACGATGTCGGAGGAGTTCGACGCGTCGGGTGAGCCGATCGGCATGTTGGCACAGTTCCTGTACCTCACCGACCTGTTCGACGAACCGACAGTGGTGCGCATGGCACGGCGGTTCCTGCAGATTCTTCGGACCATCGTGAACGACCCGTCGACGATCGTCGGTGACATCGACGTCGTCGACGACCATGAGCAGCAGTTGGTCCTGCGGGAATGGAACGCCACCGACGTGGCGTCGGCTGACGAATTGCTCCTCGACCGGTTCTCCGAGCGGGTGCAGGCGACGCCGGACGCCGTTGCGCTCACCTGTTCGGGCGAGTCGATCAGTTACGCGCAGTTCGGTTCTCGGGTGAACCAGCTCGCCCGCGTTCTGATCGGAGAGGGTGTCGGACCGGAATCCGCTGTCGCAGTGACTCTTCCGCGTTCGATCGACATGCTGGTCGCGATCTACGCAGTGGTGACGGCGGGAGGTGCGTACGTTCCCGTGGATTCGACCCAGCCGGCCGATCGAGTCGACTACGTACTGGGCGCCGCGAGCGTGTCCGTGGTGTTGGCGGCCTCGAACGACGTCGTCCCGCCGGGGATCCGGCGCGTCGACGTCGATACCGTCGACCTGAGCGGCATGTCCGGTGCACCGGTGACGGACGAGGAACGGACTGCGCCGCTGCGACCGCGCCATCCCGCCTACGTCTTGTTCACGTCCGGATCGACCGGGCGACCGAAGGGCGTCGTCGTCGACCATCGTGCGATCGTGAATCGATTGTCCTGGATGCAGGCCGAGTACCGGCTTCGCGTCGACGATGTCGTGGTGCAGAAGACGCCGGTGACATTCGACGTGTCGGTGTGGGAATTGTTCTGGCCGCTGCAGATCGGAGCCGAACTCGTCGTCGCAAGGCCCGACGGCCATCGCGACCCGGCCTACCTGGCTGGATTGTTCGCCGAAGAGTCGGTCACCGTCGCGCATTTCGTTCCGTCGATGCTTGCGGTGTTTCTCGCCGGACCTGCCGTCGACGCCGTCACGTCGCTACGCTGGGTGTTCGCATCCGGTGAGGCGCTTCCGGCGGCCACGGCGGGAACCGCACGGGAGCTACTGCCGTCGACTCGTGTGGTCAATCTGTACGGCCCGACCGAGACCGCGGTCGACGTGACGTATCACGAGTTCGTGCCGTCCGACGTCGTGGCCGTGCCCATCGGACGGCCCGTGTCGAACACCCGATGCTTCGTGCTCGACGGTCGATTGCACCCGGTGCCACCGGGAGTGGTCGGCGAACTGTACGTCGCCGGAGTGCAGTTGGCGCGAGGCTACGTCGGACGCCCGGAGCTCAGCGCCGATCGATTCGTCGCCGATCCGTTCTCCGCCAAGGGTTCTCGGATGTACCGCACCGGCGATCTCGCACGGTGGAATCCGCACGGCGAACTCGAATACTTCGGCCGACGCGATTTCCAGGTCAAGCTCCGTGGCCAGCGCATCGAACTGGGCGAGATCGAAGCGGCGGTGCTCGCGCACGACGGCGTCGGCCAAGCCGTCGTGGTACTGCGCACGGACGCCACTGTCGGTGACATCCTCGTCGCGTACGTCGTCCCGAATCCAGGACGTGTCGTGGACCCGGTCGAGGTGCGTCGTACGGCGACCCGCGGGGTGCCCGACTACATGGTGCCCACGTCGGTGATGGTCGTCGAGACGCTGCCGGTCGGTCCGACCGGCAAACTGGATCGACGTGCGCTTCCGCGACCGATCTTCGAGGTCAAGGCCTTCCGACCGCCGTCCACGCCGATCGAGGAAGTCGTCGCGGCGACGTTCGCCGACCTGCTCGGCGCCGAGCAGGTGGGTCTGGACGACGACTTCTTCTCGCTGGGCGGCAATTCGCTGACGGCGACGCGCGTCGTCGCGCGGTTGTCCTCGGCGCTGAACGCGGACGTCTCGCTCAGATCGGTCTTCGAATCTCCCGGCGTCGAAGCTCTCGCCGCGCGCATCGAAATGCACACCGAACCGGCGCACCGCGTACCCGTTCACGTGCGACGAGACGTACACGCACCCGTCCCGTTGTCGCTTGCGCAGCAACGCATGTGGTTTCTGGGTCGACTCGACCCCGAGTCCGCCGCCCACAACGTACCGGTGACGATTCGGCTCGCCGGAGAACTCGACGTCGATGCGTTCACCTCGGCGTTCCACGACGTGACCGCTCGGCACGACATACTGCGCACGGTGTACCCCGACATCGCCGGGGTCGGGTACCAGGTCATCGAGCCGGTGTCGGACAGTTCCGTCGTGCTGCACATGGAGGACATCGATTCCGCGACGGTCTCCGCTCGGGTCCTCGAGCTGGTCGGCGCACCGTTCGACATCACTGCGGCCGTTCCCGTCCGAGCGACGCTGTTCCGCGAATCGCCGACGATGCATGTGCTCGTCGTCGTCGCCCACCACATCTCGGTGGACGGCTATTCGATCGGGCCCCTGACCCGGGATCTCGTGCGCGCCTACGCGGCACGGGTGATCGGGCAGGATCCCGGGTGGGAACGTCCGGCGATCCAGTACGCCGACTACGCATTGTGGCAACGCGAAGTGCTCGGCTCGGAAGACGACCCGTCGTCGATCACGTCGACCCAGATCGACTACTGGACACGCCAACTCGCCGACCTTCCCGACGAGATCGAACTCCCGGCCGATCGCCCGCGCCCCACGACCGAATCGCACACGGGCGCAGTGGTGACGGTGTCGATCGACGCCGAGGTACGTCGCCGAGTCACCGACGTCGCGCATGCTGCAGGCGCGACGCCGTTCATGGTCGTGCATTCCGCGCTCGCCGTGCTGTCGGCACGGTTGTCCGCGTCGGACGACATTGCCGTCGGCACACCGGTCGCCGGACGCGGCGACTCCGAACTCGACGACATGATCGGCATGTTCGTCAACACACTCGTCCTGCGGACCCGCGTCGACACGGGCGCATCCTTCGAGGACGTGCTCGACGAGGTGCGCGAGAACGACCTGTCGGCATTCGCTCACGCGGACATACCGTTCGAGAAGCTCGTCGAAGTTCTCGATCCGAATCGTTCGCGCGGACGGCACCCGCTGTTCCAGGTGATGCTGACGTTCCAGAATCTGGCGACCACTCGGCTGGAGTTGCCGAATCTGACCGTCAGCGGCATGGAGTTCGATGCCATCGCAGCCAAGTTCGACCTGCAGGTGACCGTTGCCGACGCGTATGATTCGGGCGGCGACGTCGACGGATGGGCTGTCGAATTCACCTATGCGACGGACCTTTTCGACGACGTGACGGTTCGGGGCTGGGCCTCGGCTTTCGTGCGGCTGCTCACCGCATTCGTCGAGAAGCCGGACACTGTGGTCGGTGACGTCGACCTCACCCCGCCCGACGAGCTCGACATCATCGTGAACCGTTGGAGCATCTCGGGATCGGAGGAGCTACCGGTCTCGGCGACGCTGGCCGAGGCGTTCGAAACGGCGGCGACGCGCTGTCCGGACCGCGTTGCGGTTCGTCACGGCGACGAATCCTGCTCGTACGCCGAACTTCTCCACCGAGTGCATGTACTCGCACGTCGTCTGAAAGCTGCGGGCGCACGACCGGAAACACTGGTGGCAGTGGCACTTCCGCGATCGATCGATCTGGTCGTCGCGCTTCTCGCCGTCGTGACGTCCGGAGCGGGATACCTGCCGGTCGACCCGTCGTACCCGAGGGAACGCATCGATTTCATACTCGACGACGCCCGGCCCGTCGCCGTCGTCGCATCCGGTGACGATCTCGACTTCGGAACGTTGCCGGTGATCGATCCGTCGGAATCGACACCGGAGACCGACGGAGCCGTCCGGGGCGAGGTGCGGGTGCCGGTGTCGTCGGGCAACACCGCCTACGTCATCTACACGTCGGGTTCCACGGGACGACCGAAAGGCGTCGTCGTCACGCACGACAACGTGCTGCGGCTGTTCGCCGGGACATCCGCGGCGTTCCGGTTCGACGAGAACGACGTGTGGACCATGTTCCATTCCTACGCGTTCGACTTCTCCGTGTGGGAGATGTGGGGACCGTTGCTGCACGGCGGCACGCTCGTCGTCGTCGACTACTTCACGTCCCGTTCCCCGGAAGCCTTCCGTGAGCTGCTGGCCACCGAGAAGGTCACCGTCCTGAATCAGACGCCGTCCGCGTTCCACCAACTCGCCGAGGTCGATCGGGTCCTGCCCGCGGTCCCACTTGCACTGCGCTACATCGTGTTCGGCGGCGAGGCGCTCGAACCGCGTCGCCTGCAGAACTGGATCGAGCGCCACGGAGACGGCACCGAGGACGCCGACGGACGCGTCGGGCCCGCGCTGATCAACATGTACGGCATCACCGAGACCACGGTGCACGTGTCGATCCGCCGGATCACCGCGCACGACACGCGGTCGGCGTCGATGATCGGGGTACCGATTCCCGGGCTGCGCATGTACGTCCTGGACCGACGGTTGCGTCCGGTGCCGATCGGCGTCGCGGGCGAGCTCTACGTCTCGGGTGGACAGGCCGCACGTGGGTACGTCGGGCGCTCCGGGCTGACGGCGACGCGCTTCGTCGCGGACCCGTTCGACGGTGACGGCGGAGTGCTCTACCGAACCGGTGACCGGGCTCGATGGCGTCGGGCGGAGTCGACCGGCGAGCTCGAGTATCTCGGACGTACCGACGATCAGGTCAAGGTGCGGGGATTCCGAATCGAGATCGGCGAGGTCGAAGCGGCGGTCGCGGCGCAGCCGTCGGTGGCGTCGGTGGCCGTCGTCCTGCGTGAGGACTCACCGGCCGGTGTGCAGCTCGTCGCCTACGTCGTGCTCGGCGAGAACGAGGAGCTGGAACCGGAGAATCTTCGTCGAGGCGTCGGCACCTGGGTGCCGGACTACATGGTGCCGTCGGCGTTCGTCGCGGTGGAATCGATACCACTGACAGTCAACGGAAAGCTGGATCGGTCGGCGCTGCCCGCGCCGGTTCTCGTCGAAACCGCCTTCCGGGCACCGTCGAATCCGATCGAGGAAGTCGTGGCCGACGTCTTCGCGGACGTCCTCGGGCGGCAGCGCGTCGGAGCCGACGACGATTTCTTCGCCCTGGGCGGCAACTCGCTGATCGCGACCCGCGTCGTGTCGAGGCTCGGTGCGGCGCTGGACTCACGCGTCGACGTGCGCACCCTGTTCGAGGCGTCCACGGTCGCCGAGCTCGCGGCCAGACTCGAGACGGCCGTCGGCGACGACGATCGGCCAGCGCTCGGTGCACGCACGCGACCGGACACCATCCCGTTGTCGCTCGCTCAGCGTCGAATGTGGCTGGCCAACAGACTGGATCCGACGTCGGCCGCCTACAACATCTCCCTGGCACTTCGGATGAGCGGAGATCTCGACGTCGACGCGCTGATGTCTGCGATCACCGACGTCATCGCTCGTCACGAAACGTTGCGGACGCGGTACCCGGACGTCGACGGCATCGGCACTCAGGAAGTACTGCCCGTCGCGGACGTCCTGTCGCTCGTCGGGCGCGAACATGTCGACGCCGATGACGCGGCGGATCGTGTGCGACAGCTGGTGGATCACCCGTTCGACGTCGCATCGTCGGTGCCGCTGCTCGTGCGTGTGCTCGAGATGTCCGGCAGCGAGCGCATCCTGGTACTCGTCGTCCATCACATCGCGGCCGACGGGTTCTCGATGGGGCCACTCACACGCGACCTCATGGCTGCGTACGCGGCACGTGCGGTAGGGCGCGTACCCGAATGGGCGCCTCTCACCGTGCAATACGCCGACTACGTGCTGTGGCATCGGGACGTTCTCGGCGACGCCGACGACCCGGCGTCGATCGTGGCGACCCAGGAATCGTTCTGGCGCAGCGCGTTGGCCGGCCTTGCCGAGCAGGACGGTCCGACGCCGGATCGGGTGCGTGTGGGGGCACCGACGGGTATCGGTGCCACCCATGAGTTCGCGATCGGCAAGGCCTTGCTGACCGCGCTCGACGAGGTGGTGCGCAGCCACAACGCGACGTTGTTCATGGCATTGCACACTGCCGTCGCGGTACTGCTCGCACGGCTGTCGGGGAACGACGACATCGCGGTGGGCACCCCGGTGGCCGGGCGCGGCGAATCGGCACTCGACGACGTGGTCGGCATGTTCGTGAACACGCTCGTGCTGCGTACGGACGTCGCGGCCGACGCCACGGTGTCGGACGTCCTGACGGGCGCACGGGAGGTCGATCTCGACGCCTTCGCCCACGCGGACGTGCCGTTCGAGCGCATCGTCGAACTGCTCGACCCACCGCGCTCGGAATCGAGGACACCGTTCTTCCAGGTCGTCGTCGCACTGCAGAATCACGGAACCTCGTGGCTCGATCTGCCGGGACTGTCGATCTCGGGCCTCGCCTCGGGCACCCAGACGGCCAATTACGACCTGCAGTTCGTGTTCTCCGACGGCGTAGGGGAGGACGGCACCAGCGCTCTCACCTGCTCGATCGTCTACGCCACGGACGTCTACGACCACGTCACCGTTCGTAGCCTCGCGGAACGGCTGACGCGGGTACTGCGCGTCCTGACCGAGTCACCGGACACCGTCGTCGGCGACATCGACGTGCGCACCGAGGCCGAGCGGACAGAGCCGGCCGTCGACGCACCCGCCGTCGCGCCGCGTCGGAACGTCCGTCTGCTCCCGCAGACGATCGAGGCTGCCGTCGATTCCGAACCCGACGCTCCCGCCGTCGTCACCCACGAGACCGAGGTGAGCTACGCCGAGATCGCCGCAGGCGCAGCCCGTCTGGCGCGATACCTCGTCGCGCGCGGAATCGGGCCGGGAGACCGCGTCGCCGTCGACCTGCCGATGTCGATCGCTTCCGTCACCGCGGCGTGGGCGGTGTGGTCCGCGGGCGCTGCGCTCGTCGTAGGGCCCGCCGACTCGGCGGACACGCTCGTCGTTCACGCAGGCGCCGACACCCGACGCGGCTCGATTGCTCTCGAGGATCCGGTCACCGCCGACTCGATCGCCGGGCAGTCGAGCAGGCCGGTCGATTACGCGTCACGAACTCGCACGCTGCTGGCCGACGACGCGGCGATGATCGTCGTCGACGAGCTGGGCGAGACCGTACTGACCCACGGCGACGTTGCGACACGAGCGCTCGCGGCGGTGGATACCTGGAAGCTGACGTACGAGTCTCGAATCCTCGTCGTGGACGAGTCCGCCGCCGCGCGTGCGTGGGACGCATTCGCTGTTCTCGCCGCGTCCGTGACAGGCGCCTCGATCGCTGTCGGGGTGCCGGGCGGTAGCGTCGCGGACACCGTCGAGCAGCTGTGGGTGACGCATCTGTTCGCGCCGTCGGCGACGGAATTGGACCCCGACATTCTCGACCTGGATGCGGTGATCGAGACCGACGCCGCCCGTCCCTGGGCTACTCAGCGGGCGCCGCACACACCAGCGGGTGTGTCTCGGCGTAACTGGGGTCAAGGGCAGTGCTGATCATGTGGGCGACGTCGGGATCACGCGTCAGTCCCATGTGCGACGCCTGGTTCGCCGGGCAGACGTCCTGAACCCATTCGTTGGTGACCTGCCCGCTGCCGCCGTCGTCGAGGAACGTGCGCTCGGGAGGAGTCACGACGGCGTCGTGGCGCGTGGCGATGACGGTGTATTCGACACCTGGCATGACCTCGCTGCCTGCGTTGAGCTGCTTGAGGAGCGGCGAACCGATGAGCTGCTGAGTGCCTGCCACACCGAAGATGAGCTGCGACGTCACGTCACGCGGTAGCCCGAGGGAAACCCCGACGAGGTAGAGCTGCTGCAGACCGGCGAAATTGGTGCCGTGATTCGTGGCGCCGAGGGTGATGACGCGATGCACCTTGTTCCGAGCCGGGTCGGCCGCGTCGGCGCCGCCGTTGAACTTCAGGTACTGGCGCGCGAGAGTTCCGCCCTGCGAGTGACCGATGAGATCGACCTGGGATGCGCCGGTGCTGGTCAGAACCGAATCGACGAACCGGTCGAGCTCCGCGGCGGACTTCGTGATGTCGTCGATGCCCCAGACGAGTCTGCTGTGGTCCCACATGACCGGCATCGCGCCGTAGTTGAGCGCGAAGACGCAGTAGCCCTGCGATGCCAGCTCGGGAGACAGCGTCGGCCAGCTCTCCTGCATGTCGGTGTCGGTGCCGTGAATCAGAACCACCGGACGAGGGTGCTCAGGTGACGGTGTGCACGACCAATCGTTCGAGCCCGCAGGAGGCACACCCATCTGGTCGACGAACGGTGGAGGACTTGCGGCCGCGCTCGGCGCGGTCACCAGTGCTCCGGCGCCGAGGAGAAGCAGCAACGATGCGAGTAGCGAGTAGGTCCTGCGAAAACGGGCCGTACCGCGAAAACTCAACAGTTTCTCCTTTGCGTTCCCTGTGTTGCCCTTGTGGGGATTCGTCGGGGTCGCCCACCAGGATTGCGGCAAACGTTGGAGAAATCAACTTGCTACCACCCGAATGTGCGGTACCTTATTCCGCCGCGCACTTCGCCCGTGTGCGCGGCGACCGCTCTGACCCACTGGCCTCGCGAGACGCGTACGACGAACCTCGGAACCAGCGGATTGCCCAACAGCAGCAACGTCCACCAGTACAGAACCCGCCTGACCTTCACCGGCGGGCAGCCTCGGTCGCGGTAGTCACCTTGTAGCTTCGCGAAGCCGTAACCGAGTCGGTACGACTGGCGGATCAGCGGCTTGAACTCGTCGCGGAGGCGATAGGCCACCAGTTGCTCGTTGCTGAAACCCAGCGAGTACCCGGCCAGCTGCGCTCGCCAGCTGAACTCGACGTCCTGGCTGGTCGAATAGCGGTTGTCCATACCGCCCAGATCGCGGTAGACGGACGTCCAACAGCCGAGGCTCGCGCCGATGGCGAAGGGTAGGAACGGGGATTTGCCCTGACGCTCCGGCCGAGTGGTCGGTGTCCAGGACAGGGCACGCGCTGAATTCAGGCTGGTCGTCTCGACGGCGGTACCCACGAGATCGTGCTGCTGCGCCAGGGTCACCAATTCACCGAGCCATGTGGGGTGTACGACGTCGTCCGCGTCGCAGAACGCCAGGAAGTCGCCCGTCGCGGCCTCGACGCCTCGGTTACGGGCATGGGCCGCCCCGGAACTGTCGGACGAATCCACGTAGGTCAGCGTCAACGCATCTTTCAGCGGATGGCTCGAGACGTGGTCGGCCATGTCCGCGCTGCCTCCGTTGTCCGAGACCACGACGTCGAAGGCTCCCGGATAATTCTGCTTTGCGAGTCCGTTCAACTGCTCGTCGAGCAATTGGATGGGGTTCCTCGTAGGGATGACGACGGTTACGTGCGGGGTAAGGGATCGACCCTCGGACATGGCACTCCTGCAGTCAGCCCGTCGATGGGAGCGGGTCCGAGTCCGAACTGTAGTCCACACAACCGTTCGGTACGACTCGTACGGCGCCGCTCTCGATTGTCAGGCCGACGACGAAGCGCGTCGGTATCCGCGAATCGCCGGGACGAGGAACACCGCCACCAGACCGAACGACCACGCCAGCGTCTGCAGCACCGGGACGAGGGTGGGACCGCCCAACGCCAGAGCTCTCATCGCGTCGACCGCACACGACATCGGCTGCGCCGCGACGACAGGCTGTAGCCACGTGGGATACGCCGCAACGGGTACGAAGCCCGAATTGAAGAACAGCAGCAGCGTGCACAACATCGACACCAGTTCGACGAGCGGAGCGTCTCCGGCGGCCGTCGCGAGGAACGTCACCATCACCGCGAAGCCGAGACCGAACACGATCGGCAGCAGAATCAACCCGATTCCAGCCAGCAGGCCGTTGTTGAATCGGAACCCGAGAACGAAGCCCATCGCAACGATGACGATCGTCGTGACCAGAACTCGCACGGCCTCGGCCATCATGCGTCCGAGCAGACCAGCGGCCCGATGCGTCGGCAGCGTGTAGAAGCGAGACAACAGACCGCTGTTCCGCTCGCCCTTGAGCCCGACGGCACTGACGATCGACCCGAACATTGCGCCGATCAGCGCAATGAGCGGAACCTGTCCGTACACGGCGGGCTGGCCCGTGGCCAGCGTGATCGAGTTGCCGAGCACGACCCGAAACATCAGCAGCATCAGCGCCGGGTACAGGATCGCCTGAATCATCGTCGACGGGTCACGCGACCACCGGATCAGCAGACGTTTGCACTGAATCAGGCTGTGCGTCCACAGTGCGCGGGGGGAAGACTCGGGCAGCGGATGTTCGACCTCGGGGAAATCCAGGGTCGATGTCGGTGTCGAACGGGCCGGGTGCAGGTCGGTCATGCTCACTCTCTCCGTCGCAGGCTCGCCCACAGAGCGAGCGGAATCAGCACGACACTCAATCCGATGATCCACAGCAGCGCCGGCAGAATGACCGAGAACGTGATGGCGCCTTCGGCCATGTCTCGCATCGCGGCCGAGAACTGTGAGATCGGCTGGTTGCGGACGAACGGTCGAATCCATTCGGGGAACCCGGTCTCCGGAACGAAGCCGGTCGACGCCATCCCGAGAATCAGTTGGGGGAGCGTCAGCGCCTGGCTCGTCGCCTCCGGACTCTTGGACAACGTGCCGATCGCGTCGGCGCCGAACGACAGCACCGTGCTGATGGCCAGAGCCGTCGCACCGAACATCATGGCCTGCAGTGGACCTGCGCTGAACCGGAAGCCGATGACGTGGCCGTAGATGAGCGCGGCGGTGAGCGTCACCGTGGATCTCAGGAACGCGCTGGTCATGCGGGCCATCAGCGGGGCCCCGATGACGACGGGCATCGTCTTGAGCCGCGTCGACAACCCCGTCAAGGCCTCGGTCGACGCGCGCTGCGCGGACGAGATTGCGGTGAACGCCATGGCCTGCAGGACGATGATCGGCATCAGGAACTGGGCGTAGTCGATGCCCTGGAACTGCATGACGAACTTCAGCGGCAGATAGAAGCCGATGGTGAAGATCAGCGGTGCGATGACCGCGACCAGCAGTTCACCCTTCTTGACCATCGTGCGCACCGTCCGCGCAGTCAGGACACGCCATTGGACGAAACCCGACGGCTCGAACCGCCGTCGACGTGATCGGTCGTCGCCGGCCTCGCTCTCCGAGGATCGCGAATCTCTCTCGGCTGTGGTCACGGCGTCGGAACCGGGTTGGTGTGGCCGGTCAGAGTCAGGAACACGTCGTCGAGAGACGGCCGTCGCAACGCGATGTCGGCGAGGGGAATGCCCGCTTGGTCGATCCGTCGAAGAACCTCCGACAACGTGCCTGCGCCGTCCGGAGCCGGAATCGACAACCGGTCGACGCCGGGAGTCAGATCCTTGGCGACGGCCTCGGGGACGAGCTCGCCGAGAACCGTCACCACGGCGGGCAGCTGATCGGGATCCAACGGCACGACCTCACAGAAGTTGCCGCCGGTCATCGCTTTCAACTCGTCCGACGTGCCTTCGGCGATGACGGTGCCCTTGTCGATGACGATGATGTTGTCGCTGAGCACGTCGGCCTCTTCGAGGTACTGCGTCGTCAGCAGAACGGTGATGCCCTGCGCCTTCAAAGCCTCGACCAGCGACCACACACCCTGACGGGAGCGGGGATCGAGACCGGTCGTCGGCTCGTCGAGGAACACGACCTTGGGGCGAACGACAAGCCCGCACGCGATGTCGATACGGCGACGCATACCGCCCGAGTAGCCCCGCACAGGACGCTTTCCGGTGTGGACCAGGTCGAACTCCTCGAGGAGGGCCTGGGCGCGAGCCTTGGATGCCTTCTTGTCGAGCCCCATCAAACGGCCGAACAGCTCGATGTTCTCGCGCCCGGACAGCGTGTCGTCGAGTGCGGCGTACTGGCCGGTCATCATGATCGACCGTCGAACTGCAGGCGCCTCGGCGGACACGTCGTGCCCTGCGACGAGAGCGCGCCCTCGGTCGGGCCTGATCAACGTCGACAGAACCTTGACCGTCGTCGTCTTGCCTGCGCCGTTGGGGCCGAGGATTCCCAGAACCGAACCGCGAGGGGCCGAGAAGCTGATCCCGCGGAGAGCGTGGACGTCGTCGAAAGACTTGTGGACGTCCTCCACCAGTACAGCTGCGTCCTCGGACAAGGCCATCGATTCTCCGTACGGTCGGGGACAGTGAGGGTCGAGCAGTTCCGCCCTGAGATGTTACCTGCGGTCACAGCGAACCCGAGCGAACGCTCACGCCCAGTCGATACCGATTTCGTCCTCGACGTCGAGTTTTCGGCACAGCGCCCTGATGCCGCTGTAGTCCTGGATCAGCTGCCGCCTGCTCCCGTCGGTCTCGACCTCGTTCAGCATTCGCTCGAAATCGGGGACCTCCTCCTGATGCAGAATGGCTCGCCACGTCGAGAAGTCCGTACTGGAGAACGCGTCCATTCCGTCTTTCAGGCCGTCGAGAAAACTGCGTCGACCTCGGTCGTCGAGCTTCTCGAACACGATGCCCGCCAGGTCGTCGGCGATCGACGCGTGGCAGTACTCGTCTCGGTTGTGCAGCTTGACGGTTGCCCGGTTCACCGGCTGGACCAGTTCGTTGTCCTCGATCAGGTCGAGGTAGGACGTGATCGAGATCTCTGCCACGGTCGTGAACGCGAGGGCGCTGAGAGCCGCGCTCTCCGAGTCCGGTGCCGTCAGCTGAGCTTTCTGACGTCGTCGAACCGTCGCGCTGAAGGGAAGGCTCTGCGTTCGAAGGGGCCAACCGCGCCTGCGACGCGTCAGGACGCTCGCGTTGAGGTGCATGAGGGTGTGGTACTGCTCGTCGACCATTGCCTGGGTGACGGCGACTGCGAGCGTGTCGCCGAGTCCGGTCTCGAAGGCATCCTGCGCCAGTAACGAGAAACCCGGATTGACGACCTGTTGCTCGACGTCCATGACGTTCTTGTTGTAGGCGATCCAGCCCCACGCTCGAAGCTTCTCGCGCCTGGCCTCGGGGAGTTCGCGGTAGGTGTCGTGCTCCGCGAACGGAATGAGAGCTTCGGGGAAATCGTGCTTCGCAGGATCGAAGAGGTCGTCGAGATCCGGTTCGGCCTTCTTGACGGTTGCCCGATGCTCCCAGTTTCCGGCCAGACGCTTGACCACGGCGCTTTCGACGGGGTCGGTGGCGTCGTACTGGGGAAGTGAGGGGTGCTCGATCATTGCGTAGTCCTCTGTCACGTGGCGCTACCTCGAACCGTACCGAAAAGCTCGGTACACAACGCCGAATAGACGTCACCGTTCGGCACCGATGCGCCCGCACCTCGCATGAGTTCGGCGAAGCCCGACTCGGTACCGGACGCGACTGTCGCGTCGAGGTCACGAAGCCCGCGCGCCAACGCCGCGCGTGCCGCGGCCGCATGGGGGTTGCCGGCCTGAACATCCCAGTAGACCTCTGGTTGACCACCCGAGACCCGTGCGAGGAGGGCGAGGAGAGTCCGGGCCGGGGGAGGAGCGACGGCGTCGACCAGGGACGCGTCGACGCCCAGTTGGTCCAGCGCCGAACCGAAGGCCAGCACCGCCGCGTGCGTCAGCGCCTGCGTCGCGGCTGCCAACCTGTCGTGTGTATCCGCGTCGAGTTCGATCACGCGCCCACCCCAGCGTCGGACCCTGTCCAAGAACTCGGTCGCAGCTGTTCCGGGTCGGTGCGTGACGGCGGCTACAGGGCGGCCCTGCATACCGAGCGCGGGCGCGAACATCGGGTTGATGCCGATGACCGGGCCCGCGATGTCGCCCACGGACGACGCGAATCCCGACTTCACCGACAGCGTTTCGACAAGCAGGCCGGTCGGAGCGCGCCACTGTGAAATTGATTGCAGCGCAACGGATTCCGGAACCGCGAGCACGACGACGCCGGCTGTGCTCAGGTGTGACGCCAACTGTTCGTCGGGGTCCGTGATGTCACCGACGACGTGGTCGACGCTCGTGTCCCGGTCGTGTGGAACGACACGGTCTACTGTCAGGACCGTCGATCCGTCATCCGCCAGCAGGTGGGCGAGCAGGGTGCCGACGGCACCGCTGCCGCCCGCGACCACGGCGTCGTACGTCTTCATGCGACCAGTATGTAGTGCAGAGGTTCACCGATCGTGCGTGCGCGCGGCGCGCGACACCCAGATCGTGATGTCGGCATGCACGACCTCGGTCCCGGCCTTGTCGGTGATCCGTACGGGAACGACGAGATCCATGCCGTCGTCGATCGTGTCGAAGTCGGGTATCTCGATCTCGGCGAGGGCGTGAAGCGACGTCGTCGCCTTGGTCAGGTACTGCACCCTCATCTCCTTGGGGATCCAGCGGTGCGTCGTCGGGACCGTCGCCTCCGCGAGCATCCCCATCGCGACCTCGGCGAGATTGCACGCGGCGATGGCGTGGAAGGTTCCGAGGTGGTTGCGGATGCCCCACCACTTCGGCGCTGTCACCTCGCATCGGCCTGGTTCGAGCGATCGGACGTGAGGGAGAATGGTGCCGAAGTACGGCACGCGCACGCACATTCCCAGAGAGAACAGTGCTTCTCCCACGACAGCGAGTGGCAGGCGCTGCCAGGTGCGGTACGTAGGTCCGACGGTGTTCACAGTGGCGGTCATGTCCGCACCTTACCGCCGAGTAAGTTCGGGCGACAGCGGCATGCGCTGGGCAATCGGGGCGGATTTGTACTCACGGCCGGTGTACGGCATACTGGTCGGGTTGCCTGGGCAGGGACGCGCTTCTGTGCGGCCTCGAACAGGTAAGAAAAGCAGAACGGACCAGCACTCTTACGTGAGTGCGTCCGGTTCGCCAGCTCGGAGATGCACCGACGGCCTCGCGCCATGGAGCTTCGGAGAAGAGCAAGCGGTCGAAGTATGAGTAGAAATACGACACGCCCGACCGCGTGGACCGGAGAACCATGACAGATGAACAGCGGCAACGGATCGGGTACCCGCCTGATCGCCAACGTTCGGTCTGTCGTGCGAGCACGAAGGCAGTTCGAGTCCTATTCGGTGAAACCGAACGACTCGGGGACTGTGCATACGAGGTGGAGCAGGCCGAGTGGCCGGTTCTACGACAAGCGGCAAGAAAAGGACACTAAGCGTGGCGGGACAAAAGATCCGCATCAGGCTCAAGGCCTACGACCATGAGGCGATCGATGCGTCAGCGCGCAAGATCGTCGAGACGGTCACCCGTACGGGTGCCCGCGTCGTCGGACCGGTGCCGTTGCCGACCGAAAAGAACGTGTACTGCGTCATCCGTTCGCCCCACAAGTACAAGGATTCGCGCGAACACTTCGAGATGCGTACTCACAAGCGGCTCATTGACATCCTCGACCCGACGCCGAAGACGGTCGACGCGCTCATGCGCATCGATCTGCCTGCCAGTGTCGACGTCAACATCCAGTGAGCGCGGAGACAACGATGACTGATAACAAGAATCGGCCTGCGACAGGAATTCTGGGCACCAAGCTCGGAATGACCCAGGTCTTCGACGAGAACAACCGCGTCGTTCCCGTGACCGTGATCAAGGCAGGCCCGAACGTGGTCACCCAGATCCGCACGCAGGAGCGCGACGGCTACAGCGCAGTCCAGGTCGCCTTCGGTGCGATCGACCCGCGCAAGGTGAACAAGCCGACCACCGGCCAGTTCGAGAAGGCAGGTGTCACGCCCCGCCGCCACGTCGTGGAGATCCGTGTCGCCGACGCCTCGCAGTTCGAGGTCGGCCAGGAGCTCACCGCCGCTGTGTTCGAGGACGGCGCATTCGTCGACGTCACCGGCACCAGCAAGGGCAAGGGCTTCGCCGGAACCATGAAGCGCCACGGCTTCGCCGGCCAGGGTGCAAGCCACGGTGCGCAGGCTGTCCACCGTCGTCCCGGATCCATCGGTGGTTGTGCAACCCCCGGTCGCGTCTTCAAGGGAATGCGCATGTCCGGACGCATGGGTGGCGACCGCGTCACCACGCAGAACCTCTCGGTCCACAAGGTGGACAGCGAGAACGGTCTGCTCTTGATCAAGGGAGCGATCCCCGGCCGTCGCGGCAACGTCGTGATCGTCAAGTCCGCATTGAAGGGTGGTGCACGGGCATGACCAGCCTCGAGAAGAAGACCAATCTGACGCTGGACGTCAAGGAAGCCGGTGGCAAGACCAACGGCACCGTCGATCTCCCCGCCGAGATCTTCGACGCTCCTGCGAACGTCGCGCTGATGCATCAGGTCGTCGTCGCACAGCTCGCTGCTGCTCGTCAGGGAACGCACTCCACGAAGACTCGTGGCGACGTTCGCGGTGGCGGCAAGAAGCCGTACCGCCAGAAGGGCACCGGCCGCGCTCGTCAGGGCTCGACCCGCGCTCCGCAGTTCGTCGGCGGTGGAACCGTTCACGGACCGCAGCCGCGTGACTACAGCCAGCGGACCCCGAAGAAGATGAAGGCCGCCGCTCTGCGCGGAGCCCTCTCCGACCGGACCCGCAACGAGCGTCTGCACGTGATCACCGAACTGGTGGCCGGACAGACCCCGTCGACCAAGGTTGCCAAGTCGTTCCTCGCCGAGATCTCGGACCGCAAGAAGGTCCTTCTGGTCGTCGGCCGCGAAGACATCGCAGCGTGGAAGAGCGTCCAGAACCTGGACGGCGTGCACCCCATCGCACCCGACCAGCTCAACACGTACGACGTGCTCGAAGCCGATGACGTCGTATTCAGCGTGGAAGCGCTGAACACGTTCATCGCAGGGCCTGCGAAGAACGAGGAGGGAAGCAAGTGACCACCATCGCCGATCCCCGCGACATCTTGCTGGCGCCGGTCATCTCCGAGAAGTCCTACGGACTGATCGAGGAAGGCACCTACACCTTCCTGGTGCACCCGGATTCGAACAAGACGCAGATCAAGATTGCCGTCGAGAAGATCTTCGACGTCACCGTGACCAGCGTCAACACGCAGAACCGTCAGGGCAAGCGCAAGCGGACCCGGTTCGGTTACGGCAAGCGCAAGGACACCAAGCGCGCGCTCGTGACGCTCTCCGCCGACAGCAAGCCCATCGAGATCTTCGGAGGTCCGGTCGCGTAAGCGGCTGGGATTCTTCGGAACTAGAGGACGAGAAGACTCATGGCAATCCGTAAGTACAAGCCGACCACTCCGGGCCGCCGCGGCTCCAGTGTCTCCGATTTCGCGGAGATCACTCGCAGCACGCCCGAGAAGTCGCTGATTCGCCCCCTGCACGGTCGCGGTGGACGTAACGCACACGGTCGTATCACCACCCGGCACAAGGGTGGCGGTCACAAGCGCGCGTACCGTCTGATCGATTTCCGTCGCAACGACAAGGACGGCGTGCCGGCCAAGGTCGCTCACATCGAGTACGACCCCAACCGCACCGCCAACATCGCACTGCTGCACTACGCGGACGGCGAGAAGCGCTACATCGTCGCACCCAAGGGCATCAGCCAGGGATCCCCGATCGAGTCCGGCGCAGGCGCCGACATCAAGCCGGGTAACAACCTGCCGCTGCGCAACATCCCCACGGGTACGACCATCCACGCTGTGGAGCTTCGTCCCGGTGGCGGCGCCAAGATGGCCCGCTCCGCCGGATCGAGCATCCAGCTCCTCGGCAAGGAAGGCACCTACGCCACCCTGCGTATGCCCTCCGGCGAGATCCGTCGCGTCGACGTGCGCTGCCGCGCAACCGTCGGCGAGGTCGGCAACGCCGAGCAGTCGAACATCAACTGGGGCAAGGCCGGCCGTATGCGCTGGAAGGGCAAGCGCCCCACCGTCCGTGGTGTCGTCATGAACCCGGTCGACCACCCGCACGGTGGTGGTGAGGGCAAGACCTCCGGTGGTCGCCACCCGGTCAGCCCCTGGGGACAGCCTGAAGGCCGTACCCGCAAGAACAAGGCGAGCGACAAGCTCATCGTCCGTCGTCGCCGTACCGGCAAGAACAAGCGCTAGGAGGGAGTTCAGAATGCCACGCAGCCTGAAGAAAGGCCCGTTCGTAGACGATCACCTCCTCGCGAAGGTCGACGTCCAGAACGACAAGGGAACCAAGCAGGTCATCAAGACCTGGTCCCGTCGCTCGACAATTCTCCCCGACTTCATCGGTCACACTTTCGCCGTCCACGACGGTCGTAAGCACGTGCCGGTGTTCGTGTCCGACTCGATGGTCGGCCACAAGCTCGGAGAGTTCGCACCGACCCGCACGTTCAAGGGTCACATCAAGGACGACCGGAAGGCGAAGAGGCGATGAGCAAGACCGAAACCGCCAACCCGACTGCAAAGGCCGTCGCGAAGCACGTACGCGTCACGCCCATGAAGGCACGCCGCGTCGTCGATCTGGTTCGCGGGCGCTCCGTCGAGGACGCGCTCAACATCCTGAAGTTCGCGCCGCAGGCAGCCAGCGAGCCGGTCGCCAAGGTGATCGCGTCCGCAGCGGCCAACGCCGAGAACAACCTGGATCTCGACCCCAGCACGCTGGTCGTCGCGACTGCATTCGTGGACGAGGGCGCAACCCTCAAGCGTTTCCAGCCGCGTGCTCAGGGCCGGGCATTCCGGATCCGCAAGCGCACGAGCCACATCACGGTGATCGTCGAAAGCCTGCCCAAGACCGGTGGAACCAGCCGTAACCGCCGCAAGGGTCAGGCGTCCAAGGAAGGGGCTCAGTAGTGGGTCAGAAAATCAACCCGCACGGCTTCCGCTTGGGTATCACCACTGACTGGAAGTCGCGTTGGTACGCAGACAAGCAGTACTCGGAGTACGTCAAGGAAGACGTCGCGATCCGCAAGCTTCTCGCCACCGGCATGGAGCGCGCGGGTATCGCGAAGGTCGAGATCGAGCGCACCCGTGACCGTGTTCGCGTGGACATCCACACGGCACGCCCGGGCATCGTCATCGGTCGCCGTGGCGCCGAAGCCGACCGCATCCGCGGAGCACTCGAGAAGCTGACCGGCAAGCAGGTTCAGCTCAACATCCTCGAGGTCAAGAACGCCGAGTCCGAGGCTCAGCTCGTGGCCCAGGGTGTTGCCGAGCAGCTCAGCAACCGCGTCGCATTCCGTCGCGCGATGCGTAAGGCCATCCAGTCGGCCATGCGTCAGCCGAACGTCAAGGGCATTCGTGTCCAGTGCTCCGGCCGTCTCGGCGGCGCCGAGATGTCCCGCTCGGAGTTCTACCGCGAAGGCCGTGTGCCGCTGCACACGCTTCGTGCGGACATCGACTACGGACTGTACGAAGCCAAGACCACCTTCGGCCGCATCGGCGTGAAGGTCTGGATCTACAAGGGCGACATCGTCGGTGGCCGTCGTGAGCTGGCCGCTGCTGCACCTGCTGCAGGCAACGACCGCCCGCGTCGTGAGCGTCCCTCGCGTCCGCGTCGTTCCGGTGCTTCGGGCACCACGGCGACCAGCACCGAGGCCGGTCGCGCGGCATCCGCAGAGGCTCCGGCCTCGACCGAGTCGAATCAGGAGGGCTGACGATGTTGATCCCACGCCGGGTCAAGCACCGGAAGCAGCACCACCCGAAGCGATCGGGTGCGTCCAAGGGCGGCAACCACGTGACGTTCGGTGACTACGGCATCCAGGCTCTCGAGCCCGCCTACATCACCAACCGTCAGATCGAGGCTTCCCGAATCGCGATCACTCGCCACATCAAGCGTGGCGGCAAGGTCTGGATCAACATCTTCCCGGACCGCCCGCTCACCAAGAAGCCTGCCGAGACCCGAATGGGTTCCGGTAAGGGTTCGCCCGAGTGGTGGGTCGCGAACGTCAAGCCGGGTCGGGTGCTCTTCGAGCTCTCGTTCCCCGACGAAGCAACCGCGCGTGCAGCACTGACTCGCGCAATCCACAAGCTGCCGATGAAGGCACGCATCATCACCAGGGAGGAGCAGTTCTGATGGCTACCGGAACCCCAGCCGCAGAGCTTCGCGAGCTCACCGGTGAAGAGCTGGTCACCAAGCTGCGCGAGTCGAAGGAAGAGCTGTTCAACCTTCGTTTCCAGATGGCTACCGGCCAGCTGGACAACAACCGTCGACTGCGCACCGTTCGTCACGAGATCGCGCGCATCTACACCGTCCTGCGTGAGCGTGAGCTCGGTCTGGCCACCGGCCCTGCCGACGACACTGCAGGTGACGCGGCATGAGCGAGGAAAAGACTGTGACTGAAGGACGCAACAACCGCAAGACCCGCATCGGATACGTCGTATCCGACAAGATGCAGAAGACGATCGTGGTCGAGCTGGAAGACCGGGTCAAGCACCCGCTCTACAGCAAGGTCATCCGTCGCACGACCAAGGTGAAGGCCCACGACGAGAACGGAGTCGCCGGAATCGGTGACCGCGTTCAGCTCATGGAGACCCGCCCGCTGTCCGCCACGAAGCACTGGCGACTGGTCGAGGTCCTCGAGAAGGCCAAGTAGGACTCCCGTCCTTACTGCGAACGAAGCCCGCTCCCGAATGGGAGCGGGCTTTTTCGTATGTTCCGGCGAGGCTCTCAGCGTCCGAGGAGTCCACCGAGCGCGCCACCGACACCCGCCTGTTCGCCGCTTCCACTACCGCCGATCATGCCGGCAGGCGGCAGCTCCGACGGTTGGACGACGACGAATCCCTGACCCGCGAACTCCAGTGTGAAGCGCTCGCCGGTCGATCGACCGATCAACGTCCCCAGGCCGAACGAGTCGTTCTTCTTCACTCGCGTAGACAGGCTGGACGACCATGCGACCGCCGCCTGCGGATCGGCGAACGTCGGCTGATCCACGTTCAGCACGACAGGAACGCCGTCGGTCGTGATCGCGATTCGGCCTCGTCCGGTGAACACGCAGTTGAAGAATCCGGCATTCCCGCCCGATGCCGCGCCCTGGACGCGTTTGACGTCGTAGCTCAGCGACGAATCGAACGCCAGTACGTTCGCACCGTTGATCGTCAGACCGTCGGACCCGTCGAGATCTATCAGGTGAACGTCCTGGGCGGCGTTCGCGAGGAACAGATCCCCGCGCCCGGAAACCTTCATGAGTGGCACGCCCTCACCGGACAGCGCCTGACGCACGGCTCTGCCGAAGCCACCCGAGCCCTTCGCTTCGAAGCTCAGATCGCCCTGGTAGGCGACCATCGAGCCGGCGCGTGCCATGACGTCGCCGTTCATGCCGACCCGGCACATCTTGCTGCCTTGCTTCTGAATACCCGCGCCGGGGACCTCGGAATGCGCGGGCGCGAACAGGTCACTCTTCATGGGCTGATGCCCTCCTGACGTAGGAGCCGGCGATGTGGGAGCGGCCGCCGGGGTGGGTGGGGGAGTGATCGTGGGCGACGCGGCCGACGCGTGGGCTGGCTCTTCGTCGATGCTGATGCCGAAAGCTGTTGCCAGCCCGGCCAATCCGTCGGCATAGCCTTGGCCCACCGCGCGGAGCTTCCAGTCCGAGCCGCGGCGGTAGATCTCGAGACAGACCAGGGCGGACTCGTCAGCTCCGGCATCGGCTCGGTAGCTCACGACGGCGCTTCCCGACGCGTCGCCCACTGTCGTCGCGACAGGACCGGCGGCCGCGAAGGTCGTCGGGCCTGTGCCATCCAGCGATGCCGTGATTGCGACTGTGTCGATGTCGGACGGAATGTGGGCGGTGTCGACGACGATACGGTGACGGCTGCCCTCGTGGCGGTACTCGACGCCGGGCCCGACGGGTTGGTTGTAGAAGATCAGGTCCGCATCCGAACGAACACGGCCGTCCGCGGCGAGCAACAACGCCGACACGTCCAGCGGATACGCGCTCTCGACGTGGATCGTCATGGTGGACGACGGGGCCGGACAATTCTCCCCAGGGGCGAGTGTCTTCACGAGATCCAGTGTGCCCGACGTCGGCAGAACCGGGGGATCGGCCGCAGAATCGAACGGAAATGGCGAAATTATTCTTTCGGCGGTTTCAAGTCGATCAATCGACCGACAACAATTTCGTTCGACCTGTTACGAGATGCACAGGACGGTCCGAATGGATTAGTGTCGAATCGCTGTACGTATCTTCATGTTTTCCGGCTGCCGACGCGAGCGGGGTTTCGATGACCGAACTGCAGGTTTCCGAGAAATCGGAATCCAAACGCCATCACGACGAGATCCTGGTCTCCGTCGTCATTCCCGCAAAGAATTCGCTGCCGGATCTCGACGACCAGCTGGACAGTCTCGCCAAGCAGAGCTACCCGGGCCCGGTCGAGGTCGTGATCGCCGACAACGGGTCGGACGACGGCCTCGACCAACATGTGCGCGAATACGCCCGCAAGGGACTGCTCGACGTGCGCTACGTGGACGCGTCGGGGAAGGCGGGACCGTCGTACGCACGCAACCAGGGCGCGAACGCTGCCCGTGGTGAGTTCCTCGCCTTCTGCGACGCGGACGACGTCGTGCACGCAGACTGGCTTGCCACGTTGGTCGATCTGGCGCAGGAGAGCGACGTCGTCGGCACCGCTGTCGAGACCGACTCGATCAATACGGCCAAGGCGCTCGACTGGACGCCGACGAGTCCGCCTGAGACGCAAGGGAAGACCACATTTCTGCCTTTTGCGATCGGTGCGAGTTTCGGTTGCTGGGCTTCGGTATATCGCGCACTCGGAGGAATGTCGTCCGAATTGAAAGCAAGCGAGGACGTCGAATTCTGCTGGCGCGCGCAATTGACGGGGTACACCCTTGCTTTCGCGCAAAAACAACTGGTCGGATATCGACTCCGCGACAGGCTTGTGCCGTTGATCAGACAGTCCTACAAATTGGGCTATGGGTTCGCCCAGGTGCAAGGGCTCTATCGCGCCCAGGGCTGCCCGCCGGTCCATCTACGACGGGCCATGCGGTGGTGGGGGCTGTTGCTTCTCGGCAACCCGCTCGTGCCGCGATTCCTCACGCGAGTCTCGCGTGGACAATGGTTGCGCGCCGTAGCTGCCCACGTCGGTGAGGTACGCGGGGGATTGAAGTACCACACCTTCGTCTGGTGACCAGCCTCGATTTGGTTTCGGCTCGGGAGTTCCCTACACTTGACCAGTTGCCTGTGGCAGCGGTGTGCCCTCGTGCGCCCGTGTTGCAGCAGCCGACCGCGCGTGTCGGGACGGAAATCCGGCACGTAAGCACATCCAGGTCTAGGAGAAGTTTGTGATTCAGCAGGAGTCGCGCGTACGCGTTGCTGATAACACGGGTGCGAAGGAAATCCTTTGCATCCGCGTTCTCGGCGGCTCGTCACGTCGCTACGCCGGAATCGGCGACGTCATCGTGGCAACGGTGAAGGACGCCATTCCCGGCGGCAACATCAAGAAGGGTGAGGTCGTCAAGGCCGTCATCGTGCGTACCGTCAAGGAGCGCCGTCGTCCGGATGGCTCGTACATCCGTTTCGACGAGAACGCTGCGGTGCTCATCAAGGCCGACAACGATCCCCGTGGAACTCGTATCTTCGGCCCAGTCGGCCGCGAGCTCCGCGAGAAGAAGTTCATGAAGATCGTCTCGCTCGCCCCGGAGGTGCTGTAAATGAAGGTGCACAAGGGCGACACCGTTCTCGTGATCGCAGGCAAGGACAAGGGCGCCAAGGGCAAGGTCATCCAGGCCTACCCGGCTGATTCCAAGGTCCTCGTCGAGGGCGTGAACCGCATCAAGAAGCACACCGCGGTTTCCGCGAACCAGCGTGGCGCCTCCTCGGGCGGCATCGTCACGCAGGAAGCCCCGATCCACGTTTCGAACGTCGCGGTCATCGACTCGGACGGCAACCCCACCCGCGTGGGCTACCGGACCGACGAAGAGACCGGCAAGCGCGTTCGTATTTCCCGGAAGAACGGGAAGGACATCTGAGATGACTACCACTGAGAACACGCAGCCTCGGCTGAAGGCGCGCTACCGCGCCGAGATCCGCGACGCTCTCAACTCCGAGTTCGCATACGACAACGTCATGCAGATCCCGGGTGTTGTGAAGGTCGTCGTCAACATGGGTGTCGGCGACGCCGCCCGTGACGCGAAGCTGATCAACGGCGCAGTTGCCGACCTCGCTGCGATCACCGGTCAGAAGCCGGAGATCCGCAAGGCGCGCAAGTCCATCGCACAGTTCAAGCTCCGCGAAGGAATGCCCATCGGTGCGCGCGTCACGCTGCGCGGCGACCGCATGTGGGAGTTCCTGGACCGCCTGACCTCCATTGCCCTTCCCCGAATCAGGGACTTCCGTGGCCTCTCCGGCACGCAGTTCGACGGCAACGGCAACTACACGTTCGGCCTCAACGAGCAGTCGATGTTCCACGAGATCGACGTGGACAAGATCGATCGTCCGCGCGGCATGGACATCACTGTGGTGACCACCGCAACCAACAACGAAGAAGGCCGCGCGCTGCTCAAGCACCTCGGCTTCCCGTTCAAGGAGAACTGAGTCCATGGCTAAGAAGGCATTGGTCAACAAGGCCAACAAGAAGCCGAAGTTCGCTGTGCGCGCCTACACGCGTTGCAACCGCTGCGGCCGTCCCCACTCGGTGTTCCGCAAGTTCGGCTTGTGCCGTATCTGCGTTCGCGAGATGGCGCACCGCGGTGAGCTTCCTGGCGTTCACAAGAGCTCCTGGTGATCTGAGGCCCTCGGGCCTCGCACCACGCTGACGGGCGTGGGTTCCGAATGGAACCCACGCCCGTTTTTGCGCGTAACGGACGATTTGGAGATCGGCGGCCCATTGCCTACACTTGTGCGGTTGCCCGGGCTTCGTCGTGCCTGCACACGAGTCCTTGCAATGACAGACGCAACCTCGAGTCTTCCACGTTGAAACTCGTAACACCTGGCAGTGCAGCGATGCATTGCCAGGAGCGCAACCCCTGACCGGCAACAGTCGGTCAGGACATGTTCACTTCGCTGTAGGCCCACGATGTGACGAGCCAGGCCAAGGGTTTTCTTTCGACCCGGTGGCACCAGTTCGCGCGTGCTGCATGGGAACCGCTGCGAGAAAGGTGCACAGGTCACACCATGACGATGACCGATCCAATCGCAGACTTCTTGACTCGTCTGCGCAACGCCAACTCGGCGTACCACGACCAGGTGAAGCTTCCTCACTCGAAGCTGAAGGCGAACATTGCCGACATCCTGAAGCGCGAGGGCTACATCGCTGATTACCGTACCGAGGACGCAGAGGTGGGCAAGACCCTCGTCGTCGACCTCAAGTACGGACCCAGCCGTGAGCGCAGCCTCGCCGGCGTGCGTCGCATCTCGAAGCCCGGCCTTCGTGTGTACGCGAAATCCACCAATCTGCCCAAGGTTCTCGGCGGACTGGGCGTGGCGATCATCTCCACGTCCACCGGTCTGCTCACGGAGCGTCAGGCGGCCAAGCAGGGTGTGGGCGGAGAAGTCCTCGCCTACGTCTGGTAGGGGAGGCCACCACCATGTCACGTATTGGAAAATTGCCGGTCGCGGTTCCCGCGGGCGTCGACATCACCATCGACGGCCAGAACGTCGCGGTCAAGGGCCCCAAGGGTTCCCTCGAGCTGACGATCGCCGAGCCCATCCAGATCGCCCGAGCCGAGGACGGCAGCATCGCTGTCACCCGTCCGGACGACGAGCGTCGTAGCCGCTCGCTGCATGGCCTCTCGCGCACCCTCGTCGCCAACCTCATCACCGGTGTCACCAACGGTTACACCACCAAGATGGAGATTCACGGCGTCGGTTACCGCGTTGTCCTCAAGGGCAAGGACCTCGAGTTCGCTCTCGGGTACAGCCACCCCGTGCTGATCGAGGCACCGGAAGGCATCACGTTCACGGTGGAGTCGCCCACGCGATTCACCATCAGCGGCATCGACAAGCAGGCAGTCGGCCAGATCGCTGCCAACATTCGTCGTCTGCGGCGTCCGGACCCGTACAAGGGCAAGGGCATCCGCTACGAGGGTGAAGTCATCCGCCGCAAGGTCGGAAAGACGGGTAAGTGATATGAGCCAGACAACAGACAAGGCGAAGGTCGACCGCACTCCTCGCGGAACCGACGTCTCGACGAAGCGCCGCCTCTCCAAGGCACGTCGCCACTTCCGCCTGCGCAAGAAGATCTCCGGAACGCCCGAGCGTCCCCGGTTGGTCGTCAACCGCTCCTCACGCCACATCCATGTCCAGCTCGTGGACGACCTCGCAGGCCACACGTTGGCCAGCGCGTCGACCATCGAGGCGGACGTGCGCGCGTTGGACGGCGACAAGAAGGCGCAGAGCGCCAAGGTCGGCGAGCTCATCGCCAGCCGCGCCAAGGCAGCTGGAATCGACGCGGTCGTCTTCGACCGCGGCGGCAACACCTACAGCGGCCGCATCGCGGCTCTGGCAGATGCTGCCCGCGAAGGCGGGTTGGCATTCTGATGATGACCACGAACAACGGAAGGACAGCCTGATGCCGGGACGTCAACGGCGTGACGGCGGAAACGGCCCCGCCGGACAGAACAGTGGACCGAACAGCGGCGACAACCGCGGTGACAACCGCGGTGGACGCGATCGTCGCGACAACTCGCGTGGCGGAAACGCTGCCGAGAAGTCGAACTTCATCGAGCGCGTAGTCGCGATCAACCGCGTCTCCAAGGTCGTCAAGGGTGGTCGTCGCTTCAGCTTCACCGCCCTCGTCATCGTCGGCGACGGCAACGGCTTGGTCGGCGTCGGCTACGGCAAGGCCAAGGAAGTTCCCGCGGCGATCCAGAAGGGCGTCGAAGAGGCACGCAAGGGCTTCTTCCGCGTTCCGATGATCGGCGGCACCATCACGCACCCCGTCCAGGGTGAAGCTGCAGCAGGCATCGTCATGCTCCGTCCGGCCAGCGCCGGTACCGGTGTCATCGCCGGTGGTGCTGTCCGCGCCGTGCTGGAGTGCGCCGGAATCCACGACGTGCTGTCGAAGTCGCTCGGAAGCGACAACGCCATCAACGTCGTCCACGCCACCGTGCAGGCTCTGAAGGAACTGCAGCGTCCCGAGGAAGTCGCGGCTCGCCGCGGCCTGACCCTCGAAGAGGTTGCTCCCGCAGGCATGCTCCGTGCGCGCGCACAGGCAGGAGCGGTGAAGTAATGGCACAGCTGAAGGTCACTCAGATCAAGAGCACCATCGGCCAGAAGTCGAACCAGCGGGACAGCCTGCGGACGCTCGGACTGAAGGGCATTCGCCAGTCCGTCGTTCGCGAGGACACGCCGCAGACTCGCGGACTGGTCAACGTGGTGCGCCACCTCGTCACAGTTGAGGAGGTCTAACCATGACCATCAAACTGCACCACCTGCGCCCCGCTCCCGGATCCAAGTCGGCGAAGATTCGCGTCGGCCGCGGTGAAGGCGGCAAGCGCGGCAAGACCGCTGGTCGCGGTACCAAGGGAACCGGCGCACGCAAGAACGTGCCGTCGCGTTTCGAGGGCGGCCAGATGCCCCTGCAGATGCGTCTGCCGAAGCTCAAGGGCTTCACCAACCCGAACCGGGTCGAGTTCCAGGTCGTGAACCTTCGCGACATCGAGCGGCTCTTCCCCCAGGGCGGCGAGATCAGCATTGCCGATCTCATCGCCAAGGGTGCGGTTCGCAAGAACCAGCCCGTCAAGGTTCTGGGCGACGGAAAGCTGACCGTCAAGGTCGACATCTCCGTCAACAAGTTCACCGGCTCTGCCAAGGAAAAGATCGCCGCTGCCGGCGGTTCTGCAACCGAGGTCTAGCCTGCTCCGGCACCCGCCGTGCTTGCGGGTGCCGGTAGGTACATCGCGCGATGGCCGCAGTGCACTTCCTCATGGAGGCGTGCACTGCGGCCATCCGTGCCTCACCGGGCGTTCGTGGGTTCCACCCGGATGGCGAAGACGGTGCCCGATCGGGTAGCACGGCAACTGACCGTCAGCCCGCACGGCGCACACTGTTAGAGTTCTAGAGTTCACTTTCATTGCTCGAATGCAGGCGACGAACATCGTCTGCAGTCCACGGTCGAAGCTCGGCCGGACCGATCACGGTCCGACGGATCTCGACGCCAACGCGCCTTGTGCCAGGAGGATCTTTGCTTTCCGCCTTCGTGTCGGCCCTCAGGACTCCTGACCTGAGACGGAAGATCCTCTTCACCCTCGGGTTGGTTGCCCTCTATCGGTTCGGTGCAACCCTGCCGTCTCCCGGCGTCGACTACGCCAACGTCCGAGCATGTATCGACCAGGTCTCCGGTGGCGACCAGGCGGGCATCTACTCGTTGATCAACCTGTTCTCCGGCGGCGCACTTCTGCAACTGTCGGTCTTCGCGATCGGCATCATGCCGTACATCACGGCCAGCATCATCGTTCAGCTGTTGACGGTCGTCATCCCGAAGTTCGAAGAACTTCGCAAGGAAGGCCAGTCCGGCCAGGCGAAGATGACCCAGTACACCCGGTATCTGTCGATCGCTCTCGCGATCCTGCAGGCAACGGGTCTGGTTGCACTCGCGTCGCGCGGTCAGCTGCTGCAGGGCTGCCAACAGGACATCATCGCGGACACGAGCATCTTCGGTCTGATCATCATCGTGCTCGTCATGACTGCCGGTGCGGCGCTCGTGATGTGGTTCGGCGAGGTCATCACCGAACGCGGCGTCGGCAACGGTATGTCGCTGCTGATCTTCGCCGGCATCGCGTCGCGCATCCCGTCCGAGGGCAAGTCGATTCTGGACAGCCGCGGAGGCCTGGTCTTCGGCCTGGTCTGTGTTGCGGCGCTGCTGATCATCGCCGGCGTCGTCTTCGTCGAGCAGGGCCAGCGCCGTATTCCGGTGCAGTACGCCAAGCGCATGGTCGGGCGCAAGATGTACGGCGGTTCGTCGACGTACCTGCCTTTGAAGGTCAACCAGGCAGGCGTCATCCCCGTGATCTTCGCGTCGTCGCTTCTGTACCTCCCCAACTTGATCGCCCAGCTGACGTCCGCGAGTACCGCGACGGACCCGAGCTGGTGGCAGCGAATCATCAACGAGTACTTGGTGAACCCGGCGAACCCGGTCTACATCGCCATCTACTTCGGACTCATCGTCTTCTTCACCTACTTCTACGTCGCCATCACCTTCAACCCGGAGGAACGCGCCGACGAGATGAAGAAGTTCGGTGGATTCATCCCGGGCATCCGCCCGGGCAGGCCGACCGCCGACTACTTGAACTACGTGCTCAGCCGCATCACACTGCCGGGCGCGATCTACCTGGGCACCATCGCCGTGCTGCCCAACCTGTTCCTCGACATCGGTAGCTCGGGCGGCGCGCAGAACTTGCCGTTCGGCGGTACTGCCGTGCTCATCATGGTCAGCGTCGGCCTCGACACCGTGAAACAGATCGAAAGCCAGCTGATGCAGCGTAACTACGAAGGGTTCCTCAAGTGAGACTTGTTCTTCTTGGTCCTCCCGGTGCCGGTAAGGGCACCCAGGCAACGATCCTGTCGGAGAAGCTGGGTGTACCCCACATCTCCACCGGAGATCTGTTCCGCGCGAACATCAGCGAGCAGACCGCACTCGGTATCGAGGCGAAGAAGTACCTCGACGCGGGCGACCTCGTCCCGAGCGAACTCACCGTCGACATGGTGCGCAGCCGCCTCGCCGAGCCGGACGCCGTCAACGGCTTCCTCCTCGACGGCTTCCCGCGTTCGGTCAACCAGGCTGAGGCGCTCGTCGGAATTCTCGCCGACATGGGCGCGAAGCTCGACGCGGTCCTGTCCTTCGTCGTCGACGAGGACGTCGTCGTCGAGCGCATGCTGGCCCGCGGCCGCGCGGACGACAAGGAAGACGTGATTCGTAACCGCCTCAACGTCTACCGCGACGAGACCGCACCGTTGCTCGACTACTACTCGGACTCGATCGTCACGGTCGACGCGATCGGTGAAGTCGACGAAGTCAGCGCACGCGCTCTGAAAGCTATCGAGGGTTTCGACAAGTAATGGCGTTCGGTCGTAAGCGCAAGGTAGTGCCGTTCCGCAGTCCAGGAGAGCTCGACGCCATGGCTGCGGCCGGCGCTGTCGTCGGCGCCGCATTGGTAGCCGTCCGTGACGCGGCCAAACCGGGAGTATCGACCCTGGAACTGGACCGGGTCGCGGAGGCCGTCATCCGGGATGCAGGTGCTGTCCCGTCGTTCCTCGGTTACCACGGCTTCACCGGCAGCATCTGCTCGTCGGTGAACGACCGTGTCGTGCACGGCATTCCGTCCGCCGACGACGTTCTCGCCGACGGCGACCTGATCTCGATCGACTGCGGCGCCATTCTCGATGGATGGCACGGCGATTCCGCCTGGACCTTCGGTGTCGGCCACATCATCGAGGCCGACGAGTTGCTCAGCGAAGCAACGCGGTTGTCGATGGAAGCGGGCATCGCGGCCATGATCGCGGGCAACCGTCTGACGGATGTCTCGCATGCCATCGAGACAGGCACGCACGCGGCCGAGAAGGCACACGGCCGCAAGTACGGCATCGTCGACGGATACGGCGGCCACGGCATCGGTCGCGAAATGCACATGGAACCGTTCCTCGCGAACGAAGGCGCACCTGGCAAGGGCCCCGAGCTCGTAGTCGGTTCGACCCTCGCGATCGAACCGATGCTCACCCTCGGCACCTACGAGACCGAGGTTCTGGGTGACGACTGGACCGTCGTCACCACCGACGGTTCCCGAGCAGCGCACTGGGAACACACCGTCGCCGTCACCGAGGACGGTCCGCGCATCCTGACGCTGCGGCCTGAATAGGTAATCCGGCGTCGCGCTCCATCCCCGCGCTTCGTCCCCGCTCCGACCGAAGGTGACATTCGGTCACTCCGAGTGACCGAGGGACGCTCTCGGTGCGGGCGGGGTGAGCGAGGGACGCATTCTGTCACTCCGAGTGACCGAGGGACGCCCTCGGTGCGGGCGGGGTGAGCGAGGGTGACATCCGGTCTGTCAGAGCTCGACCGAAATGGTCACCGGACCGTCGTTGACGAGCGCCACCTTCATGTGAGCCCCGAACGTCCCGGTCTCGACGATGGCTCCGAGTTCGCGAAGGCGATCGACCACCCGTTGGACGAGTGGTTCGGCGACCGTCCCGGGCGCGGCCTGGTTCCATGACGGTCGCCGGCCCTTGGCGGTGTTGGCGTACAGCGTGAACTGACTGATCACCAGTAGGGGAGCACCGACGTCCGAAGCCGCTTTCTCGTCGTCGAGAATTCGCATTTTCCAGATCTTCTCGGCGAGAGCGTCGCTCGACTCCACGGTGTCGGTGTGTGTTGCTCCGACGAGCACGACCAACCCCTGCCTGCCGTCGGCGAGGTCCAAGGCGCCGACCACAGAGCCGTCTACCTGGACCGATGCGGATGTCACCCGTTGAATCAGCGCGCGCATCCCCGTAGCTTGCCATCCCCGCTGGAGGCTCATTTGGCCTGGTGGGAGTTTGCCGGTAGCATAGGTCGGCGGTGCGCTCTGCGTACCGGTTGTCCGCATGCCTGCGTGAGCCGGCGGTCGTGCGACCGGGCAGTGAGCATCACGGTAACGGAAACAGATGCAATCAACCAGGCGTGAAGCCAGGGACGCGGAGGATATGGCTAAGAAAGACGGTGCCATCGAGGTCGAGGGCCGGGTCGTCGAACCCCTGCCCAATGCGATGTTTCGCATTGAGCTGGAGAACGGCCACAAGGTGCTCGCACACATCAGCGGAAAGATGCGCCAGCACTACATTCGCATCCTCCCCGAGGATCGCGTCGTAGTGGAGCTCTCTCCGTACGACCTCACGCGTGGGCGCATCGTTTACCGCTACAAGTAAAAAGCTTCTTCGGCCAGACCCGGTCGGAGAGAACCATGCTCGCGGCGGTGCCGTGCAATTCGGCGCGCGTGGGCAGAACACAGGAGATCAGCGACGTGAAGGTTCAGCCGAGCGTCAAGAAGATCTGCGAGAAGTGCAAGGTGATTCGTCGTAACGGGCGAGTCATGGTCATCTGCGACAACCTGCGTCACAAGCAGCGTCAGGGATAACCACCGAGCATTCGCGTTTCTGCTTGGCACATAGCTAGAAGAAGACCTCCCAGCACCAACCGCGACATACGCGTCACGGCATACCCCCGGCACGGAGGCCGGGGCCCCACTGAGTTCGAGGGAATTTCGGTTCCCAGCAGTACAGAGGCACAGGGGACGGACTGGGAGCAGACCTCCGGAACAAGATAAGGATTGCCACATGGCACGTCTCGCAGGTGTGGATCTGCCGCGCGAAAAGCGCATGGAGATCGCACTGACTTACATCTACGGCATCGGCCGTACCCGCTCGAAGGAGATCCTCGACGCAACCGGCATCAGCCCGGACCTGCGCAGCAAGGATCTGTCCGACGAAGATCTGACGAAGCTCCGCGAGTACATCGAGGAGTCCCTCAAGGTCGAGGGCGACCTGCGCCGCGAGGTTCAGGCCGACATCCGTCGCAAGATCGAAATCGGCTGCTACCAGGGCCTTCGCCACCGTCGTGGTCTGCCCGTCCGTGGACAGCGCACCAAGACCAATGCGCGCACCCGTAAGGGACCGAAGCGCACCATTGCCGGCAAGAAGAAGGCGAAGTAATGCCCCCCAAAGCACGCGGTACCGGTCCGAAGAAGACGCAGAAGGCGCGTCGCAGGGACAAGAAGAACGTCCCGCACGGATCTGCACACATCAAGAGCACGTTCAACAACACGATCGTGTCGATCACCGACCCGTCGGGCAATGTCATCTCGTGGGCGTCGTCGGGCCACGTGGGCTTCAAGGGCTCGCGCAAGTCGACTCCGTTCGCTGCTCAGCTCGCGGCCGAGAACGCTGCGCGCAAGGCACAGGAGCACGGCGTCAAGAAGGTCGACGTGTTCGTCAAGGGTCCCGGCTCCGGCCGTGAGACCGCGATCCGCTCGCTTCAGGCTGCTGGCCTCGAGGTCGGCACCATCTCCGATGTCACCCCCCAGCCGCACAACGGCTGCCGTCCGCCGAAGCGGCGTCGGGTCTAGCGGGAAGGAAAGGTTTAGAAAATGGCACGTTATACCGGTCCCGCTACCCGCAAGTCGCGTCGTCTGCGCGTCGACCTCGTTGGAGGCGACCAGGCGTTCGAGCGTCGTCCTTACCCGCCCGGCCAGCACGGCCGCGCGCGGATCAAGGAGAGCGAGTACCTGCTCCAGCTGCAGGAGAAGCAGAAGGCTCGCTTCACCTACGGCGTCATGGAGAAGCAGTTCCGTCTCTACTACAAGGAAGCCAACAAGCGTCCCGGCAAGACCGGTGAGAACTTGTTGACGATCCTCGAGACGCGTCTCGACAACGTCGTCTACCGCGCCGGACTCGCACGCACGCGTCGTCAGGCACGTCAGCTGGTCACCCACGGGCACTTCCTCGTGAACAACCAGCGAGTGGACATCCCCAGCTACCGCGTCTCGCAGTACGACATCATCGATGTCCGCGAGAAGTCGCTGTCCACGCTTCCGTTCCAGGTCGCCCGTGAGACGGTCGGCGAACGTCCCGTTGCCTCGTGGCTGCAGGTCGTCCCGAACCGCCTGCGGATCCTGGTTCACCGGGTACCGGAGCGCGCACAGATCGATGTGCCGCTCCAGGAGCAGCTCATCGTCGAGTACTACTCGAAGTAAGGCGCAGCACGCCTGCGGGTGTCGTATTCATCCGCAGGCGTTCTCGCCTCCACACGTGGGCGTCAAATAGCGGACGTCCGTACAGGAGGAAGAAACAATGCTCATTTCACAGCGCCCGACGTTGACCGAAGAGGTCATCGCCGACAACCGCTCGAAGTTCGTCATCGAGCCGCTCGAGCCTGGCTTCGGTTACACCCTCGGCAACTCGCTCCGCCGTACCCTGCTGTCGTCGATCCCCGGCGCTGCTGTCACCAGCATCCGTATCGACGGCGTTCTCCACGAGTTCACCACCGTTCCCGGAGTCAAGGAAGACGTCACCGACATCATCCTGAACCTCAAGGGACTCGTCGTGAGCTCCGAAGAGGACGAGCCGGTCACCATGTACGTCCGCAAGCAGGGCCCCGGCGCTGTTACCGCAGGCGACATCGTTCCCCCGGCCGGCGTCACGGTGAACAACCCGGATCTGCACATCGCGACCCTGAACGACAAGGGCAAGCTGGAGATCGAGCTCGTCGTCGAGCGCGGTCGCGGCTACGTCCCTGCCGTTCAGAACAAGGCGTCCGGCGCAGAGATCGGCCGTATCCCGGTCGACTCGATCTACTCGCCGGTCCTCAAGGTCACCTACAAGGTGGAGGCCACCCGCGTCGAACAGCGCACCGACTTCGATCGGCTCGTTCTCGACGTGGAGACCAAGAACTCCATCACCGCGCGGGACGCGCTCGCTTCGGCGGGCAAGACCCTGGTTGAGCTCTTCGGCCTTGCCCGTGAGCTGAACGTCGAAGCAGAAGGAATCGAGATCGGACCCTCGCCCGCCGAGGCCGATCACATCGCTTCCTTCGGACTCCCCATCGAGGATCTGGACCTGACGGTCCGTTCCTACAACTGCCTCAAGCGCGAGGGTGTTCACACCGTCGGCGAGTTGGTTGGTCGTACCGAGTCCGATCTGCTGGACATCCGTAACTTCGGACAGAAGTCCATCGACGAGGTCAAGGTCAAGCTGCATTCGCTGGGCCTCTCCCTCAAGGACAGCCCCGCGTCCTTCGATCCGACCACCGTGCCCGGATACGACGCCACCACGGGAACGTGGAGCGACACCGACGCCGGTTCCTTCTCGGACACCGAGGGAACCGAGCAGGACTACGCCGAGACAGAACAGCTGTAATCAGCTCTCGCGGGAGCTCTTACTAGGAGATTCATCATGCCCAAGCCCACCAAGGGCCGCCGTCTCGGCGGGTCGGCGTCGCACCAGAAGGCCATCCTGGCCAACCTGGCGACGGCACTCTTCGAGCACGGACGCATCACCACGACCGAGTCGAAGGCCAAGCGCCTTCGTCCCCACGCCGAGAAGCTGGTGACCCACGCCAAGAAGGGTGACCTGGCGCATCGTCGCGAGGTCCTCAAGGTCATCAACAACAAAGATGTCGTGCACAAGCTCTTCGCCGAGATCGGTCCGTTCTTCGCCGATCGCGACGGTGGCTACACGCGCATCATCAAGACCGTCCCCCGCAAGGGCGACAACTCGCCGATGGCCATCATCGAGCTCGTCAACGAGCAGACGGTGTCCAACGAAGCCGATCGCGCTCGCCGCGTGAAGGCGTCGCAGGCTGCACCGGCCGCTGCCGAGGCACCCGCCGAGGAGAACGTCGTCGAGGCTGTCGAAGCCGACGCGACCGACGCCCAGGTCGAGAACGCCGACGCAGTCGTCGACGGCATCGAGGACAAGGACGCTCACGCAGCGGACGCGTCCGAGGCAGAAGACGCCAAGAAGGACTAGTCCTCTTGGTTTCGGAGCAAGACCGAAGCGGACCCGTCGTTCCCACAGGGGACGGCGGGTCCGCTTTTTCGGTTCCCCACAGGTATCGGCTCGACGTCTCCTACGACGGCACCGACTTCTCGGGCTGGGCACGTCAACCTGGAATCCGCACGGTGTGCGGCGTTCTCGAAGAAGCCTTCTCGACCGTGCTGCGCCAGACGATCGAGCTGACCGTCGCGGGTCGCACCGACGCCGGCGTGCATGCGAGCGGGCAGGTTGCCCACTTCGACTCCACCGCCGTCATCGACGAGCCTGATCGTCTCGTACGACGGATGGCCAGATTCCTGCCGACGGACGTTCGTGTGACCGCAGTGACCGCTGTGTCCTCCGACTTCGACGCCCGCTTCTCGGCTCTGCGACGCCACTACGAATACCGTTTCAGCACAGCGCGATACGGCGTCGATCCGCTGGACGTGCGCGGCGTCGTGTCCTGGCCGCGCGACATCGATCTCGACGCCGTGCGCGACGCGTCGTCCCGCCTGCTCGGCTTGCACGACTTCGCCGCGTTCTGCAAGCGTCGCGACGGCGCGACGACCGTGCGTGAACTGCAACGGTTCGACTGGGAACGCGTCGGAGACCGGGTGACCGCCTACGTGAGCGCCGACGCCTTCTGCTGGTCGATGGTCCGAAGCCTGGTCGGTGCGATGCAGGCGGTCGGAGAGGGCCGTCGGACACCGGAATGGACGGCTGGATTGCTGGAGACGCGCGACCGTTCGAGTGCGGTGACCGTGGCGCCCGCGCACGGATTGTCGCTCGTGCGTGTGGATTACCCTGCGGCCGCGGACCTGGCGGCACGGAACGTGGCGACGCGCGAGGTTCGCGGGGACATACCGCCGAGCGTGACAGGGTGCTGCTGACAGCGGCCTAAGCTGATGGGTGTGGTGACGAACGAGGATCCGGTGAAGTTGGCGGTCATCGTGGCCAGTGTCCGGCCCGAACGGGTGGGTCCGGTGGTTGCGGACTGGTTCCTCGGTCGCGTCGCCGAAACGCCCGGATTCGCTGCCACGACACTGGATCTGCGCGACTTCGACCTACCGGTCGATCTGCGTTCATCGGCGGCAGGTGAGAAATTCGCCGCAGCGATCGATGCTGCCGATGCGTTCGTGGTGGTGACGCCCGAATACAATCATGGCTACCCGGCATCTCTGAAGACTGCCCTGGACAGCGTCAAGTATGAGTGGCGTGGCAAGCCGATCGGTTTCGTGTCCTACGGCGGGATGGCCGGAGGACTGCGGGCCACCGAACAGTTGCGACAGGTCGTGGCCGAACTGCACATGGTGTCGGTGCGGACGAGTGTCGGATTTCATCGGGTCAAGAAGGCGTTCGACGCGCACGGCCGTACGACGGACGCGGTGGCGTTGGATGCGTCGGCGACCATGCTCGAGCAAGTGCGTTGGTGGGCAACGGCGGCGAGGGCGATACGCGTCGAGCATCCTTATCCGGGCTGATCCACCGGGGTCGGTCGGACGGTGCGCGGTCGGCCGATGAACGCGGTTTCCTGCGAGATCGTGACCAGGATCAGTTCGGTTTCGGAGGTACCGGTCCGCACGAACAGTCGGTCGCCTGCCGCGCCTGGTTGCACGATGCTCAGGTCGGGGTCGGGCATCGGTGTGCGCGGGAGGTGTTCGGTGAGGATTATCGTCGTCGCCCCGTCGGAACGTCGGCCGCTGGGGAACACGGCATCGGCGTGATCGTGCAGTACGACGTCGAAACGTGTGTCGGTGCGAAGCGTCCCACTCTCGACGTGCAGGCGATCGGGCGACGCCACCGAGTCGATCAACGGCGCCCACGCGTTCGCCCGATCCGTTCGGATGAGGACTCGTGCGCCGGTGGCGACCGCGCGAAAGACCAACTGCTGTGCCAGATACAGCTCTCCGGCGATCAGAACCGTCGCGAGATCGGGTCCGTGCAGACGCATCGCCAACCCGTGTCCCGACGCGTCCGAACCCAACAGCTGACCGCATCCGCTGATGGGAATGCGCAACGTCGCGATCCGGGCGACGGCCATTTCTCGGACGGGTTCCGCGTGACCGGGCGCGGCGATTCCGAGCGGTAACGACGTCGACAACGCTTCGCGATGACGGCCGTTCATGGGCACGACACCCGGGATTCTCGGCGCGGGTCGAGTCCCTCGCGACAGGAAGCGGCATTCGCCGTCGACACGCACCAGGCCGGGCGACGATCCAGGTGTCAGTCGAAGTGCGACGGTCGTGCCGAGCGAGGGAGTTGCCCAGACGTCGGCCAGAACTGCCGAGTCGACACGGCGACAGTCGAATCCGAATCCTGTGTTCGAGACGCCGGGAAGTGGTGCACTCGACCAGTTCTCGGTCAGTTCGTCGGCGTGGACGCCGCGCAGGAGCGTCGACGCGAGGGTCGTGATGTCGGTACCGGTCAGCGTCCGCGAGGCGGTCCCGCCGGCGGCGAGTGCACGTGCGACGCGTTCTGTGGCGATTCCGACCGTCCGCGCGACCCCCGTTCGACCTCCACCGCGCGCGTCGATCGCACGTCGATTCGACGCGATGTCCAGCGATACGGCCACCCAGACGCGTCGCGATGCAACTGCGGGAAGCGGGCCGATGAGGTGCTCGTACACGTCGGCGGCAGGTGATCCCGACGCAGTCCGCGTCCCGTGCGCCACGACGTCGATGCCGCTGAGTGAGATGTCGTGTTGCCGTAGACATTCGGCGAGGGCGGCGAGGTCGACGAAGGATTCGGTGTGGGCCTCGGATCGTCCGAGCCTTGTGACAGCGCCGCGGGGCGGGAGCAACTCCAGCACCGACGTCACCCGTCCGGCGTGCCAGTGCACACCGAAGGATCGGCCGTCGGCCTCGGTGCGGTCGGTGACGACCCCGAGTTCCGGGGTGCGTCCCGTCGCGTACCGCCCGACGGTCCACAGCCAGTCGAACACGCCGCGACCGGCCACCGCGACGAACGGGAGGACGGCGACGACGGCAGCACCCGAGATCACGACGGTGAGCGACGTGCCGAGGCTGACAGCTCCGAGCGCGGCGAACGCCAGAACCGATTCGGTCCACACCACGCGGGCAAGCCCTGGCATCCGAAGTGCGATCACCTGGTCGACCGACGCCGTGCGTCGACGTGGAGACGTGGACATCACAGATCGAATCCTCCCCCCGAAGGCTCAGCTGACGAGAAGGGCATCGCCCACTCGTTCCTGGGACTGTACTGTGTCGGCCGAGGAACGGCTCGGGGGGTCGGGTCGGACACGGCGCAGGGGAGGGCTCGTGGCGGCGACGCCGACAACGAAATGGCAGGTGGGCGGATACCGCTTTCTGGTCCGACGGATGGAACACGCGCTGGTCCGCCGAGATGTTCGTATGTTGCACGATCCGATGCGGTCTCAGTCCCGGGCACTGTCGGTCGGATTGGTCATCGCCTGCATCGGTCTCGCGGGATGCGCGGCCTTGGCGTTGCTTCGTCCGCAGGACAAGATCGGCGACGCGTCCGTCGTGGTGGCGAAGGATTCGGGCGCTATGTTCGTGCGAGTCGACGACGTGTTCCATCCGGTGCTGAATCTGGCGTCGGCGCGACTGGTCGTCGGGCGCCCCGAGACGCCGACGATCGTGAAGGAATCCGAACTCGCTGGTAGACCCCGTGGTTCGCTCGTCGGTATTCCGGGTGCGCCGTCGGCGCTGCCGCAGGACGACGCGGCCGCGGGTGCGTGGACGGTGTGTGACACGCTCGGCGCTACCGGAAGCGTCTCGGAAACGACGGTCGTGGTCGGGGACCCGGTGTACGGCAACGACATCGAGCCTCTACGAGACGATGAGGCCCTTCTGTGGTCGACGCTCGACGGCACGTACCTCGTGTACGGCGGCGGCCGCGCCCGCATCGATCTCGGAGACCGAGCCGTGGTTCGCGCGCTGGGACTGGACGACGCTGTCGCGTCGCCGGTCAGTCCGGGTGTGGCCGATGCGGTTCCGGTCGTTCCCGCGATCACGCCACCGTTCATTCCTCGTGCAGGGGAGTTGCCCCACTATCCGATGGCAGGCAAGACGATCGGGTCCGTCGTCAAGGTCACCGGGGTGAATGTCGCCTACTATGTGGTGCTGGAGAACGGAATTCAGGCGATCTCGGAGGCGACAGCGCAGCTGATCGTGTTCGCCGATTCTCAAGGCAACCAGCAGATCGACGCAGTCCTGCCGGACGTGCTGTTCGACGCCCCGACTGTGACCGACCTTGCCGTCCAGACCTTTCCGGCCGCAGCGCCCACTCTCGTCGATACCTCGTCCGCGCCGGTCGGGTGCGTGACGTGGCGTCCCCTGACCGCCGCCGACGGCGGGCCCACGGCACGTATCGTCACGTCGTCCGGTAGTGCGTTGCCGCTCGACGCTCGGGCCGCGCCGGTCCGACTCGCTCAGGCGGACGGCGGCGGACCCGCAGCCGACGCCGTCTTTCTGACTCCTGGTAGCGGGCGGTTCGTGCGAACGACGGGAATCGGCGCGAACAGCACACGCCAGGACTCGTCGTTCTTCGTGGCCGACACCGGTGTCAGATTCGGGGTGCCGGATGCGGAGTCCGCGAAGGCTCTCGGTCTCGACGAACCGGTCCCGGCACCGTGGCAGATGGTCGAACTTCTCGGACCCGGGCCGACGTTGAGTCGCGCGGCAGCTCTCACGGCCCACGACGGCGTCGATCCGCCGCCGAACGCCGCTGCGTTGCCGTCGAATTGACGGGCCCTCGCTGTGCCCGGAGGGGGACCGCGACACCGAGGCCGAGCGCGAGCAGCACGCCCACGGCAGCGGTTCCCCACAGCGCCGCGGATCGCGGACGTGGATCGGGTGGGACGGGTACGACCGGTGCGGGAACGGGCACCGGCGCGGCCGCCGAGATAGCGGGCATTCCGTCGACCTGTCCCGTGACAGCCGCAACAGGATCGACGACGCCGTTGCCCACCAACGGGTTCCACCCCTCGGCCGGCTGATGGGCAGTCGCCTCGATACGTTCGATCACCTGTGCGGCCGAAAGATCGGGTCGATGTGCGCGGACGAGGGCGGCAGTGGCGGCGACCAAGGGAGCCGCGAAGCTGGTGCCCTGGATCGGACGCGCGTTCCCCTGGTTGTCGACGGTGCCGTCGGTCAGACCGTTTCCGCTCGGTGACAGCGACGTCATACCGGTGCCCGGTGCCGCGACGTCGACCCACGGTCCGGCCAGTGTGAAGCCCGAAGGGTATCCGTCGGGGTCGACCGAGCCGACGGTGAGCACCTGATCGTCGAACCATGCCGGTGTCGCGATCGTCGCCGTTCGATTCCATTGATCCGCATAGGGATCTGTGGGGTCGGGCAGCGGATTCTGTGCGCTGCACTGTCCCTCGCCGCCGCCCCCGATGTTGCCTGCCGCCGCCACGATCACGACGTTCTTGATCCGTGCCGCATAGTCGATCGCGGCGCCCAGCGGACCGTCGGCAATACCGCCCGAGGCCGGTACGCAGGCGACTTCCGAGATGTTGATGACCGTCGCACCGAGGTCTGCTGCGGTTCGCACCGCTCGTGCCATCGTCATCACGTTGCCGTACCCGGCAGCATTCTCCACCGGCGACTGCTCTTCCTCCTCCGGCGTTCGCTCCTTCTGAAAGGCATTGCTGGACTGCCGTATCGAGACGATCTGGGCGTCGGGCGCCCCGCCGGCGAATCCGCTGCCCGGGACGGTCTGCGCGGCGATGAGGCCGGCGACGAGGGTGCCGTGAGCGTCGCAGTCGGACAGGCCGTCACCGGTGTGGACGTAATCGCCTCCAGGACGCAGACCGGGCAGTCTGGGGTGCGGTGTGACGCCGGTGTCGATGACGGCCACCAGTTGTCCGGCGCCACGGGTGATCGGCCAGACTGCACCGAAATCGAGGGCGCGCTGCGCGTCGGGAACTGCGGGACCGTCGGCGACCGACGTGACCGGGACGCAGGCGTTGCGTTGCTCGGTCGGATCCGGCGGCATCGGCGGTGCGGGCTCAGGTAGTAGCGACGCGTCGACGACGGGTCTCTCGGCGCCCGAGACGCCGACACCGGGACCCGCTGCAGTCAGGACCACGACGGCGCCGAGCAGGCATCCGACGCGGAGAAGCTGCGTCGTCACAGCGCGCGCATGGCCGAGTACAGCCCGCACACCCAGCATGCGACCGGCACGATTCCGGCGATCGCCGCGTACTCGATCAGCTCGGCGGTGCGGCGCAGGACGGGTGAGTACTCGCGCGTCGGGACGATCGAGCCGAACACCAGCGCGACGACCGCGATGGCGGTCGAAGCCGACAAGGTGACCAACGACGACGACGGTAGTCGCACGATGGCGGCGCAGAGCAAACCGAGGGCGATGGTTGCCCCGGCCGCGACGAGCGGCACCGCCTGATTCAGTTCCGCGAAGGTGCGACCGCGTAGGACGAGTACCAACGCCGTCAGCAGCGCCAAAGTGATTCCCGGCCAATAGGTGTCGGATCCGCCTGCGACTGCGGCGACGAGGACTCCGACTGCGGTTGTCGCGGCGCCCGCGCACACGAGCCCCGTCAGGTAGCTGCGCGCGTCGGCGGCTGCGGTGTCCAGGTTGTCGTACGAGGGAGAGTCGTCCTCGTCGTGTGCGTCGAGCGGAGCGCCCGCGGTGGGTACCGGCGGAAGCGGGATCCGAGCCTGCATCATCGACAGACGTGGAGCGAACGTCAGACCGGCCAGGGCGAGAACGCCGGTACCGCCTCCGACGGTAGTGACGGGTAGCTCGGTGAACTCCGTCACCGCGGCCGCCGCTGCGGCAGCACACGACGCCACCGCTGTGCCCGTGAACAGCGCCGAGCCCTGCCCACCGAGGCGGAGCGCGAGAATTGCGACGACTCCGACTGCGGAGGCGCTCAGCAGTAGGTGTGGAGCGCCGAGGGGCAACGGTACGAACAGGATGCCTGCAGTCCCGGCCAGCAACGCCGAACACGCCGACACGAACACGCCCGTGCGTGAATCCGGTCCGATCCGGCTCCAGACCGAGCCCGCCACGAGAAAGACGAACGCAGTGGTCGCGGCGGCGAACGCGCCGGCCGCTGTGTCCGAGGTGCTTTCGCGGAGCGCGTCCGAGACCACGCCTACGCATCCGAGCAGCAGTGCGACGGCACTCACCGCGAATCCGACGGTCCGTGCCGTGCGCGGTGTCCAGAGCGACCCGGGGTCCGTGCCCGTCGTCGCGACCGCATACATCAAATCGTCGAAGAGCGGTGCGGGAGCGGGAGATTCGGCGTCACAGAGAACGAGAAGCTCGCCGTCGCGGACGCCGGACTCGTGGAGAGTGCGCGTGCCGGGTAGCGGCGGACTGCCCACGCGCCCGAGCACCAACGGCGTCTGCCGAGCGGCCGCGGGAGCGTCCGCCTGCCCACCGAGCAGGTCCACGATGCCCGGAAGAAGCAGCGCGAGCGGCACATCCGTCGGCAACGCCATGTCCACCTGCGTCGAGTCCGCGACGACGGTGAGTCTGCACAGATCCATCGCCGCGTGCGTCGCGCCGTCACCGTCGACGGACCGCGCGAGATCCCCCGTCATCCAATCCCCCCGGAATGGTCGTCGTGCCGACACCGGCGTGCCTGGCAGCGTCAGACTCTACGACATCGGTCCGACAACGGGGAGGGTGTCAGACGGACGCAAGATTGCTGACGTCGGCCAGCAGTTCGTAGGACCGAAGCCACGACTCGCGCTCGACGACCCCGGACGCCACGATGAGTTCGTCGGCGTCGGCGTGCTTGGCGAACTTCTCCAGGTAGTCCTTGACGACGTCGGGCGTGCCGACTGCGGAGTACTTGGTCATCTGCATGATCTGCCTGCCCTGGGGCGCGTCGAGGAGCATGTCGGCTTCCTCGTCGGTGAAGGTGCGTCCGCGTCCCAGCAGCAAACTGACGCGGCTGCGCTTGGTGGCGAGGAACTGCCGTTGAGCGTCGTCGTTCGTGTCGGCCGCGATGACGTTGACGCCCGCGATGACGTACGGCGCGTCGAGCTGCTCGGACGGTCGGAACTCACGACGGTAGATCTCGACGGCCTGCTCGAGCGCGTCGGGAGCGAAGTGCGACGCGAATGCGTACGGCAGGCCGAGGAGCGCCGCGAGCTGTGCGCCGAACAGGGACGATCCGAGCATGTACAACGGCACGTGCGTACCCGCACCCGGCGTCGCGCGGACGCCTGCGACGCGAGACTCGTCGGACAGGTAGCCCTGGAGTTCCTGCACGTCCTGGGGGAATCTATCGGCCGATGCGGGATCACGACGCATTGCGCGCATCGTCACCTGGTCGCTGCCGGGTGCGCGGCCGAGTCCGAGGTCGATGCGGCCTGGGTGCAGCGTCGCAAGAGTTCCGAACTGTTCGGCGATGGTCAACGGTGCGTGATTGGGGAGCATGATGCCTCCCGAGCCGAGCCGAATTCGACTGGTGTTCGCGGCGACGTGTCCGATCAGGACGCTGGTGGCGGACGAGGCGATCGAGCTCATGTTGTGGTGCTCGGCGTACCAGATTCGACGGTAACCCCAGTCCTCGGCGCGTTGCGCGAGCGTGACACTCGCGTCGAAGCTGTCCTTGACGCTCTCGCCGGTTCCGATGTGGGCCAGGTCGAGGATGGAGAGTGGTACTGACATCGGGTGACGCCAACCTTTCGTTCGCTGCGGTACTCGTCGTCTCCGATTCTCAACCTCTGTGTACGTGCAACTATTCCGAGCTCGTCTCTCGCGGAGAACGTGCCCATGGGCTAGTCTGTCGCGGAAACAGACCGCTCGCCTGGGAACGGGCAGTCTGCGGTAACGGGGGATACCGAACGGTGGGGGGCGTCGTTCAGCGTGAGTAGTAGTACGTGAGCACGATTCGTTTCGTGCGCGGGCAGCGTCGGCCGGTTCCGCGCACGCCTGGCGGCGAAGTGACGCTGCAGGCGCCGCCGGAGATTCCGCGCGTCGTCCCGGGCAACCTGATGACCAAGCTGATGCCGGTCGTCATGGTCGCCGCCATGGTCGGGATGGTCGCGTTGATGTTCACCTCCGGCATGGCGGCGAACCCGATGATGTTGATGTTCCCGGCGATGATGCTGGTGTCGATGCTCGGAATGGTCGCCGGTGGCGGCCGCGGGAGCGGTGCACGAACGGCGGAGGCGAACGAGGACCGCAAGGACTACCTGCGCTATCTCGACGGGCTGCGGCGCGACGTCGCCGCGACCGCGGAAAGCCAACGCGCAGCACTGGAGTGGTCGCATCCGTCTCCGGACGTCCTGTGGACCTACTCGGGAACCGCTCGCATGTGGGAGCGACGCACGTCGGACCCGGATTTCTGCCACGTGCGCCTCGGCACCGGCGACCAACGGCTCGCGACGCGCCTCGTCCCACCCGAGACGGGCCCGGTGGAGGAGTTGGAACCGGTGTCGGCGGTGTCGCTGCGGAGATTCGTGAGGGCGCACTCGGTGGTATCGACGCTGCCGACGGCCGTGTCGCTGCGCGGGTTCGCGGCCATCTCGGTAGCCGGTGACCGGGATGCCGGGCGCGCTTTGGTGCGCGCGATGCTCGCGTCGCTCTGTACTTTACACGATCCCGACCAGGTACGCCTCGCCGTCGTCTGCGGGCCGGACACCGTGACGTACTGGGATTGGACCAAGTGGCTGCCGCACGCCCAACACGACAGTGCGCGCGACGACGTCGGAACCGCGAGAACGATCTACGGATCGTTCCTGGAGCTCGAATCGTCTCTCGCGGAGCATCTTTCGTTGCGTACGCGCTTCGCGCGCGGTTCCGCGCCGTCACCCGGGGTGCCTCAGCTCGTGATCGTCGTCGACGGCGGGTTGCTCGACAATTCCGGTACCGACGTCGTCCGCACCGGACTCGATGCCGTCACCGTCGTCGACCTGTCCGACTTCGCCTCGGGTCTCGCAGCCGGTCGAGGGCTGCGGTTGGTGACCGAGAACGGGACGATCGGGGCGGTCAGCGGCAACCGCATCGACCTCTTCGGTGCGGTGGACGGACTGAGCGTCGCCCAGGCCGAGACCGTTGCCCGACGCCTCTCGCCCTACCGCACCGCGGCCGCGCACGCGGCTACCGACGACGGGTCGGACGACACGGGATCGATGTCGGAGTGGCATCGGTTGTTGGGCATCCCCGACGTCGGTGTGCTCGACACCGACCGCACGTGGGTTCCGCGCCGCGGTCGTGACCGGTTGCGGGTTCCGATCGGCGTCGCACCCGATGGCAGCCCCGTCGAGATCGACCTGAAGGAGTCCGCCGAGAACGGCATGGGTCCGCACGGATTGTGCATCGGTGCAACAGGATCGGGGAAATCGGAGTTTCTGCGCACACTGGTGCTCGGCATGGTCGCCCGACACGGCCCGGATCAGCTCAACGTGGTGCTCGTCGACTTCAAGGGTGGTGCGACGTTCGCCGGGTTGGAGGACGCGCCGCACGTAGCCGCGGTGATCACCAATCTCGCGGACGATCTGGCGCTCGTCGACCGGATGCGCGACGCGATCGCCGGTGAGATGAACCGGCGTCAGGAATTGCTGCGGGACGCAGGCAATTACGCGAACGTGTCGGACTACGAGAGAGCCCGTGCGGCGGGCGCGCCGCTCGCGCCGCTGCCTGCGTTGTTCATCGTCGTCGACGAGTTCTCCGAATTGATCGGCCAGCAGCCGGAATTCGCCGAACTGTTCGTCGCTGTCGGGCGTCTCGGGCGATCGCTGCACATGCATCTGTTGCTGGCGAGTCAGCGGCTCGAAGAGGGCAAACTGCGAGGTCTCGACAGCCATCTGTCGTACCGGATCGGGTTGAAGACGTTCTCCGCCAACGAGTCTCGTTCGGTACTCGGTGTTCCCGACGCCTACCACCTGCCTGCGCAGCCCGGCGTCGGCTATCTGAAGTGCGATTCCTCGGAGATCGTGCGTTTCGCGGCGGCGTACGTGTCGGGGCCCTACGTCCGACCGCGGGGTGCCGAACGAGCTGCAGGGCGGGCAGCGATCGACATCCGACCGCGCGTGTTCGGCGCATTCCCGGTTCGGCTCCGGAACGAGGAGGTGGTGTCAGTACGGCCGGCCGCCACTTCTGCTGCCGTGCAGACGCCCGAGCCGGCGGCGAATGGACGGACGGTGCTCGACGTCGTCGTGGATCGGATACGCGGTAGAGGATCGGCTGCGCACGAGGTGTGGTTACCACCGCTCGACCTCCCACCGACCCTCGATCGGTTGATACCCGACTCGGTGCTGACGGGCCCGGCCCCGGCGTCCGCGTCGCTCCGGGTGCCGATCGGCATCGTCGACCGTCCGTACGACCAGCGCCGCGACCTTCTGACGGTCGACTTGTCCGCGGCACAGGGACACATGGCCGTCGTCGGCGGCCCGCAGTCGGGCAAATCGACGGTTCTTCGAACGCTGATCCTGTCGCTCGCTCTGACGCACACGCCCGAGCAGGTGCAGTTCTACTGCCTCGACTTCGGCGGCGGCACACTCGGAGCTCTGCAGGCTCTTCCGCACGTCGGTTCGGTTGCGGGCAGGACGGACGTCGACCGTGTCAGACGCACCGTGGCCGAGGTGACCGCGGTGATCGCTCGTCGCGAAAATCATTTCCGTTCAGCGGGAATCGATTCGATGGTCGACTTCCGTCGACGACGCGCCGGGGGTCCGGTCGATACCGACGACGGGTTCGGCGATGTGTTCCTGGTGGTCGACGGGTGGGCGAGCATCAGGTCCGATTTCGAATCGCTCGAACCTGACCTTGCGGCGTTGACGGCACAGGGGCTGTCGTACGGTGTGCACCTTGTTCTCAGTGCCTCTCGATGGGCCGAGGTGCGCCCCGCGACGAAGGATCTGGTCGGTACTCGGATCGAGTTGAAACTCGGTGACGCATCGGACTCCGAGTTCGGGCGTGCCAAGGCTGCTCGTGTCCCCGAGAACCGTCCCGGGCGTGGAATCACGAAGGACGGTTTGCACCTGTTGACCGCGCTGCCAAGGATCGACGACACATCGGCGACGGTCGATCTCGGTGCCGGTGTCCAGGCCGCGGTCACGGCGGTAGCGCGTGTCTTCACCGGCATGTCGGCGCCCGGTGTTCGCATGTTGCCCGAGAACCTCTCGCGCGCTGCGCTTCTCGACATGCTGACTGGACGCTGGCCGAGACAGGGGGGTGGTCGTCCCGAGATCACCGTTCCGATCGGCGTCGACGAGGCCGAGTTGAAGCCTGTCGCAGTCGATTTCGGGGAGCAACCGCACTTTCTCATGTTCGGTGACACCGAGTGCGGCAAGACTGCTCTGCTCCGCTCGATGTGTGCATCGCTCGTCGAAGCGAACACATCGGCACAGGTCAAGGTCATTCTCGTCGACTATCGGCGCACGATGCTCGGCACCGTGACCGGTGATCACCTCGCCGGATACGCTGCGTCGCACTCGGTTCTTACGACGATGATGGGAGAGTTGGCCGTCAAGCTGGCTGCCCGCATGCCCGGTCCTGACGTGACGCAGCGTGAACTGCGTGAACGGTCGTGGTGGACCGGGCCCGAGATCTTCGTGGTCGTCGACGACTACGACCTGGTGGCGACGCCGTCGGGAAATCCGTTGTCGGTAATCGTCGAATACCTTCCGCACGCGCGAGACATCGGCTTCCATCTCGTCGTGGCGAGACGGTCCGGGGGAGCGTCGAGGTCGCTGTACGACCAGGTGGTGTCGCGGTTGCGTGACCTCGTCTCGGCCGGTCTCGTCATGAGTGGAAGCCGTGACGAGGGCGCTCTGATCGGGTCGGTCAAGCCGACTCCGCTGCCCCCGGGACGTGGAACGCTCGTCGATCGCCGTGGGCAGTCGTTGGTCCAGCTGGCCTGGATACCCGAGTGAGGGGCGAACGGAGTTACGCCGCAGTGCATCTCGGCGACGGTGTGATGTCGGTGCTCCACGCGCGCGGTGACGAGGTGATCGAGACCCGTCATACGACGTCGGCAGTGGTGCGCGACGGGGTTCTGTCGTTCCCTGTCGATCTCGACGACCCGGACACCGTGTGTCACCTGTCGCGCACGATCGACGACCCCGTGACGATCGTCGGGGTCACACCCGTCGCGACCGCGGAGGTCCTGGCAGGCACGCTGAAGGCCGCCTTGCACAGCGCAGGTGCGTCGGACGGCGTCGACGTGCTGGAGATATCGTGTCCGGCGACGTGGGGCCACCACCGGCGGCGGACGGTTCGGCTCGCCGCTCAGCCCGTCGCTCGCGAGGTGCTGCTCGTCGACACCGCCGTCGCGGCCGTGCACAGCGTGGGAGAGCGGGCGCCCGAATTCGCGGTCGTCGTCGAGATGGCGCTTCTCGACTCCGCGGTGAGTGCAGTGACTCTCGACGCCGACGGGTCGGCGACCGTTTCCGGAGACTGGATCACCACCGGGGCGCTGGATCTCGTGGCCGACGGCTCGGGCTGGCGACGGGTCGAGGAGCGCGTCGCCGCCGCCATCGCCTCCCGGCCGAGCCGAGATCCGGTGCACGTCTTCGTCGTCGATTCCGCTGGGGCGCAGCCGAATCCGCTCTCCGTTACGGTGCCTCACGTTCTCCGTCGACTCGACGGCAGTGACGTCGTGCGTGCCATGGCGGGTCGAGCGGGTATCTCCCCTGAGGGGCGAGTGCCGGAAATCGAGGTAGCGGACTACATCTCGGACATTCCGTTGCCGGTGCGGTCGGCTGCCTGGTTGAGTGAAGTGACGGCGGAGTCGGACGAGGTTCGTCGACGCGGTGGTGCGATTCCGGCTACGTTGATCGCGGTCGCCGTGGTGATTCTCGTCGCGTTCGTCGTCGTTCTGATGCGCGGCGCGCCTGCACCGACCCAACCCGCTGCGGCTCGACATCTCTCGACGCCTCGTCCACCGCCGACGACGTCGGTCGTGGGCTCGACGGCGGTCCGAGCACCGCCTGTCGTTCCGGCGACGACCTCGCCGTCCCCACCTGCGGTAACCGGCTTCGAGGTAGGGCGTGTCCGGCTCGAACTTCCGTCGACGTGGTCGGCGCGCGAGGAACCCGACCGGCTGGTGTTGGTCCCCGACGACCTGCCTGACCGGCGGATCGTGGTGGCGACCACCCCGTTGACACCCGGTGCGACGTTCGACGACGTCGCCGACGACCTGTTCGCCGAGGCCGATCGGAGAGGGGGTGACACGTCTCTCGGAAACCTCACGCGTGCAACGGATGTCGGTGGGCGAGTGGCCCTGTCGTACACCGAGTCGCCGGACGACGAGTCGATCGTGAGGTGGCGCGTCTTCGTCGAGGACGATCTTCAGATCGCCATCGGTTGCCAGTCGACGCTCGGGGAGGAGGCCGTCCTCGAGGACGACTGCGCACGGGCCACCACGTCGTTGACGGTTCGACCGAACTGAGTCCGAGAACAAGTGAGAGATGGCGGAACCGATCACGTGCGTCGGTGCGTCCAAGCAGATGTAGGACATACCGGCAGCTTCGTCCCGCACGTCCATCGCTGCGGCGGACCCACCGCGAGAACCCATCATCGAAGAATCAGGAGTTGACATGGCAGATGCAAATATCGACACCATGCTCGCCGTCGCCGCGAAGGTCGACGGGCTGCGAGATCAGATCGCGGGGCAGTTGAGAGCGCTTCGGGGCGATGTCGACCTGGCCGCGTCGGGAATCTGGAAGGGTGCGGCGTCGACGACGTTCGCCCAGGTCATGACCAACTGGGATGCCAGCGCCTTCAAGCTGGAGAACGCTCTGGCCGGTATCAGCCAGGCCATCAAGACTTCCGGTGTCGAGTACGACCAGTCCGAGCAGGACAACGTCTCGTCGATCAACTCGGTCGCCGGCACCCTCAATCTCTGACCGTCACCCCATCCACGCACCGAACCGAGAAAGAGGAACCGACACATGGACGGCGAAATCAGATACAACTTCGGCTCGATCGCCGATCTGGCAAGCGGCATGACGGTCAAGTGGCAGTCTTTGAACGAGAAACTCGACGAGATCAAGTCCTCGATCCAGCCGCTCGTCGCCACGTGGCAGGGCGCCGACGCCGATGCGTACCAGGTCCGCCAGGGCGAGTGGAACGCCGCTCAAGCCGAACTCAACACGGTCCTGCAGAGCCTCATCGGCGCCGTCTCCGCGGGCAACCAGAAGATGATCGAGCAGGAAGCGATCAACCGGGCTCGCTTCGCCTGATCGGCGACACCTGCACGGGCCGGGCCGACGTCATGACGATGTCGGGCCCGGCCTTCGTGGTGTTCACTGGTGTCATGGACCCCGACGTCGCCCGGCATCGCATCGACGAGGTGCGTGCCGCCACTGCCGCGCGCCTGGTTTCTCTGCGTGAGCAGTTCGCCGCGATCGTCGCAGGGTCGGAATTCAGCACTGCCGACGACGAGCACGACCCCGAAGGCTCCACCATCGCCTTCGAGCGCGCGAAGATCTCAGGCCTCGCGCGCGACGCCGAAGACGAATTGCGCGAGCTCGACGCAGCCGCCGCGAGGCTCGACGCCGGAACCTACGGTCGCTGCGAACGGTGTGGCTCGGCGATCTCGGACGCCCGGTTGGAGGCGTTGGTGACGGCTCGTCGCTGCATCGACTGCACCGGCCGTCGCTGACTCGGGGGTCGACGCCGAAGAGGCGTTTTGACCTGGGCCGGCCGAAGCCGGTATCGTCCTTCGTTGGCGTGTACGGGCTCGCCGCATGCATTCGTGCGCGGACGAGCTCTCGATCTCGGGTCTCAACTGGCCGCCGAGCTCATCAACACGCCGTGGCCAGCAGCGACATCATGAAGACAGGACTCTTACGTGTCTACATACAGCCCGAAGGCCGGGGACACCACCCGGGCGTGGCATGTGATCGACGCGACGGACGTCGTGCTGGGACGCCTTGCCGTCCAGGCCGCGACTCTGCTTCGCGGCAAGCACAAGCCGACGTACGCACCCAACGTCGACGGTGGCGACTTCGTCGTCATCATCAACGCCGAGAAGGTTGCCATCAGCGGTAACAAGCTCGACGACAAGTTCCACCACCACCACTCCGGCCACCCGGGCGGTCTGAAGTCGCGCTCGACGCGTCAGGTGTTGGAGAACAACCCCGATCGTCTCGTGGAGAAGGCCGTCAAGGGCATGATCCCGAAGAACAAGCTCGGTAATGCCATCGCGAGCAAGCTGAAGGTGTACGCGGGACCGAACCACCCGCACGCAGCGCAGCAGCCCGTTCCGTTCGAGATCAAGCAGGTGTCCCAGTGACGGCGCCGGAGGGAAATGACGTGACGTCGCAGGAAAACCCGGCAGAGGTCGAGGTCAACGAGGCCGAGATCGCTGCGGACGAGTTCGTGTCCGTGGAAGAGCCCGAGGTCACCGCCGAGATCGAAGCCGCTGCTGCAGCGCCTGCTCCGATCGTGTTCGACCGCCCGGTTCAGACCGTCGGTCGTCGTAAGGAAGCTGTCGCTCGTGTCCGGTTCGCGCCGGGTGCCGGTGGCTTCACGCTGAACGGCCGCAGCCTCGAGGACTACTTCCCGAACAAGGTCCACCAGCAGCTCATCAAGGCTCCGCTGGTTCTCGTCGACCGCACCGAGTCGTTCGACATCATCGCTCTGCTGCACGGTGGCGGCCCGTCGGGACAGGCAGGCGCACTGCGTCTGGCCATCTCGCGTGCACTCATCGAGGTCACCCCGGAGGATCGCCCCGCTCTCAAGAGCGCAGGCTTCCTGACGCGTGACGCGCGTGCCGTCGAGCGCAAGAAGTACGGCCTGAAGAAGGCCCGCAAGGCGTCGCAGTACTCCAAGCGCTGACGCGTCTTACAGTTCCACCTGCGAGGGCAGGCGCCCGGCAACGACCGGATGCCTGCCCTCGTGGCTTTTCACCGATGGATCACTTTCGTTTTGCGGCAAGGGGGACGGGTGCGTATGACTCGACTGTTCGGTACCGATGGCGTTCGAGGGTTGGCCAACGCGTTGCTGACTCCGGAGTTGGCGGTGAAGGTCGCCCGGGCAGCGGCCACGGTGTTGGCGCCACGCAACGGGTCGCGTCCGGTCGCGGTCGTGGGCCGCGATCCCCGTGCGAGCGGCGAGATGCTGTCCGCCGCCGTGATCGCCGGTCTGACCGCGTCGGGTGTGGACGTCGTCGACGTCGGCGTGCTCCCGACGCCCGCAGTGGCGTGCCTGACGGCCTCGTACGACGCGGCCCTCGGCGTCATGATCTCGGCGTCGCACAACCCGATGCCCGACAACGGCATCAAGATCTTCGCCTCCGGCGGACACAAGCTCGAGGACGACGTCGAGAACCGCATCGAGTCGCTCATCACGGGTGACGGCGAGTTGCCCGCACCGACCGGTGCCGCGATCGGCCGCGTTCGCGTCGACGCCGATGCAGGCGAGAAGTACGTCGAGCATCTGCGCACCGCTGTGGGCCACGACCTCGCCGGACTGACCGTCGTCGTCGACTGCGCGAACGGCGCCGCATCGTCGGTTGCTCCTGCGGTGTACTCGGCAGCGGGCGCGACGGTCGTCGCCATCCATGCCGATCCCGACGGTCTCAACATCAACGACGAGTGCGGATCCACCCACCTCGAGGATCTGCAGAACGCCGTCGTGAAGCACGGAGCCGACATCGGAATCGGCCACGACGGCGACGCAGACCGCTGCCTGGCCGTCGACGCGTCGGGTGCCGTCGTCGACGGCGACGCGATCATGGCGGTGCTGGCGATCGCGATGAAGGAGTCCGGCGAGCTCGCCGAGAACACGCTCGTCGCCACGGTCATGAGCAACCTCGGACTGCACATCGCGATGCGTCAGGCCGGGATCGCCCTGCGCACCGCCGCGGTCGGTGACCGCTACGTTCTCGAAGAGCTGCGCGCGGGAAACTTCTCGCTCGGCGGCGAGCAGAGCGGGCACGTCGTGATTCCAGCGCTCGGCACCACCGGCGACGGCATTCTGACCGCGCTGCGGTTGATGGCACGGATGGCGCAGACCGGACGCACGCTGGCCGATCTGGCGTCGGTGATGCAGACCTTGCCGCAGGTGTTGATCAACGTGAAGGTGTCCGACAAGGCCGCCGTCGCGTCGTCGAAGATCGTCGTCGACGGCGTCGCCGAGGTGGAACGGCAGCTGGGGGACAACGGTCGGGTGCTGTTGCGTCCCAGCGGAACCGAGCAGCTGGTGCGTGTGATGGTCGAAGCCTCCGAGCCCGACCTGGCCCGCCGGCTCGCGCAGGATCTCGCGGACCGGGTCGGGCAGGTCTGAGCCGGAGGGTCAGTCGGTCAGCTCGCGGAGCGCAGTCAGCTGCGCGACGCGGCCCGCGGTGTTCTCCGCGAGCGGCGCGACGTTGAGGGTCGTCACGCCTGCTTCGGCGAACGCCGCGACGCGCTCCTTCACGAAGCTCTCGGGACCGATGAGGTTGACCGCGCGCGCGAGTTCGTCCGGCACCGCCGCGGCGGCCTCTTCCTTCTTGCCTGCCAGGTAAAGATCCTGGATCGTCTCGGCTTCGGCCTCGTACCCGTAGCGCTGCGCGAGGTCGTTGTAGAAGTTCTTGCCCTTCGCGCCCATGCCGCCGATGTACAGCGCGAGGTGCGGCTTGACCCACGGCAGGTACTTGTCGGCGTCCTCACCGATGGCGAGCGTCGGGCTGGCGAAGATCTGCAGGTCACCGAGTGACTCGTCCCGCTTGGCTCGACCGGCTGCCAGCGCGTCTCCCCAGACCTGATCGGCTTTCTCGGGGAAGTAGAAGATCGGCTGCCACCCTTCGGCGATCTCGGCAGTCAGCTCGACGTTCTTCGGCCCCAGCGCTGCAATGACCACCGGAATGCGTTCGCGCACAGGGTGATTGATGAGCTTGAGTGGTTTGCCGAGGCCGGTGCCCTTCTCGGCGGGCAGCGGAATCTGATAGTGCTTGCCTTGGTGCTCGACCTTCTCCCGACGCCACACTTGGCGGCAGATCTCGACGACCTCGCGCGTGCGAGCGATCGGGGCGTCGTACTTGACGCCGTGGAATCCCTCGACCACCTGGGGTCCGGAGGCTCCGAGGCCGAGCACGAAACGGCCGTCCGAGACGTAGTCGAGGCCTGCTGCCGTCATGGCAGTCAGCGACGGCGTCCGTGTGTAGATCTGAAAGATGCCCGACGCGATCTTGATCGTCGACGTCTTCGCCGCCAGGAAGCCCAGCTGGCTCACGGCGTCGAACGAGTAGGCCTCGGGGACGAAGATGATGTCCAGCCCGGCCTTCTCGAGTTCTGCAACCTCGGCGACGGTTTCGGTGAAACCGCCCGAGTAATTGAGCATCGTTCCGATGTGCATGGGACTCCTCGCAGGTGTGAGCGTTATCTGTGACCCGAGTTTCTCTTGTCGGACGTTAGCCGACTGGGTGGAACCTGTGTCACCGGGGATGCGTCCAACCTCACAGAGACGGTGAGCGAGAGGGTGGGTCCAGTGGGGCACGGCATGGAACTCGATGTGGACGCGGTGACCGAGGTGGCGACCACGGTCGAGGGCACGGCGCGGTCGGTGTCGGCTCTGGCGGACTCGGTATCCGGATTCGCCTTCGGCCGCGCGGCGGCGGGACGCGGCTACGGTGATGTGGCCGTCCGCATCGTCGCGGGGTACGAGCAGGTCGCGTCGGCGTTTCGTCGATGGGGTGAGGCGCTGGACGAGAACGCCGGACGGCTACGGGTGAGCGTCGACGCGTATCGCGCCGCGGATGTCGAGAGTGCGGCATCGATCGGCGCACCGCGGTGAGTTCGCCCGTGCAGGGCATGTCGGTCGACCACCTTCTCGACGCAGGCGCGCACGGTCTGCAGTACTTCGAGCGGAACCTGCCCGTGCTCGAGATGCTCGGCCAGGAGACCGACTGGACCTACCCGGAGTTGTGCGCTCGCTACGACCAGCAGCGAGGGCTGGACCTCACGAGGCTGCGGGCCGATGCAGATGCGCTCGGTCGGATGGTCGTGGAGGCCCGGCGCCACGTCGACGAGTCGGAACGCCTCGCATCGGCACTCGGGCAGTCGTGGATCGGTGAGGGCGGCGTCGCTGCGGTCGAGGATGCCCGCCAGGATGCGCGCAACGCCGCCGATCGCGTCGACGCGGCGGGGCAGTTGTCGGTGGCGATGCATGACGCTGCCGACGTGATCGCCGCAAGCGTTCGCGACAAGGCGGACACGTGCGGACGGATCGACGACGCGCAGATCGACGGAGTTCCCGCGTCGGCCGTGGCCGCGATCGTGAAGTACGGGACGACGACGATCGGATCAGGCGCGAACATCGGCATCGTCGCCAACCTGGACGTGCCGATGCTGACGCGGTGGCTCCCGGCGGTCGCCGACTACGTCGGCGAGCGGGACCGACTCGACGACGCCGCACTTCGGCAGGTGCAGGAACTGTGCCGCGACTGGCTGGGGTCCGTGTTCGCGACCTGTGTGATCGAGACGTGTGCCGCGTTCGTCGACCTCTGCGCGGGCACGGACACCGCGGTGCGCGACGCGTTGGCGGTCGTCGCGCAGGCCGCCGAGGCGGTGGACGCATCGGCTTTCCCCACGGCACCGGATGCGCAGTTCGCGCCCGTGCGGCCTGCATCGGTGGAGCCTGCTCCGTCGTGCGGGAACAAAAGTGCTGTGCAGCAGCATGATTCGGCGCCCACGTCCACGCCCGCTGCGACGCTGCCGTCTCCGGAGTCCAAGCCTTCGCCATCCGGTTCGCAGATGCCCGACGTCCGTGCGCTCGAATCCCCGTCGCTCGAACGGATTCCGAGTCTCGCCGAGTTCGCTGCGGTGGTCGAGGCCGCCGTCGCGACGGTCGCCGACGACATCGGCGAACAGATACGAGCTGCATTGGACGACTTCCGGCAGCAACACGAGCATGCCGCACCGTCGGAGTACGCGGCTCCACTCGACGACGACCGGCAGTCCGGCGATGCACCGCCCGCCGTCGAACGACCGGAGACATCACCCGAATCCGCCGATGATGAACCGTCGCAACATGATTCACTTCTCGAACCGAACCCGCAGCCGGGCCCTCCGCCGCCTCCTGGGCTGCCCGGTGACGGCACCGAACGCGGGCACCTCGAAGCCGAGCTCGACGGCTACCACGCCCGTGTCGCGTTGGCGCACGACGGCACGTTGTCCTTGAATCTCGGCACACCCGACGGTGGGAGCAGGCGGTTCGAGTTGCGGATCGGTCCGATGGGTCTGCCCGTCGTCGTCGAAATGTTCGACGAGGACGTCGCGCCGGAGGTGACTCCACCCGTACCGGAAACGGCACCTGGTCAGCAGCCGCCCGCGCCGGTCGTCGACCGGACACCCGTCGCACCCCAGCCGAGCCCGCTGCCGGATGCGGCGCCGGCGCCGTATCTCGAGCCGGACTCCGAGCCCGCGCCAGCGGTCGCGCACTGCCCTCCGGAGCCTGCCGAGCCGGAGCCGGTTCCGGCTGAATCGATCACAGGATCACCACCACCCGACAGCTCATCGGGCGCACGACTCGTCGAGGCAGGTCCGCTGTGAACGAATGGCAGGCGAAACTCGACGTCGTTCGCGAAGCCCATCGACACGCGGTGGGCAGAGCGTCGACACGGCTGGAGAACGCGTCGAGACGATCGCCGCCGGACAAGCCGCCGTCTATCGAACCGGCCTACGAATCGGAGCCATCGTTCCTGCTCCCGGCGAACCTGGATACCCGCCGGGTCGCTCCCCGGCCCGCGGCCGACGAACCGTCGACAGGCTGGTTGGTCTGATCAGCGACCGATGAGGGCGCGTGCAGCCGACAGGGGACTGGGCTTGGGCTGCTCTTCGATGGGCGCGTGCGGGTCGATGACGCGGCTGCCCTTCAGTTCCACGCTTCCCGCCAACTCCTCGTACTTCTTCTCGCCTGCGATGTGGAAGAGGAGGAACGCGGTCAGGAGCGAACGCACGCTCTTGACCGTCGACTTCTCGGTGCCGCCGACGCCGATGGGCGCGAGAAGTCGCCTGCCTTCGACGATGCCGTCGGACGACGCCTTGTCGATCCGGCGCAGCACGGACGGTCCGCCCCAGGCGCCCGCGAGCGCGAGAGTGTTGTCGTCGAGCGAGTCGGTGAAGGCGGCGTCGCCCAGCACGAGACCGGGAACGGTCAGTCCGGCAGCGGCTTCTTCCGCACTGGGGGTGCTCGGTGCCGGGAAGAGCGAGGCGACGGCCTTGACGTCCGATCGTGCTGCAGCCGCGAGGACGGCGACGCTGGCACCCATGCCGTGTCCGGCGACGGCCAACTTCTCCGGGTGCACGCTGATGTCTCCGGTGCCCAAGCGCACCCCGGTCATGATGTCGAGGACGGTGCCGAGGTCGGCTGCCAGCCCGCGGTGCGACGGCATCGGGCCGCGCTCGGTGTCCGGTGCCGCGGCGACGATGCCCCAGGACGCGAGGTGTTTCAACGTGTCCGAGTAGCGAGCTGCACCGAGCATCCAGCCGTGGCCGAACGCGACGGCAGGGAGGTTGTAGCCCTCGGCGGGGGTGTAGACGACACCGGGTTGTCCGGCGAGCGCGAGATCACCGCGGAGCACCTTGTGCGGGCCGCGCTTGGTCAACTGTGCTGCGAGCTTGCTGGATGTCGCCACGGAAGTAGACGCTATCGGATAGCCGGAAGTGTGGGGGTGAGCGCCGCCGACGAGTGGCGAGAAAGTGACCCACGACGAACGGATTCGGGTTGACGGTTCCGGCGCGGGTAGCCTGAACCACCATGTGCGGAATCGTGGGATACGTCGGCCATCGCCCCGCTCTCGGGGTCGTTGTCGAGGCGCTTCGGCGTATGGAATACCGGGGGTACGACTCCGCAGGCATTGCGATCCTCGACGGTCAGGGCAACACCGCCATCGAGCGCAAGGCGGGCCGACTCGCCAATCTGGAGGCCGAGCTCGACGAGGTCGGAACCGAGAAGTTCGTCGGGACGACGGGTATGGGCCACACTCGGTGGGCGACGCACGGTCGTCCTACCGATCGCAACGCCCACCCGCACCGGGACGTCTCCGGCTCGGTGGCGGTCGTCCACAACGGCATCATCGAGAACTTCGGTCCGCTGCGGGCCGAACTCGAAGCCGAGGGCGTCGAGTTCAAGAGCGACACCGACACCGAGGTGGCCGTTCACCTCGTGTCGCTGGCGTACGCGAGCGGTCCGACGGCCGGTGACTTCGTCGCGAGCGCCAAGGCGGTGCTGCGCCGACTCGAAGGCGCGTTCACGCTGGTGTTCACGCATTCCGATCACGCGGACACGATCGTCGCGGCACGTCGTTCGACGCCGCTGGTCGTCGGCGTCGGTGACGGCGAGACGTTCATCGGATCGGATGTCGCGGCGTTCATCGAGCACACGCGCGACGCGGTCGAGCTCGGGCAGGACCAGGTCGTCGTCATCACTTCGGACGGCTACGAGATCTCCGATTTCGACGGCAACGAGGCGTCGGGACGCCCGTTCCACATCGATTGGGACCTCGCGGCCGCGGAGAAGGGCGGCTACGACTACTTCATGCTGAAGGAGATCCAGGAGCAGCCCGCTGCGGTCGGCGACACACTGCTCGGCCACTTCGAGGACCGGCGCATCGTGCTCGACGAGCAGCGGTTGTCGGAACAGGAGCTCCGCGACGTGGACAAGGTCTTCGTCGTCGCGTGCGGCAGCTCGTACCACTCGGGCCTGCTCGCCAAGTACGCGATCGAACACTGGACGCGTCTTCCCGTCGAGGTCGAACTGGCCAGCGAGTTCCGCTACCGCGACCCGGTTCTGGACCGGTCGACTCTGGTCGTCGCGATCTCGCAGTCGGGTGAGACCGCGGACACTCTCGAAGCCGTCCGGCACGCGAAGGAACAGAACGCGCGCGTCCTCGCGGTCTGCAACACCAACGGCTCGCAGATTCCGCGTGAGGCCGACGCCGTCGTCTACACGCGGACCGGTCCGGAGATCGGCGTCGCGTCGACCAAGGCGTTCCTCGCCCAGGTGACCGCGAACTACGTCGTCGGACTCGCGTTGGCGCAGGCCCGCGGCACGAAGTACCCCGACGAGGTGGCTCGCGAGTACGCCGACCTCGAGGCGATGCCGAAGCTGGTGCAACGGGTGCTCGACACCGTCGAGCCGATCCGCGCTCTGGCCCGCGAGCTGGCACACACGTCGACCATCCTGTTCCTGGGACGGCACGTCGGGTACCCGGTCGCGTTGGAGGGCGCCTTGAAGCTCAAGGAACTCGCGTACATGCACGCGGAGGGATTCGCCGCAGGCGAGCTCAAGCACGGTCCGATCGCGCTGATCGAGGACGGCGTCCCGGTCATCGTCGTGATGCCGTCGCCCAAGGGCCGCGCGGTGTTGCATTCGAAGCTGCTGTCGAACATCCGCGAGGTCCAGGCACGTGGCGCTCTGACCATCGTCATCGCGGAGGAAGGCGACGAGGCCGTGCGTCCGTTCGCCGACCACCTCATCGAGATCCCGGCGGCACCCACGCTGCTGCAGCCGTTGCTGTCGACCGTTCCGTTGCAGGCGTTCGCCGCCGAGGTGGCGCAGGCACGCGGGTACGACGTCGACAAGCCGCGCAACCTGGCGAAATCCGTCACCGTCGAGTGATGCGCCTGCGGCGCCGGTGCGCGGATGGTCGGACTCTGGGCCGACTATCCGCGCACGGGTGGCGCAGCCGCCCGAAAGGACGACCATGCGGGGCTACTACACACCGGACCAGGTCCGCGACGCCGAACGACCGCTGCTCGAGGCGGGCCCGCCCGGGGCGTTGATGCGCCGCGCCGCATACGGCCTGACGAACGTCGTGGTCGGCGAACTGCTCGCCCGGACGGGCGGCGTCGTCGGCCGTGAGGTCTGCGTGCTCGTCGGATCGGGAGACAACGGCGGCGACGGTTTGTGGGCCGGTGCGATGCTGCGACAACGCGGCGTCGCGGTGAAAGCCGTTCTGCTGAAGCCGGATCGCGCGCATGCCGAGGGCCTCGCCGCATTCCGGAGAGCGGGCGGCAAGGTCGTCGAGTCTCCCGGTCAGCCGGACCTCGTGGTCGACGCCATCGTCGGAATCTCCGGCAAGGGTCCGCTGCGTCCCGACGCCGACGCACTCGTATCCGCCCTCGACGCACCGATCGTCGCCGCCGACATCCCGAGCGGCGTCGACCCGGAGACCGGCAGTGTCGACGGCCCGGCCGTGCGCGCTGCGGTCACGGTGGCGTTCGGCGCGCGCAAGCCCGCGCACGTGCTGGCCGTACCGTATTGCGGCAGAGTCGAACTCGTCGACATCGGCCTGGATTTGCCGGATCCGTATCTGTCCGCGTTCGAGCCCGCGGACGTCGGTGCCCTGTGGCCCATTCCGAGAGCGACGGACGACAAGTACACCCAGGGCGTCGTCGGAGTGTCGGCGGGTAGCGATCGCTATCCGGGCGCGGCATTGCTGTGCACGGGCGCGGCCGTCGCGGCGACGTCGGGCATGGTCCGATACGTGGGAAGTGCTGCGGCAGAGGTCGTGTCGCACTACCCGGAAGTCATCGCCGCGTCCGACCCACAGAGCAGTGGCCGCGTGCAGGCCTGGGCGGTCGGGCCTGGCTTCGGCACCGACGACGTCTCCACGCAGTGGCTCACGACCATCCTGGCCACCGATCTCCCCGTCGTCGTCGATGCCGACGGGCTGACCGTCCTGGCGTCGAACCCCGAGCTCGTGAGGGCCCGGACGGCGCCGACGCTGCTGACCCCGCATGCAGGTGAGTTCGAGCGGCTCACGGGACAGGCGCCCGGCCCCGACCGCGTCGCCCCGGTTCGCGCGTTGGCTGCCGAATGGGGTGTGACCGTGCTGCTCAAGGGCAGGGCGACCGTCATCGCGGATCCCGACGGCAACACCTACGTCAACGACGCGGGTGGGTCGGCTGCGTCGACGGCCGGCTCGGGAGATGTGCTGTCCGGCATTCTGGGCGCGCTGCTGGCGTCGGGCATGACCCCGTCGACGGCCGCGGCATGCGGCGCGCGGGTGCACGCTCTCGCCGCGGCGACGGCCGCCCATGGGGTCGACGGCGAGTTCGCCGCCCCCATCTCGGCGAGTCCGCTGCTGTCGGCACTACCGGATGCGATCAGGATTGTGCGGTCCGTCACCACCGGCGAGTAACGAGAGAAGCAGCTCGTCGGGTCGAATGGGGCTTCGGCGGGGTCGAATGGCACTATCGAATGCTGTGCAGAGTGGAACGACGGAACCTATCGACCGGGATCGCGGTGATTCGGATGCCGTGTCCACGGTGTTCGTCGATCTCGACGCCATAGCGCACAACGTACGAATTCTGCGCGACCACGCGGGTGGCGCCGGGGTCATGGTCGTAGTCAAGGCGGACGCCTACAACCACGGTGCTGTCGAGGTGGCTCGCACGGCTCTCGGAGCTGGGGCGCGGGAACTCGGCGTCACAACGGTCCACGAGGCTCTCGTTCTGCGCAACGCAGGCATCACTGCGCCGATCCTGGCGTGGCTGCACCACGTGGACACCGATTTCGCGCCTGCGATCGTCGCGGATGTCGAACTGGGGCTGTCGTCGACGATGCAGCTCGAGGCGGTCCTCACCGCCGCGCGATCGGTCGGCAGGGCAGCCACGGTCACGCTGAAGATCGACACCGGACTGAACCGGAACGGAATCGACCCCGCGGACCTGGACGACGTGATCGACGTGCTCCGCGGCGCAGTGGCCGACGGCACGGCCCGGCTGCGCGGTGTGTTCTCCCATCTCGCGTGCGCCGATGTGCCCGATCATCCGGCCAACGACGAGCAAGCCGAGTCGTTGCGCGCCGCGGTGGCGAGGCTTCGCGCGGCGAACCTGCACCCCGAGGTCACTCACCTCGCGAACTCCGCGGCCACTCTGACACGGCCGGATCTGCACTTCGACCTCGTGCGACCCGGAATCGCTGCCTACGGTCTGTCGCCGATACCCGAACTCGGAGACTTCGGTCTGCGGCCGGCCATGACCGTGTCGACGAAGGTCGCGCTGGTGAAGAAGGTCCGTGCCGGGCAGGGAGTGTCCTACGGGCACACCTGGAGCGCGCCGGAGGACACCGTCGTCGCCCTGATTCCGATGGGTTACGCGGACGGCGTCCGACGCAACCTCAGCGGCCGCTTCGACGTCGGCATCGGTGGCCGTCGGTTCCCCGCCGTCGGACGCGTCTGCATGGATCAATTCGTCGTCGACCTCGGGTCCGACGGCGCAGGCGTCGCGGTCGGCGATACTGCAGTACTGTTCGGCTCCGGGGAGAACGGCGAGCCGGTCGCGCAGGACTGGGCCGACACGTTGGACACCATCCACTACGAGGTGGTCACCGGCATCGGCGGGCGAATCAAGCGCGAATTCGGGGGAGTCGGAGCGGGCAACACTGCAGCGGGGGAGGTGCAGGCGTGAAGTGGTCGTCCAATTTCGGCATCGTCAGCAGCGTCGGCATCGCCTTGCGCGAGACGGTTCTGAGGTCGAACAAGGATCCGCTGGCAGGTGAGAACCTGGACCTGATGGACGCCGATCGCGGGTCGATCGTGACGGCCGACGACGGGGTTTCGCTCGCCGTGCGAGAAGTGGGTCCCTCCGACGCGCCGATCACCGTCGTGTTCGTGCACGGATACTGCCTCCGCATGGCGTCGTGGCACTTTCAGAGGCAAGCCCTCGAACAGGAGTGGGGCTCCTCCGTTCGCATGGTCTTCTACGACCAGCGCGGGCACGGACGCTCCGGTGTCCCGACGCCGGAGAGCTGCACCATCAAGCAACTCGGCCTCGATCTGGACGCCGTCATCCGTGCCGTGGCCCCGCGCGGGCACCTGATGCTGATCGGCCACTCGATGGGTGGCATGTCCATTCTGTCGATGGTCCGCCAGCGCCCGGAATCGGTGCGAGACAGGGTCGTCGGCGTCGGACTCATCTCGACGACGGCAGCAGGTCTCGCCGAGACGGGCCTCGGTCGCAGTCTCGACAATCCCGTCGTCGACGCGTTCCGGCTCGCGGTGCGGACGTCGCCTGGCGTGGTCCAGTTCGGGCGGGGCGCGGTGCGCGCCTTGATCGCTCCGGTGCTGCGGGCCGCGTCGTACGGCACGCGGGTCAGTCCACGCCTCGTCGAGTTCTCGCAGTCGATGATCGACGACACGTCCGTCGTGACCATCGTCAATTTCCTGAAGACGCTCGAACTCCACGACGAGAAGGATGCTCTGGCCGAACTCGAGCGCATTCCCGTGTCGGTCATCTGCGGTGACGACGATTGGATCATTCCGTTCGCGAGCTCGCAGGCGCTCGCCGACGCGTTGCCGGAATCGGAGATGGTGCGCATCCGTCAGGCCGGGCACCTGGTTCAGCTGGAGTTCCCCGACAAGGTCAATGCTGCTCTGATCCGATTGGGTTCGCGCGCAACCGAATTGCGTAGTCGACGACGTGCGGGGCGGCGGGGCATTGGCTGAGCACGACGAGCTGTTCTTCGACGGGCGGGAGATCTTGCTGCCCGAGGCAGCCGACACCGAAGCGTTCGGGTACCGGCTCGCGCAAGAACTCGTTGCGGGTGACCTCGTGGTGCTCGACGGTCCGCTCGGCGCGGGCAAGACCGCGATGACGAGGGGTATCGCGGCCGGCCTCGGCGTGCGGGGCCGTGTCAGCTCGCCGACGTTCATCATCGCGCGCGAGCATCGACCGGGAGTGCGCCCGAACGGGGATGCCCCGGTGGCTCTCGTGCACGTCGACGCGTACCGACTGGGCATGACGGGTCAGTCGGCTCTCGACGAACTCGACGCCCTGGATCTCGACACCGACCTCGATGGTGCGGTGGTCGTGGTCGAGTGGGGCGAGGGGCTGGTCGAGAAGCTGAGCGACGGGCACGTGTCGGTGCGAATCCGGCGTGACCCCGAATCCGACGTTCGAACCGTGCAGGTGCGCCGCGTCGAGTCGTCCGATGCGGCGTCGTAGGCGCACTGACGTGCGGGTACCCTGAACAACCGTGCTTGTTCTCGCCGTCGACACCTCCACGCCCGCCGTCACCGCCGGTGTGGTGCGGCTCACCGACGGAACCGTCGTTCCTGTCTCGCAGCGCGTGGTGGTCGACGCTCGCCTGCACGCCGAGATCCTGACCCCGAACATTCTCGAATGTCTGTCCGACGCCGGCCTGGCGCCCGGTGACTTGGGTGCCGTCGTCGTGGGCGTCGGACCGGGACCGTTCACCGGTCTTCGTGTCGGTATGGCCACCGCGGCCGCATTCGGTGACGCCTTGTCCATCCCCGTCCACGGCGTCTGCAGTCTCGACGGCATCGCGTCCGAACTCGCCGACGAGTCGGAGCTGCTCGTGATCACCGACGCTCGCCGACGCGAAATCTATTGGGCGCGTTACCGAGACGGTGTCCGCGTGGCAGGGCCGGACGTCTGCGCCCCCGGTGCGCTCGATGTCGCGGATGCCACAGCGACCGCAGGCTCGCCGCCGCACACCGCGCTGTTCGATCTGCCCGCGCGCGAAATCACGTCGCCGAGCCCGACGGGACTCGTTCTGGCAGCACAGAATCTGCTGACGGACGGAATCGACCCGGCTCCGCTCGTTCCGCTGTATCTGCGCAGGCCCGACGCCAAGACTCTCGACGAGCGCGCGGCCGAGAAGAAGGCGTCGTCGTGACCGTGACGCTGTCGCCGTTGACACCAGCCGACGCCGAGGCGTGCGCCGAGCTCGAGACGGTGTTGTTTCCCGGCGACGACCCGTGGACGGCACAGGCGTTTCTGTCGGAACTCGCTGCGCCGCACAATCATTACGTTGCGGCGCGCGAGAACGGCCTGTTGGTGGGGTATGCCGGTATCGCCCTGCTCGGGCGGGGTGAATCTGCGGAGTCCGAAGTGCACACCATCGGCGTCGACCCGTCGATGCACCGCCGCGGAGTCGGCGGCGCGTTGATGAACGACCTTCTCGCTGCGGCAGATCGGCACGGCGGCCCGGTGTTCCTCGAAGTGCGCACCGACAACACCGCTGCCATCGAACTCTATGTGCGCGAAGGCTTCGTCGTCGTCGGCACCCGGCGCAACTATTATCAGCCGAGCGGCGCGGACGCGTACACGATGCGGCGTCCGGCAGCTGGAAGTGAAGGTGAACTGTCGTGATCGTCATGGGAATCGAAAGCTCGTGTGACGAAACGGGTGTCGGAGTCGTTCGGTGGCGCGAGCCCGGTGTGTGCGAGATGCTCGCCGACGAGGTCGCATCGAGCGTCGACGAACACGCGCGCTACGGCGGCGTCGTGCCCGAAGTCGCGTCGCGCGCGCATCTCGAGGCGATCGTCCCGACGATGCGTCGTGCACTCGCGGCCGCGGACATCGACCGTCCCGACGCCGTCGCAGTCACGATCGGTCCTGGTCTTGCCGGTGCCCTCCTGGTGGGAGTTGCTGCAGCCAAAGCATATTCGGCAGCATGGGGAGTGCCTTTCTACGCCGTCAACCATCTCGGCGGACACGTCGCCGTCGACACGATCGAGCACGGTCCGATGCCGTCGTGCGTCGCGCTGCTGGTGTCGGGCGGCCACACCCATCTATTGCACGTGAAGGATCTCGGCTCGCCGATCACCGAGCTCGGCACCACCGTCGACGACGCAGCGGGTGAAGCGTTCGACAAGGTGGCGCGGTTGCTGGGCCTCGGTTTCCCTGGTGGGCCCGCGCTCGATGCCGCTGCGCGCGAGGGCGATCCGCACGCCATCGCATTCCCGCGTGGCATGACCGGTCCGAGGGACGCCCGCTACGACTTCTCGTTCTCCGGTGTGAAGACGGCGGTGGCCCGATTCGTCGAAGCGCGCAAGCGTGCCGGTGACACAATCCCCGTGGCGGACATCGCCGCGTCGTTCCAGGAGTCCGTCGCGGACGTCCTTACGATGAAGGCCGTGCGCGCGGCCGAGGACGTCGGGGTCGACACCCTGGTTCTGGGTGGCGGCGCAACCGCCAACTCGCGTATTCGCTCGTTGGTCGAGTCACGCTGTGCAGCAGCAGGTTTGACGCTTCGCATCCCCAAGCCGCGTCTGTGCACCGACAACGGGGTCATGATCGCGTCGTTGGGTGCGCACCTCGTCGCCGGGGGAGCCGCGCCGTCGGACCTGCGTGCCGCGACCGATCCGGGACTCGAAGTGTCCACCTCGATCGTGTCGGGGCGCGACTAGTACCTACTCGCTCGACGTGGTGGTCGGGTTCGGTTGCGACGCCGTCGTGGGCGCAGGCTGCGCGGACGCGCTGGGCGTGGGTGCAGGCGGGGACCACACGGTGGGCGGCGGAGCCAATTCCGGTGACGTGGGTGAGCTGTCGACGACCGTGGTCGGTATGGACGGCACGGTCACGATGGCCGTCGGCTCCGTCGGCTCCGTCGACGAGTTCGGCGGTGTGTCGGACGGGCTTTCTGTCGGTCCTCCCGGCGACGGCGTGGGGCTCACGGGTTCGGTCGTGCTCTCGGGCGGAGGAGGCGTCGACGATTCCGGCGTCCGGGTCACCGGCGGCGGCGACGGCTCGGTCGGCTGTGCCGGGTACGGGATGAGCGGCAGGTCCGGCGCCGGATGCAGTGTCGGCGTGCGGGTCGACGACGGAGCAGGCGTGGCCGGGACGGCATCTGGCGACGTCGGCCGCGGCGAGTACGACGCATCGCTGTCGGTCGACAGGGCGGGGGCGGGCTCACGCGACGTGGCTGCCGACGAAGTGCCGGTCGTCGCGTTCGGCACCTCCTCGCCGACCTGAGACGTCTGCGGCTGCGACGGGGAAGCGGAGCCTGCGGGGGAGTAGCCCGCGTCGTCGGACGGCACCAACATCTGCACGCCGTATGCCAGGACGATTCCGCCGACGACGAGCGCGCCGACCAGTGCGCCCGAGAAGCGACCGACGGACTTCGTCTGGCCGTCGCCGCGCGCACCGATGGTGGGGTACAGATGCCCGGTTCCGGTGAGGGACACCTGCGCGGCTCCCTGTGCGAGAACCGTGTCGGGTTCGGACACCACGAGAACCGGCACGCCGAGCACTGCCTCGAACACGGTGCGGATCGACGGCGTGTTCGCGCCGCCGCCGACCAGCACGACGGCCTCTGCATCGACGTCGTGATCGGTGGCGAGACGCGCCGCAGTCTGCGCCACGGTCGTCACCAGCGGGCGCATCGCGGCATCGAGATCTGCCCGGCTCACGGTGGACGTGCCGAGGTCGACCGAATCGTGGGTGGACAGGTGTTCCTTCGTCGAGCGGTAGCGGGCCGAACCGACGCCGCGTTCGTCGCGAAGGTCGTCACGCACGTCGCGGCGGCGGGTGGGATCGCCGTGAACGAGGTCCTTGACCAGGGCGTCGACGACGTCACCACCGAAGGTGTCGGTGCGCTCGCTTGCATGTACGACGCCCGACGACGACTCCACGATCGACACGGTGGTGCCGGACGCGCCGACGTCGACGATCGCGACGTTGCCGTAGCGGGCGATGAGACCGGATTCGGCCAGGAACGCATGGGCGGCGGTGGTCTCCGGAATCAAGGCGACGGTACGGCGGGACTGCGCAAGTGCCGACCGTATCGACGCTGCCTGTTCGGGAGTGCGGTACGACACGGAGATCGCGTCCGGCTGGTGCCGTTCGGTCGAATGTGTGCCGTGACCGGCAGAGACGGGCGCCAACGACGTCATCAGCTCGACGGCGGAGGCCACGAGCTCCCCGATGTCGGTGTTCGCTTGAGAATCGGCCGACACCGTGCGGTACTCGACGGTGGTCGAGCCGTCGTCCTCGGCGACGACGAGGGCGGCGCACACGACTTCGGTTCCCGTCGAGACTCCGAGTCCGACTCGCATCGTGCACCTCCTGCCCTGTTCGTCGGTCATCGCGCCCCGAGAATTTCTGCTTTTCGCGCGCACAGCTCTGCGCCGACTATCACGCCCCGTTATCTTAACGTTACAGAACAATTCCCGCGTATGTGAAACTCGGCACTCGAAAAACGCTATGACAAGGAAGTTCGCTGTTTTCGTCGGAGCCATCGAGGTGATCATGGACGAACGCAACCCCTATTCGGCGTTGACCGACCAGCAGCGTCGAGCATTGTTGCGACGCGCGATCGCACGGCCGCTCGTCACCGCCCTCGTCCTGACCACGGTCTACTTCGTCGTTCCGATGAAGGACATCAGGGACATCACGACGGTGGCTCTGCTCGCGCTGGTACTCGTCGTCGTGGGTGTCGTCTGCGCGTGGCAGGTGGTCAGGGTGATTCGATCCGACTATCCGGCGGTTCAGGCCGTCGAAGCCCTCGCGGCCGTGATTCCGGCATATCTGATCGGTTTTTCGACCATTTATTACCTGGCCTATGCAGCGTCCTCTCAGAATTTCACCGAACCGGTCTCCAGAATGGGAAGCCTCTATTTCACGATGTCGGTGTTCGCGACCGTCGGATTCGGCGATATCGCAGCCTCGACCGATTTCACGCGCGCCATCGTCACCGTGCAGATGGTCTGCAATCTGTTGATCATCGCGCTCGGCGGCAGATTGTTCGTCGCAGCCATCCGACGAGGACAGGCGCGCCGCAAACACTAACCTCGTGTCATGAGTACACAGCCCTTCGAACTGGGTGTCACCACTTTCGTCGAGACGTATCCGGACCCGCAGACGAACTTGACCACCTCCCACGGAGACCGTCTGCGTCAAGTAGTGGAGGAAGCGCAGCAGGCCGAAGCAGGCGGGCTCGACATCTACGGCGTCGGTGAACATCACCGTGAGGACTTCGCGGCGTCGTCGCCCGCTGTCGTACTCGGAGTCATCGCCGGGTCGACGCGCGAGATCCGTCTCACGAGCGCGGTCACCGTTCTCAGTTCCGACGATCCCGTCCGTGTGTTCCAGGATTTCGCGACGCTCGACCAGATGTCGTCCGGACGTGCGGAGATTATCGCCGGTCGCGGTTCGTTCGTCGAATCGTTCCCGCTCTTCGGATACGACCTCGCCGACTACGACGAACTGTTCGCCGAGAAGCTCGACCTGCTCGTGGCCATCCGCGACTCCGAGCGAGTGACGTGGTCCGGTACGCATCGGAGTGCGCTGGTCGATCATGCGGTCTATCCGCGGCCGTTCCAGAATCCGCTGCCGGTGTGGGTCGGCGTCGGTGGCAATCCCGAATCCGTGATTCGGGCGGCGTCGTACGGTCTGCCCATGGCACTGGCGATCATCGGTGGCGAGCCGGCACGGTTCGCTCCCTTCGCCGATCTGCATCGTCAGGCGCTGACCGAGTACGGCATGAGCCCGGCACCGATCGCCGTTCACGCGCACGGTTACGTCGGCGACGACACCGAATCCGCGGCCGACGAGTTCTTTCCTCCCTATCGAGTCGCGATGTCGCACATCGGCCGCGAGCGCGGATGGGGGCCGATCTCGAGGGCGTCGTTCGACGACTCTCGCTCACCTGACGGATCGCTGTTCATCGGCGACCCCGACGTCGTGGCCGACAAGATCGTGCGCACGGCGCAGGAACTCGGACTGGAACGCTTCATGCTGCACATCAGCGTCGGGACACTTCCGCACGAGAAGGTGCTGCGCGCGATCGAATTGCTCGGTAAGGAAGTTGCGCCGCGTGTGCGCGACGCGATGGCGGGATTTTCGCTGGAGGCGTAGCGCCGTCGGCGATTCTGGCGAACCTAAACCTTGAGTGCTGGCACTCGCGTGTATAGAGTGCTAGTCAGCGCTGAGCGAAGTCCCGGCACCCGCGACGACGGGAACGAGCACAGAGCCGTCGAAGTAGAAGACAGATACAGCAGTTCGGGGATCCGACCCCGAACGCGTACCCCGTACCCAATGGAGGGCTCAACGTGGCGAGCGTGAAAATCAAGCCGCTCGAGGACAAGATCCTCGTCCAGGCCAACGAGGCCGAGACGACGACCGCCTCTGGTCTGGTCATCCCCGACACAGCCAAGGAAAAGCCTCAGGAAGGCACCGTCGTCGCCGTCGGCGAAGGCCGTGTCACCGAGAAGGGCAACCGCATCCCGGTCGACGTCAAAGAAGGCGACACCGTCATCTACAGCAAGTACGGCGGCACCGAGATCAAGTACGCCGGCGAGGAGTACCTGATCCTGTCGGCACGCGACGTGCTGGCTGTCATCGCCAAGTAAGCCTCACGCCTTCCGCCCCGGAGCCCGACTCACTCGGTCCCGGGGCGGACTGCGTTCACGTACTTTCCTCCTCGAAGGAGTTGCCCCAAGAGATGTCCAAGCAAATCGAATTCAACGAGAACGCGCGCCGCGCTCTCGAGCGTGGCGTCGACAAGCTCGCCGACGCCGTCAAGGTGACGCTCGGCCCGCGTGGACGGCACGTCGTACTGGCCAAGGCATTCGGTGGCCCGACGGTGACCAACGACGGCGTCTCGATCGCTCGCGAGGTCGAACTGGAAGACCCGTTCGAGAACCTCGGCGCGCAGCTGGTCAAGAGCGTCGCGACGAAGACCAACGACGTCGCCGGTGACGGAACGACGACCGCGACCGTGCTCGCGCAGGCTCTCGTCCGCGGCGGTCTGAAGAACATCGCGGCGGGCGCGAACCCGATCGCACTCGGCTCCGGCATCGCGAAAGCGGCCGACAAGGTTGCCGAGGCGCTTCTCGCCGCGTCGACGCCCGTCGACGGCAAGGAAGCGATCGCGCAGGTCGCCACCGTGTCGTCGCGCGATCCCGAGATCGGCGAGCTCGTCGGCGAGGCGCTCACCCGCGTCGGCGCGGACGGCGTCGTCACGGTCGAGGAGTCGTCGACTCTGAACACCGAATTGGCCGTCACCGAGGGCGTGCAGTTCGACAAGGGTTACCTGTCGCCGTACTTCGTCACCGACGTCGACGCGCAGCAGGCAGTCCTCGAAGACGCCTTCGTGCTGCTGTACCGCGAGAAGATCACGTCGCTTCCCGACTTCCTTCCGCTGCTCGAGAAGGTCGCCGAGAGCGGCAAGCCGTTGCTGATCATCGCCGAGGACACCGAAGGCGAAGTTCTGTCGACGCTCGTCGTCAACTCGATCCGCAAGACGATCAAGGCCGTCGCCGTGAAGGCGCCGTTCTTCGGGGACCGTCGCAAGGCGTTCCTCGACGACCTCGCCGTCGTCACCGCCGGTACGGTCATCACCTCCGATGTCGGCCTCAGCCTGAAGGAAGCCGGTCTGGAGCTCCTCGGCAAGGCACGTCGCGTCGTCGTCACCAAGGACGAGACCACCATCGTCGACGGCGCGGGCACGCAGGACGACATCGACGCTCGCGTCGGTCAGCTGCGTCGTGAGATCGAAGCCACCGACTCCGAGTGGGATCGCGAGAAGCTCGAAGAGCGCCTTGCGAAGCTGTCGGGCGGCGTCGCCGTCATCAAGGTCGGCGCTGCCACCGAGACCGAGCTGAAGGAACGCAAGTTCCGTGTCGAGGACGCGGTCAGCGCAGCCAAGGCTGCTGTCGAGGAAGGAATCGTCCCCGGTGGCGGTACCGCCCTGACGCAGGCTGCTCTGTCGCTCGCAGACAACCTCGGGCTGTCGGGCGACGAGGCCACCGGTGTCGCCGTGGTTCGCGACGCACTCAACGCGCCGCTGTTCTGGATCGCGACCAACGCGGGCATCGACGGGTCCGTCGTCGTCTCCAAGGTTGCCGAGCTGGGTGCAGGGCACGGCTTCAACGCAGCGACACTCACCTACGGTGACCTGCTCGCCGACGGCGTCGTCGACCCGGTCAAGGTGACGCGTTCCGCCGTCGTCAACGCTGCTTCCGTCGCACGCATGATCCTTACGACGGAGAGCGCCGTCGTCGAGAAGCCTGCCGACGAGGAAGAGCCGGCTGCCGGCCACGGTCACAGCCACTGATCGACTCGTAACACGCAGAACGGCCCCCTTCCGAACCCGGAAGGGGGCCGTTCTGCGTGTTCACTGTCGATGGCTGCGTCGTCGCTGCCACACGTACGCGACGCGTGCGGCCGCCCGAAGCGCCGACGGTATGCGTCGGGCCGAGGCGAGAACAGCACGATCCACGGCTGTGAGTCGCGGGCGTCGGCGCGGGACCGGGGTGGCGACGTCGGCCGTCAACGCATGGAGAGGCCATCGACCGGGAACGCCTTTCAGGGTGTGCGTACCTCGCTCGGTGTAGGTGAGGCCGGAACCACCCGTGAGGTCCCGGACGGTACCGGAGACGAGGACTTCACCCGGCCCGGCCAGGGCGCCGATGCGTGCCCCGGTGTGCACGGTCATTCCGGTGAGGTCGGATCCGCTGCGCTCGAGAGCGCCCGAATGCACGCCCGCGCGGACCTCCAAGCCTAGGTTCCGGCCATCACGGCAGACGGTCTCGGCGCAGCGCACTGCCTCGGTCGGGCCGTCGAAGACGCTGAACGTGCCGTCACCGGTCACGTTGACCAACCGGCCGCCCGCAGTGTCCACGGCCAGGCGGACATCGCGCTCGTGTGCCGAGCGCAGGTCTCGATAGTCGTGGTCACCGAGCGTCGCGAGCAGTGAAGTCGAGTCGACGATGTCGGTGAACAGGACGCAGCCGAGAAAACGATCGATGTCGACCGGCCGAGCGTCCTCCCGTGCGAGCACCGCCTCGACGTTCTCGAGAACCGGCAGCCATGCTTCGCCGAGCGCTGCGCCGGGTTCGGCGGTGGAAGGACGTGCAGCGTCGCGCCGGGGATTGCGTGGGCTATCCGCTGTGCGACGGACTGCGGACGCGGCGATCCACCCGGTTGCAGGATTCGCGTGGTGCACTGCACCGAGCCGAGAACGTCCCAGAGATTCTGTCGCAGCGTCCATTCGAGGTGCACGCGAGCAACTGCGGGAGACGCTGCGGACCGTTCCAGCAAGCCCATCAAGCGGCGGTTCAACGGCGAATTCGTCGTGGAGTCCCACATGGACAGAGAGCTCCCCGAACCCCAGGCGTCGTACGCGTCCTGCCAGCCCGACACATAGCCGGCGAGGTCATGTCCTTCCCATCCGGGAGGGACGGTGCCGTCGGAGCGCACGAGCCCTTCGACCAACGGCGTGTTCAACACCAGTCCGGATATCCGGTCGGGATGCAGTGCGGCTGCGAGCAGACAGGGACCGCACGTACTTCCGGTCCCGCAGACCACAGCGGAGTCGAGCTCTTCCGCGTCCATGACGGCAATCAGGTCCTCTGCCTGCTCGTCCAGCGTGGGGATGCGGTCGACCGGGTCGGACATTCCGAGGCCCCGGCGTTGCAGGTCGAATGTGCGGCTCTGTGCAGCGATCCGGTCGAGCAGGTAGTGGAGATGTGGGTCCGTCCACATCAGGTCGGGGTGCAGGCCGATCTCGAAGTACCACACGACTGCACTGTTTCCTGCACCCGCAGCTTGATAGGCGAGTGCGTGACCGTCGCGCTGGACGTACCGCGTCGTCAGCGGGTCCATGCCGCCAGGGTAGTTGCCGGTTTCGACGGGTGGGAAGCCCGAAAGCATAACGACCCGGCCCGCACATGCGGACCGGGTCGTCGGATCGTTACGGGTCAGCCGACCGCGACCGATTCCTCGGCCGGGGTGCTGGTGCGGATCAGGTGGTCGAACGCGCCGAGAGCGGCGGTCGCGCCCGATCCGGCGGCGACGATGATCTGCTTGTACGGGGCCGTGGTGCAGTCACCGGCCGCGAACACACCGGGCACCGACGTGCGAGCGTGATCGTCGACGACGATCTCCCCGCGAGGAGTGAGATCCACGCTGCCGGACAGCCATTCGGTGTTGGGGAGCAGACCGATCTGGACGAACACGCCGTCGAGAGCGACCGAGTGAGAGGTGTCGGTGGTCCGATCGGTGAAGGCCAGACCGGTGACCTTGGCGCCGTCGCCGATGACCTCGGTGCTCAGCGTGCTGAGCAGAATGTCGACGTTCGGCAGGCTGCGGAGCTTGCGCTGCAGCACGTCGTCGGCGCGCAACTGGCTGTCGAACTCGACGAGGGTCACGTGTTCGACGATGCCCGCGAGGTCGATGGCGGCCTCGACGCCGGAGTTACCGCCACCGATGACCGCGACGCGCTTGCCCTTGAACAGCGGGCCGTCGCAGTGCGGGCAGTACGTGACGCCCTTGTTGCGGTACTCGGTCTCGCCGGGGACGTTCATCGAACGCCAGCGGGCACCGGTGGACAGGATGACGCTGCGCGAGAGCAGGCGTGCACCGCTTTCGAGTTCGATCTCGACGAGGCCCTGCTCGGTGGCCGCGGGGGTGAGCTTCGTGGCGTTCTGGACGTTCATGATGTCGACGTCGTACTGACGAACGTGGTTCTCCAGCTCGGCTGCGAACTTGGGGCCTTCGGTGTAGGCGACGGACGCGAAGTTCTCGATGCCCATCGTGTCCAGCACCTGTCCGCCGAAGCGTTCGGCGACGACACCGGTGCGAATTCCCTTGCGGGCGGCGTAGATCGCCGCGGTCGCTCCTGCAGGGCCTCCGCCGACGACGAGGACGTCGAAAGGGTCCTTCTCCGAGATCGCGGTCGCGGTGCGCTCGGCGGAACCGGTGTCGAGCTTGCCGACGATCTGTTCGAGAGTCATGCGTCCGGATCCGAACGGCTCACCGTTGAGGAACACCGACGGCACGGCCATGACGCCGCGATCGTCGACCTCGTCCTGGAACAGGGCGCCGTCGATCGCGATGTGCTTGACGTTCGCGTTGAGGACGGCCATCACGTTCAGTGCCTGCACGACGTCCGGGCAGTTCTGGCACGACAGCGAGAAGTAGGTCTCGAAGTAGAAGTCGCCCTCGAGGTCTCGCACCTGAGCGAGCAGAGCGGCGTCTTCCTTGGAGGGGTGTCCACCGACCTGCAGAAGCGCGAGCACGAGGGATGTGAATTCGTGACCGAGGGGGATGCCGGCGAACTGCACCTCGATGTCGGTGCCGACGCGACGGATAGCGAACGACGGACGTCGAGGATCGGTGCCGGTGCGCGAGTGGGTGACCGACTCGGACAGGCCGGCGATCTGGTCGAGCAGGTCTCCGAGTTCGACGGACTTGGGCTTGTCGTCGAGCGAGGACACCAGCTCGATGGGCTGAGTGACCTTCTCCAGCAACGACTTCAGTTGAGTGGCGAGGGCGGCTTCGAGCACGAGTGTTACTCCTGTGATTGAAAGGGCGGTCACTTCGGTCGGCGAACTTCTCGGCTCGAGCCGAGCGATCCGAACAGGGAAGATGCGGGCGGCACGGGACGAACGCCCCGTGCCGCCGCATGCTTGCTGTCGCGTGGATCAGATCTTGCCGACGAGCTCCAGCGACGGGGCCAGGGTGTCTTCGCCCTCTTCCCACTTCGCGGGGCAGACCTCGCCCGGGTGCGAGCGAACGTACTGCGCGGCCTTGACCTTGCGGAGCAGCTCGGCAGCGTTGCGGCCGATGCCTTCTGCGGTGACCTCGGTGAACTGGACGACGCCGTCCGGGTCGACGAGGAAGGTGCCGCGGTCTGCGAGGCCCTGCTCTTCGCGGAGCACCTCGAAGTCGGTGCTGATCTTCAGAGTCGGGTCACCGATCATCGTGTACTTGATCTTGCCGATGGTGTCGGACGACGCGTGCCACGCCTTGTGCGTGAAGTGCGTGTCGGTGGAGACGGAGAACACCTCGACGCCGAGGCGCTGCAGTTCTTCGTGGTGATCGGCGAGATCGCCCAATTCGGTGGGGCACACGAACGTGAAATCGGCCGGGTAGAAGAAGAAGATGGCCCACTTGCCCGTGATGTCCTCGTTCGAAACAGTCACGAACGCACCGTCTTTGAAGGCCTCCGCGGTGAAGGGCTTGATCTTCTTGTTGATGAGCGACATGTACAGCCTCATTCGTTCTCGGTTGTTGGTGTGTCGGTTTTCGACCCTAACGACCGAAGATTGATCGCACCAATCGATGATCCCGCGATCTTCGATAGCGCCCGGCTATAAGCCCTGCAATCGGTTTCTGGAACCGTTCAAATCAGGGTGGTATGTGAGCGAACCCATAGTCGACCACCGAGTGGCCGAACGAAAACGGCCCCCTTCCGTGACGAAGGGGGCCGTTCTCGGTGGTCGATCGGTTGTGCGCCTGGCTCGTCTAGACCGCGATGCGGCGGCGCGCGTGCCGTGCGTGCATCTCGCGCTCGGTCTCCGACATTCCGCCCCAGATGCCGTAGGGCTCGGCGACACTCAGTGCGTGCGTTCGGCACTGAGCCAGTACGGGGCAGGTGCGGCACATCTCCTTGGCGCGCATCTCGCGCTGTGCGCGGGCGCGTCCGCGTTCACCGTCGGGATGGAAGAACATCGACGAGTCGACTCCACGGCACACGCCGTGCATCTGCCAATCCCAGATGTCGGCGTTGGGCCCAGGGAGGTGGTTCGGCTGTGGCATGGGAACTCCTAGGGTGTTGTGCTTGCCTCGTGTGGAGCAGCCGCACCTCGGTGTGGTGCCGCTGACGCCTCATGAGCCGCAGGGGCCGTTTCTGCTGTCGTGATTCGCGGGAGACTTCTCGAATCTCTGTCGAACGGAAACAACGTTATGTTGGGCGGCGAAATGACGTCAATGCCGCGCGAACGTGGCCATTTCCATAGGCGAACTCGATAAATTAACGCGCCGGACATTTACTTCGCGACGATTTCGTGCGTGCGTTTCGTGTTGAAAAAGTCGTGGAGTCGCGAGACCATGGGTGCGTTCTCGATAGGACCGGGCACCTGTCACGTCGGCGCTGACGATATCGACGCTGTTTGTGTTTCCGCTGCTCGACGCCGTTCTGGCGCAGTCGGTCGACGCCGCGTTCTCCGCATGCGATCTCCACACGACGCGGTGGAAACCGTCCTGTCGTCGATGAGCGTCCGCGCGAGACTCGAATCGAAGCCGGTCTTTTTCGGAGCAGTGCGACGTCGGCGATTAACCTGACGGCCACATGAATGTCAGAAAATGCTCATCTGCGCGTAACTCGCCCTTTTTGTTAATTCCATGAAACAAAGCGTGAAACGGCCGGACAATCTCGGCGAAGCAGTTGATTCGACCGAATACCGGGTACCGATCGACCGCGACGGCCGGGATCGGGCGGAGGGCGCAGTACTGTTGCCGACGTGACAGGTGCGGCAGTGGCATTGCGAGACGCTGCGTGGGGGCACGTTCCAGGTGCGTGGCCGTTGCCGTCGGCCCGTACGCCGTCCGAGCGATGGGACCGTGCCGTGGCACTCGGCGGCCAAGGGCGATACAGCCAGGCAGCTGCGGAACTCGACGCGCTCGAACGCGTCGGGCGGACCGACGACGCCCTGGCCTCGCTCGCGTCGTCGACGCGTGCGTCGTGGCTGCGCCAGGTCGGCCGACACGCGGACGCCGCACGCCACGACGGGTCCGCTATCGCTCGAGTGGGTCTGCCTCGGGAGCCGTCGTCGCTCCTCGTTCTGGAAGCACGCTGCGACGCGTTGACCGGACTCGCCGCCGACGCACTCGGGTCAGGGGGCTTCGCCCGTGCTGCCATGTTGCTGGCGAGGTCGAGGCAAGTCCTGGGCGACGCCGAATCCGACGGCCTGTGGCGGTGTCGGTTGCGGGAGCTCTGGGTGTCCGCCGAACTCGCGATGATGTCGGGCGACGGGCCCGCCGCCGTCCGGCACGCGTACGACGCGCGCGACCGTGCCTCCGATACCGATTCGTTACGTCACAGGGTGAAGACCGATCTGATAGTGGCCGCGGCCCTGAGTTCCGCGGGCGAGGTTCGGACGGCGGTGGACGGCGCGAGGGCGGTGCTCGAGGCCTGCTCGGAGCACGGGCTCGTTCCCTTGGCGTGGGCGTCGGCGATGCTGCTGTGCGGTCTCGGTGAGGTAACGCCTGCGCAGTCGATCGTGGCGGAGTGCCGGGCGCTTCTCGCGCACCGCGGTGGCTTCGTCGCTGCTTCGTGAGATTGCGGACCGCATGGTTCGATCCGGGAGCGGCGAGGTCGCTATCCTTACAAGGTTCCACCTGGGGTGGATACGCCTGTCGAAGGCCGACGGCGTCGCTGTAACGCGGGGATTCCTTGAGCGATGAACAACACGGGTGAGGAGTTGGACTCCTTCGTCGCTGCCGCAGCGCAGGGCGAGCGTGCCGCACTCTCCCGGGTACTGGAAATAATCCGTCCACTCGTCGTGCGGTACTGCCGTGCGCGAGTCGGGTCCGCCGAGCGTGGTCAACTCTCGGCGGACGACGTTGCGCAGGAGGTCTGCTTGGCAGTCATGACCGCCCTGCCGCGGTACCAGGATCAAGGTCGGCCGTTCATGGCATTCGTATACGGAATTGCCGCTCACAAGGTCGCAGATGCGCATCGAAGCGCGTCGCGTAACAAATCGGACCCGGCCGCCGAAGTACCAGATGTCGTGTCCACGGAACACGGTCCCGAGCAGCGTGCTCTGGAGTCCGAGTCGAGTAGACAGATGACCGCATTGCTGGACACTCTCCCGGCGAAGCATCGAGAGATTCTCGTGCTTCGTTTGATCGTCGGACTGTCGGCGGAGGAGACAGCAGCCGCGGTGGGCAGTACTGCAGGTGCCATCCGCGTGGCTCAACACCGAGCCATCGCGAAGTTGAAGAACGAAGTCGTGAAGGCGGGTGAAATGTATGGCTAGGAACAACGGCCGCGATGGCATTCCCCGTATCGGTCGACCCGACGGGTCGGCTGCCACTCCCGCCGACAGCGCGTACGCGGATTCGGCGTCGGAGACGGGTCCCGTGGACATCGCGTCGGTACGCCGGGACGACGAGTTCATCGAAGCCATTCGCGGCGACGGCCCCATCGCCACCGACAATGCCGACGAGTACCAGCTCGCGCTGCTGCTCGCGGGCTGGCGAGCCGAGGTCACGACACCGGCTCTACCTACCGGCCCCTCGCTCGATGACGTCGCCGCCGCGGTGGACGAAGAGATCCGTGCCGCTGGAATGAACCGCAAGGCTCGATCGCGGACCCGTTCCGGACTGCTGCGACCGGTCGCCGGAGCAGCCGCCGCGATCGCCGTGGTCCTCGGTGGGCTCGTGGTCTTCTCGTACAACTCTGCGCCGGGCGATCCACTGTGGAGCGTCAAGTCGGTCGTCTTCTCGCAGCAGGCGGATTCCACTGTCGCGCAGATCGATACGACGACGAAGCTGTCTCAGGCAGAGGAGCTGATCGCTGCCGGTGACGTCGACGGTGCACGCGCGCTGCTCGACGGCGCATCGCAGACCAGCGGCGGCGTGATCGACCCGAGCCAGAAGTCGGACCTGGAGATCTGGTTGCAGCGACTCAACGAGCAGTTGCAGGCGCTGATCCCGACGTTCCCGCCCGTGCAGACGGTGATCCCGCAGCTGCCGTCGCCCGATGTGCTGCAGTCTCCGATTCTGCCGGGGATTCCGACGACGTCGGTCCCGGCTGTTCCGCCCGTGGTGACGTCGACCGGTCAGGTACCGCCGACGGACACCAGCGGTCCGATCAGCCAGGAGCCGTCGCTGCCTCAGGTCACGCAGATCACTGTGCCGCCTGTTCCGACGATTCTGAACGAGCCGAGCCCGACCACGGCGTCGGCGAGCGGATCCACCGGTGCCGATGTCTCGTCGCCGCGTATCGACACCTCTCAGAACGGCGGCTGATCAGCCGACCCAGAGCTCGACACACGAAGAAGCCCGGCTCCGAACATCGGAGCCGGGCTTCTTCGTGTCCGAAGTGCTAGTTCTCGAAGCCGTCGCCCTGCAGCGCGTCGTTCATCGACGCGTCGGCGTAGCCGCGGCAGTAGTCCCACGTGACGTACGCGTCAGGGACGGGGTCGTAGGCGGGCTCGTGGGGACGGACGGTGCCGTCCACGAGCAGCTGCAGCAGGTTGGCTCGCAGCATGTCCCAGTCGTGATAGTGGTCCTGCTGGCAGTCCTCGCAGCACACGACGAGGCCGCGAATGCCTCGGTGGCCCAGGAGTGCCTCGTAGACGGCGAGGTCGGCAAGATCCTCCTCGACGGCGAGCCGCTCCTGAGGATCCAGCGGCTGGCCCGGCTCGATGGCATCGAGGGCGGCCGAGGGGTCGGCTGGGTCTCCGGCGAAGGGGTCCGGCGGTAGACCTGGAGGCAATTGATCGCGCACGCCTCCACGGTACGCAGGATCGGTGGGTATGCGCCAGCTGTTCGGCTCCCGCGCGAGAATATCCGGGACGTCGGCAAGGGTTCCGGGTGCATGCAGCGGCGTGCCCGATGCGCGTTCACGCTGGCACATCGGAGCCGATACCATGGACCGAGGCGCCGCGCGCCCGCGTCCATGTTTCGATCCCGCACTGTCTCCATCCGTTCTCGAACACGCCTATCTCTGGTGCCGCCGTCCGTGCGCCCGAGAGGCACCCGGCTCTAGGGAGGGCCAGATTTAGATGAGTAGTTCCGGAGCCCATGTCCGTACCGGTGGCGACGACCCCAACAAGGTCGCCATGCTCGGTCTCACGTTCGACGACGTTCTGCTGCTTCCTGCTGCGTCGGATCTGATTCCCAGCGCGGTCGACACGTCCAGCCAGCTCACCAAGGAGATCCGGCTGCGGGTTCCGCTGGTCTCGTCCGCGATGGACACCGTCACCGAGGCGCGAATGGCCATTGCGATGGCGCGTGCAGGCGGCATGGGGGTCCTGCATCGCAACCTGTCACTGCAGGACCAGGCGTCCCAGGTGGAGACGGTCAAGCGCTCCGAGGCCGGCATGGTCACCGATCCGGTCACCTGCAAGCCGACCGACACGCTTGCCGAGGTCGACGCCATGTGCGCCCGCTTCCGCATCTCGGGCCTCCCCGTCACGGACGAGACCGGTGCACTCGTCGGCATCATCACCAACCGCGACATGCGCTTCGAGGTCGATCAGAACCGTCGCGTCGCCGATGTGATGACGAAGGCACCGCTCATCACGGCGCAGGAAGGCGTCACCGCCGAAGCGGCGCTCGGTCTGCTGCGTCGCCACAAGATCGAGAAGCTTCCCATCGTCGACGGCCAGGGAGCTCTCACCGGGCTCATCACGGTCAAGGACTTCGTCAAGACCGAGCAGCACCCGAACGCCACCAAGGACCGTGACGGCCGACTGCTCGTCGGTGCCGCGGTGGGCGTCGGACAGGACGCGTGGGCGCGTTCGATGGCGCTGGCCGACGCGGGCGTCGACGTCCTCATCGTCGACACTGCACACGGGCACAACTCGGGCGTGCTCGAGATGGTCAGCAAGCTCAAGTCCGAGGTGGGCGAGCGCGTGCAGGTCGTCGGCGGCAACGTCGCGACCCGCGCGGGCGCACTGGCGCTCGTCGAGGCAGGGGCCGACGCGGTCAAGGTCGGCGTCGGACCCGGCTCGATCTGCACCACCCGAGTCGTCGCAGGCGTCGGCGCGCCGCAGATCACGGCCATCCTCGAGGCCGTCGCAGCCTGCAAGCCGCACGGCGTTCCCGTCATCGCCGACGGCGGCCTTCAGTTCTCCGGCGACATCGCGAAGGCACTCGCAGCGGGCGCGTCGACGGCCATGCTCGGCTCGCTGCTCGCAGGTACCGCCGAATCGCCCGGTGAGTTGATCCTCGTCGGTGGCAAGCAGTTCAAGAGCTACCGCGGCATGGGTTCGCTCGGTGCGATGCAGGGACGTGGCGCCGCCAAGTCCTACTCGAAGGACCGCTACTTCCAGGACGACGTGCTGGCCGAGGACAAGCTGGTGCCCGAGGGTATCGAAGGCCGGGTTCCTTACCGCGGTCCGCTGTCGCAGGTCATTCACCAGCTGACCGGCGGTCTGCGTGCTGCGATGGGGTACACCGGGTCGACGTCGATCGAGCAGCTGCAGGAGGCGCAGTTCGTGCAGATCACGGCGGCCGGTCTGAAGGAAAGCCACCCGCACGACATCACGATGACCGCGGAAGCGCCGAACTACACCACGCGCTGACCCGACCGGCCAGAAACAGTTCCCGAACCTCTCGAGAAAGGGGCGCGCGTGCGCGACCTCGTTGAAATCGGCATGGGCAGAGCAGCCCGGCGTACCTACCAGCTCGACGACATCGACATCGTGCCTTCGCGCCGTACTCGTTCGTCGAAGGAGGTGTCGACGGCGTGGCAGCTCGACGCGTACCGGTTCGACATTCCGGTGATGGCGCATCCGACCGACGCGCTGGTCTCGCCCGAGTTCGCCATCGAACTGGGTAAGCACGGTGGCCTCGGTGTCATCAACGGCGAAGGTCTGTGGGGTCGGCACGCCGACGTTCAGGCGAAGCTCGACGAGCTGGTGGCCATCGCGGAGAACGAGTTCGACGCCGACGCGCCGGTGAAGTTCCTGCAGAAGCTGCACGCGGCACCGCTGCAGCCCGATCTGCTGGCTGCCGCCGTCGCACAGGTGCGTGACGCCGGAGTGACTGTTGCGGTTCGAGTGAGCCCGCAGAGCGCGGCGAGCCTGACGCCCGCGCTGGTGGCGGCCGGAATCGACCTGCTGGTCATCCAGGGCACCATCATCTCCGCCGAGCACGTCGCGCACGGCGATGAAACGCCGCTGAACCTGAAGACGTTCATCGCCGATCTCGACGTTCCGGTCATCGCGGGCGGCGTCAGCGACCACCGCACCGCGCTGCACCTCATGCGTACCGGTGCGGCGGGCGTCATCGTCGGGTACGGATCCGTCGAGGGCGGCACCACCACCGGCGAGGTGCTCGGAATCGGCGTACCAATGGCGACGGCCATCGCCGACGCCGCAGCTGCACGTCGCGACTACCTCGACGAGACCGGCGGACGTTACGTCCACGTCATCGCCGACGGCGACATCGTTTCCTCGGGCGACCTCGCGAAGGCGATCGCCTGCGGCGCCGACGCCGCTGTGCTCGGCGCGCCGCTCGCCGTTGCTGCCGAAGCGCCCGGCGGTGGCTGGTACTGGCCGTCGGCGGCAGCGCACCCGTCGATGCCGCGTGGCGCCCTCCTGCCGGTCGCGGCAGGCGACCGTCCAAGTCTCGACCAGGTGCTGCACGGGCCGTCGAACGATCCGTACGGTTCCATCAACCTCGTCGGCGGTCTACGTCGGTCCATGGCGAAGTCGGGCTACTCGGACCTCAAGGAGTTCCAGAAGGTCGGACTGAACGTTCGGGCATAAGGCGTCGTAGCCGCACGAAAGAAGCGCGTGTCCCTTCGGGATGCGCGCTTTTTTTCATGCGGCTGCGCCACCCGTGCGCGCATAGTCGGCCCAGGTTGCAACTATCCGTGCACGGGTGTCGTAGCCGCACTTGGTGATACTCCGGGTTACAGCTACAGTGGTTTGTGCCGGCTGTCACAGGACTGTTGGCACTTCGAAAGAAATGTCGCCTAAAATGTGGCTCCGGTCACACGTCGGGGTGGGCGCGTAGAGGCGGAGGTCGAACATGGGTTCACAGGCTCGCAAGACCGACTACGACGTGTTGATCGTCGGATCGGGCTTCGGTGGCAGCGTCACTGCGCTGAGACTCGTCGAGAAGGGCTACAAGGTCGGCATCCTCGAGGCCGGAAGGCGGTACGAGGACAAGGACTTCGCCAAGACGAGTTGGGATCTGAAGCGATTTCTGTGGGCGCCCAAGCTCGGCTGCTACGGCATTCAACGCGTCCACCTGCTGCGTGACTGCCTCATACTCGCGGGAGCAGGCGTCGGCGGCGGTTCGCTGAACTACGCCAACACGCTCTACCAGCCGCCGGAGCCGTTCTTCAAGGACAAGCAGTGGGCCCACATCACCGACTGGAACAGCGAGCTGTCTCCCTTCTACGAGCAGGCCACCCGCATGCTCGGAGTCGTCCGCAACCCGCACATGACGCCCGCGGACGAGGTCATGAAGTCCGTCGCAGAAGACATGGGCGTCGGCGACACGTTCATTCAGACGCCCGTCGGTGTGTTCTTCGGTGACGAGCCGGGCAAGAAGGTCGCGGACCCGTACTTCGGCGGCGTCGGCCCCGAGCGCACCGGGTGCATCGAGTGCGGCGAGTGCATGACGGGTTGCCGTCATGGCGCCAAGAACACACTGCTGAAGAACTACCTGGCCCTGGCCGAGCGCGCAGGCGCCGAGATCATCCCGATGACCACCGTCACGGGCGTTCGAGCCTTGCCCGACGGCACCTGGGACGTCGCCACCGAGCGGACGGGTGCCTGGATGCGCAAACGCCCCACGACGTACACGGCCGCCAATCTCGTACTCGCCGCGGGCACGTGGGGCACACAGAACTTGCTGCACAAGATGAAGGACGAGGGTGCCCTGCCCCGGCTGTCGGACACGCTCGGTGAACTCACCCGCACCAACTCCGAGTCCATCGTCGGCGCCGCGAAGATGAAGGTCGATCCGAACGTGGATCTGACCAGGGGAGTGGCCATCACGTCGTCGTTCCACCCGTCGGCGAGCACGCATATCGAGCCGGTGCGCTACGGCAAGGGGTCGAACGCCATGGGCATGTTGCAGACCTTGATGACCGACGGCGGCGGTCGAATCCCGCGATGGCTGAAATTCCTCGTCATGGTCGTCGCGCGTCCGCTCGACTTCGTGCGAGTGCTGAACGTGAAGAACTGGAGTGAGCGGACCATCATCGCGCTGGTCATGCAGAACCTGGACAACTCGATCACGACGTTCACCAAGCGCGGACTGTTCGGCCGCACGGTGTCGAGCAAGCAGGGACACGGCGAACCGAACCCGACCTGGATTCCCGAGGGCAACGACGCCACCCGACGCATCGCGAAGAAGATCGGCGGAATCGCAGGTGGCACGTGGGGCGAGTTGTTCAACATCCCGCTCACCGCGCACTTCCTCGGTGGTTGTGCGATCGCGTCGGACGCGGAGCACGGTGTCATCGACCCGTATCACCGTGTGTACGGCTACCCCACGATGTTCGTCGTCGACGGCTCGTCCGTGTCGGCCAATCTGGGTGTGAACCCGTCGTTGACGATCAGCGCCCAGGCAGAGCGTTCGGCGGCGTTGTGGCCGAACAAGGGCGAGCAGGACCTACGTCCGCGGCAGGGTCTGCCGTACGAGCGCATCGAACCGATCGCACCGAACAATCCGGTCGTGCCGGTGTCCGCGCCGGCGGCACTGCGGCTCACGATCACCCCGGTTCGCCGCGACAAGCCTGCCACCACGGGTGCAGCGTAAGTGCACGACGCGTACGCAACTAGACTGACCCGGTGACCGCTACGCAACAGCCCGATCCCGCGCTGCCCAGGCCAGTACTCGTCGTCGACTTCGGTGCCCAGTACGCCCAGCTGATCGCACGTCGTGTGCGTGAGGCGAACGTGTACTCCGAGGTCATCTCGCATACCGCGACGGTCGAAGAGATCGCCGAGAAGAATCCGGCCGCTCTGGTGCTGTCCGGTGGTCCGTCGAGCGTGTACGCCGAGGGTGCGCCTGCGCTCGATCCTCGCGTGTTCGATCTCGAAGTGCCTGTCTTCGGTATCTGCTACGGATTCCAGGCCATGGCGCAGGCGCTCGGTGGAACGGTGGCGCACACCGGGACTCGCGAGTACGGCCGTACGCAGCTGTCCGTCGACGGCGGCGTGCTGCACGACGGTCTTCCTGCGACGCAGCCCGTATGGATGAGTCACGGCGACGCGGTCACCGACGCCCCCGAGGGATTCATCGTCACGGCGACGAGTGCGGGCGCGCCCGTCGCGGCGTTCGAGAACACGGAACGTCGATTCGCAGGTGTCCAGTACCACCCCGAGGTGCTGCACTCGCCGCACGGACAGCAGGTGCTCAGCCGCTTCCTGCACGAGACCGCGGGCATCAAGGGCGAGTGGACCGCGGCCAACATCGCCGACGCACTCGTCGAGCAGGTGCAGCAGCAGGTCGGCCCGACGGGTCAGGCCATCTGCGGTCTGTCCGGCGGCGTCGACTCCGCCGTGGCAGCGGCGTTGGTGCAGCGCGCGATCGGCGACCGTCTGACGTGTGTGTTCGTCGACCACGGCCTTCTGCGCGAGGGTGAGCGGGAGCAGGTCCAGCAGGATTTCGTCGCGGCGACCGGGGCCAAGCTGGTCACCGTCGACGCCGTCGACACCTTCCTGTCGGCTCTCGAAGGCGTTTCCGACCCGGAGGAGAAGCGCAAGATCATCGGCCGCGAGTTCATTCGCAGCTTCGAAGGCGCTGTGTCGGAGGTGTTGGGGGAGAACGCATCTCACGGCGCCGAGGTCGAGTTCCTCGTGCAGGGCACGCTGTACCCCGACGTCGTCGAATCCGGCGGAGGGTCGGGGACGGCCAACATCAAGAGCCACCACAATGTGGGCGGGCTGCCCGAGGATCTGCAGTTCACGCTCGTCGAGCCGCTGCGCACGTTGTTCAAGGACGAGGTGCGGGCGGTGGGCCGCGAACTCGGCTTACCCGAGGACATCGTGAACCGTCAGCCGTTCCCCGGCCCGGGTCTGGCGATCCGCATCGTCGGCGAGATCACGCAGGATCGCCTCGCGACGCTGCGTCAAGCCGATTCGATCGTGCGCGAAGAACTGACCGCCGCCGGTCTCGACCAGCAGATCTGGCAGTGCCCGGTGGTGCTGTTGGCCGACGTTCGCAGCGTCGGCGTGCAGGGCGACGGCCGCACCTACGGTCACCCCATCGTGCTGCGTCCCGTGTCGAGCGAGGACGCGATGACGGCCGACTGGACGCGACTGCCCTACGACGTCCTGGAAACGATCTCGACTCGGGTGACCAACGAGGTGTCGGAGGTCAACCGAGTCGTTCTCGACGTGACGAGCAAGCCGCCGGGCACCATCGAGTGGGAGTGACGCGCTAGCCGCGTGAGCGGCCTGGCGCGATGAGCAGCGCCAGGCCGACGACGATCGCCGCGACGACGAACACCCAGCGGAACTGCACGTCCCCCAGGGCTTCGATCGCGGACGGTCCGATCAGAGCGCTGATGCCGACGACGAGCGCTGCGAGTCCGACGAGGAACAGAAGTGCGGACGGGCGAGTCCGCGCCTTGTTCTCCTCGGGAGTGTCGGTGTCGCTGTCGCCGTACTGCCATGTCTCAGCCACGGATGACCTCCAGGTTTCCTGCGCGTGCGGTGGCGTCGATCGTCAGAACTGCGCTGTTGTCCGGTGAATTTCCCTGCTGCACACCAGGTTCCGCGCAAGTGGTGCTCGCTGCGATCGCGACGCACTCGGTGCGGTAGTTCATGCTCGGGGGCAACGTGATGGTGGCGTTGCCTGCCGTGACGTCGACCTCGATCGTCTTGTCCTCGGTCAACGTCAGCCCGCGAAGATCGAGCTGAAGGTCCCCGCCCTGCACGGTGTACGTCGGCTGCAGTCCGGCGACGGTGGTCGGCGCGTAGTTCTGCTGGCCCGAGTACCGGCCGTCGAACTGCACCGGCCCGACGATCGAGGCGAAGACGACGAATGCCGCGAGCGGACCCGTCACGATCAGCAACCCGTAGCCCTTGCGAAGGAACGCGCCGAGCACGAGACCGGTACCGACGACCACGAGTGCGACGGCGGCGATACGGGCCGGCGTCAACCATTCCGAATCGGTCGCTGCGGCAACGGCTCCGGTGATCGCGGCCGCGACGAGTGCCAGGCCGATGAAGCTGGACGTCCATCTCGACCGCCGCTTCTTCTCGGGGACGGCGGGAACCGTCGTCGACGTGGGTTCCGGAAGATCCCAGGCGAACGGTGCCACGCCGAGCGGGTCCCACGACGGTGGCGTCGGCGACTCGGGGAGCGCCGGTTCGGCCGGGGTGTCGTGCTTGGTGAGGTCGACGTGGTCTGTCGAATCCGCAGCAGGCGTGGAGACGGGCTTGGCGGGCGGGGGCGTCGGAACGTAGCTCTTCGGGAGCCGCGTGTACGGCGTGTACTGCTGGTACGACGTCGTGCGCTGCTCGAACTGCGGCGGACGGTAGTTCGCCCCTGCCCACGGGTTGTACGGGTTGTCGAACGAGATCGGGAATCCCTGCTGTCGGTATGTGACGGTTCCGCCGGGGAGGAAGGCAGGTGGCTCCGGTTGCCGCTGGTGCAGCAGCCACCACCCGGCAAGCAGTGCCAGCACGCTGATGACGCCGGAACCGCCGAGTCCGACTCCTACCGGCCCGAGCGTCGTGACGGCGATGATCAGCGCAACGATCAGCACCACGATCTTGGTGTTGGACTCGGAGCTGTTTCCCTTGCCGACGAGAGATTCTGCGGGAGAGGCCGTGTCGCCTGCTTTGCTGAAGAGCAGCCAGGCCGCGAGGTAGAGGACGATCCCGGCGCCGCCGAAGATCGTGCCGACGACGAAGGCGACCCGGATCAGGACCGGATCGACGTTGTAGCGGTACCCGATGCCCGCCGCGACACCCGCAATGTGGCCCCGCTGCGGCAACCGATACGGACGTGTGCGCCACATCTGCTGTAGCTGATCGGAGACGGTTGCGTTGCTCATGGAACCATCGTGGCCCGCGGCGCCGACTGTCGCATCAGGGATCGCCCTGATCTTCGGTCGTCGGGGTCGGAATGAACCGGCGCCCGAACGGCTTGGAAGCAGAGGAACTGTATCGCGATTCTCGAGGAGCTATCGACGTGAAGATCGGCATCATCGGAGCTGGATTCATCGGTGGGACGTTGACCCGCAGGTTGACGGAGTTGGGTCACGAGGTTCGGGTCTCGAATTCCCGTGCACCCGAAACACTTTCCGAACTCGCCGCCGAAACGGGCGCACAGGCGGTCTGGAGCACCGAGGCGGCGCAGGACGCCGATCTCGTGATCGTGAGTATTCCGCAGAAGAACACCCCGAATCTGCCGTCGGACATCGTGGATTCGGCGAACCCGGGCGCACCGATCATCGAAACGAACAACTACTACCCGCAGCAGCGCGACGGCCTGATTGCCGAGATCGAGAACGGCACACCGGAAAGTGTCTGGGTTGCACGGCATCTCGGTGCGCGCGGTGGTGACGTCGTGAAGGTCTTCAACGGCATCTACTGGAAGCACCTGCTCGAGAAGGGCGTTCCCGCAGGATCCGAAGGACGCATCGCGCTTCCGATCGCAGGCGCGGACGGCGCGGGCAAGAAGCTCGTGTTCGACGTCGTCGATCAGCTGGGGTTCGACCCGGTCGACGGCGGCACGCTCGAGGAGTCGTGGCGTCAGCAGCCCGGTACTCCCGTCTACGGCAAGGATTACGACGCCGACGGCGTGACGACCGCACTCACGGAAGCGACCGAGGAACGCCCTGCGGAGTGGCGCGCCTGAACGAAGATCAGGGGAGACCCTGATGCGAACGGTGTCCGATTCGTGCCAGGATCGAACAGTGCACCCTGTCGACCAGCCGGCCGCCCCCGGAGGCTACGAACCCGCCACGTTCCACCGGCGTGGTGGTGGACGCATCGTGGGTGGAGTCGCGGGTGGGCTGTCCGACCATCTGGGCGTCGACGTCTTCAAGGTGCGTGTCGCGTTCGTGCTGCTGGCCATCATGGCAGGCGCGGGAATCTTCGCGTACGGACTGCTGTGGATCTTCAGCCCCGCGGGAGACGACGTCGATCGGCCGACCAGCGTCGAGCGTCAACGGGCACTCGGTCTCGCGGCCGTCGGTCTCGGACTGGCGGCAGCGGTGGCCTGGTTGCTCGACGGCACGGCAGCGTCGGCATTGGTACCGATCGTCGTCGTGGTCGTCGGAGCGGCACTGGTCTGGCGTGAGTTCGACTCGGACGGACCGCGTTCTGTTCTCGGCCTGGCGAAGAAGCCGACGGTGCTCGGGTGGGCACGCGTCGTCGGCGGGGCGACGCTCATCGTGTTGGGGCTCGGCGTCGTCGTGCTGGCCAGGGTGGATCTTGCGTCGTTGCGCTCGTCGCTGCTGGCGGTCATCGTCACGTTGGTGGGCGCCGCATTGTTAACGGTTCCCGTGTGGTTGCGCATGTGGCGCGCGTTGAACGCCGAACGTTCCGCGCGTATCCGCAACGACGAGCGCGAGGAGATCGCATCGCATCTGCACGACTCGGTTCTGCAGACACTGGCGTTGATTCAGAAGCAGTCGGATCAGCCCGGTGAGGTCATGCGGTTGGCGCGCAGCCAGGAACGTGAACTGCGCAAGTGGCTGTTCGAGGACGGCGATCCCGATCACTCGTCGCTTGCCGAAGCACTGAAGACCATCTCGGGTGAGGTCGAGGACCAGCACGGCATCACCGTACGCCCCATCACCGTCGGTGACGTGCAGTTGGCGCTGGACGATTCGAGCGCGGGTCTGACGCGCGAGACCTTCACCGCGGTACTCGGTGCCACCCGTGAGGCGCTCGTCAATGCAGCCAAGCATTCGGGTGAGACCAACGTCGACCTGTTCGCCGAGACCGAGGACGACAAGGTCACCGTGTTCGTCCGCGACCGCGGTACAGGGTTCGACGAGTCCCAGGTGCCCGAGGATCGCCGCGGCCTCGCCAAATCGATTCGCGGCAGGATCGAACGGCGAGGAGGAGAGGTGTCGGTGCGCTCCGGCGTCGGCAAGGGCACCGAAGTTCGAATCATGATGCCACGGGGCGGTAGTGGCCGGGATTCTGCGAGCAAGGACACTTCCAAGCACAATCGAACCGAGACGACAGAACCTCGACCGCAGGAGCAGCACAGGTGACCGACCCTTTTCGTGTCTTTCTCGTCGACGACCACGCAGTTTTTCGTTCGGGTGTACGCGCGGAATTGGGTCGGGAGACCGACATCGAGGTCGTCGGTGAGGCAGGTGGCGTCGCCGACGCGGTAGCCGGGATCGAGTCGACCAAGCCGGATGTCGTGCTGCTCGACGTGCATATGCCCGACGGTGGGGGCGTCGCGGTGTTGGGTCGCATCTCGGACGGCCCGGTGTGCCTGGCGTTGTCGGTGTCCGACGCCGCGGAGGACGTCATCGCCGTCATTCGAGCGGGTGCGCGAGGCTACGTCACCAAGACGATCTCCGGTTCCGAACTCGCCGACGGTGTCCGACGCGTCGCCGGGGGAGATGCGGTGTTCTCGCCTCGCCTCGCCGGGTTCGTGCTGGATTCGTTCACGGGCAAGTCCGCTGCACCCGAACCTCCGCTCGACCCCGAACTCGATTCGCTGACGCCTCGCGAACTCGAGGTCCTACGGCTGCTCGCGCGCGGATACACCTATCGCGAAATCGCCGAGGATCTCTTCATCTCGGTCAAGACCGTCGAGACCCACGCGTCGAACGTGCTGCGAAAGACTCAGCAGTCCAACCGAAATGCGCTCACCCGGTGGGCGCACAAGCGTCGCATCGACTGACCGGAGTGCCCTCGACGGGCGTGATCACAGCAGAACGACGAGCAGAACGAGGATCACGACGACCAGGGCGACGGCGCCGGCGAGGATGATTCCCGGTTCGATGTCGGTCTTGTCACCGACGACGTCGTCGATCCAGTCGAGGACGAGATCGAGAGGATTCTTCTTCTTGGGCGGGTCGAAGGGCGGCGGCGCATAGGGTTTGGGCGAGTCGGTGAGACCGTCCGAGCGCACCGCGGGCAATCCTGCGATGGTGCTTCCGAATTCGCGCGATGCACGACGCGTGTCGGCGACAGGCGTCGACCGGTGTGCCCACCGCGGCACGGTGCCGTCGGCCGAAGTCAGTGGCACGCCCCGCATCTGGGCGATACTTCCCCGGCTGCTGATCGCCGCGACGATGATCTCGTCACGCGCCTGCGCCATCGTCGGGCGCCGAGCCGGATCCGGTTCGAGCATGTGCAGCAACGCATTCGTCAGATCGCCCGACTTCGTGGGCGGAATGATCTGCCCCTTCGCGACGCGGTGGAGCAACGCGATGGAATCCTGATCGATGTCGAACGGAGGCTTGCCCTCGATGGCGGTGTACAGCGTCGCGCCGAGCGAGAAGACGTCGCTGGCCTCCGTCGGATCCTGTCCGCGTGCGACCTCGGGGGCGAAGTACGCGGGCGTTCCGGTGATGACGGAGGAGTCGGATTCCTCGACGTCGCCCTTCGCGCGGGAGATACCGAAGTCGCTGATCTTGACGACGCCGAGTTCGCGCCCGCGATCGGCGATCAGAATGTTGCCCGGCTTGATGTCGCGGTGCACGATGCCTGCCTCGTGTGCCTCGGTCAGGGCGTCGGCGATCTGCGCGCCGATCTGCGCGACCTCGTACGGCGGCAGCGTATCGACGGTGTTGAGCGCCTGCGCGAGGCTGCGTGACGGCATGTACTCCATGACGAGCCACGGTTCGCCGTCCTCGATCGCGACGTCGTGCATCGCGATGGCATGTGCACTCGACAGGCGTGCGGCGATGCGGCCCTCACGCATCGCGCGGTTGCGGATCTCGCGTGCGGCTTTGTCGCTCAGTCCGACGGTCGACGTGACCTGTTTGACGGCGACCTTGCGGCCCATGAGTGTGTCCTGCGCGAGCCACACCGCACCCATTCCACCACCGCCGAGTTTGTAGGCGAGACGGTATCGACCGGCGAGGAGATAGTCGGGTCCCACGACCCGGGCGGCGCGCTTCTGCTCTGTCACGACCATAGGTTAGTTGACTGCTGCACTCTGTGCCGACGAGGTGTCTCGGCGGGTCGTATCGACGCCTCTACCTGCGGATACGGGGCCGTCTTGACGAGTGGCGATGCACCGGCTTTACTGGATAGCAGTTCGAAAGTCTGTTCGAAAGGCAAGACTTCCCCGTGCCTTTCGAACCGGCTCGAGTGTCGTGGGTTCGTCTATTTTCGGGGAGTGAAGCATGTCCGTTCCTGCCGGTGATCCAGCTGGTGACCCAGCTCTGGCAGACATGTCGTTGCCGGAGCGAGTCGAGTACCTGAGACGACGCATGGCGTCGGTCCCTGCGCGTGGTGAGACGCGCGCGGACCCGGTCCAGATTTCGGCTCCCGCATCTCGGAGTGACGGATCCCATCCTGCACCCATGGTCCGACATCGACACCCATCGCAGCCGGAAGTTCCTCGCAAGCCGGTGCTGGCCGTACCCGATGCTCTCGCGTCGATCCTTCCGCACGGCGGTTTGGTGCAGGGGTCGGTGGCCGCGGTGTCGGGAGCCGGTTCGTTGCTGCTCGGCATGGTGGCTGCGGTCACTGCGTCGGGCAAGCACGTCGCGGTGATCGGCCAGCCACGGTTCGGTCTGCTCGCGGCTGCCGAGATGGGTGCCGAGCTGCATCGGCTGGCCGTCGTTCCCGATCCGGGCGAGGACCCGGTCGAGGTGGCCGCGATCCTGCTCGACGGGCTCGACCTCGTCGTACTCGGTCTCGGTGGGCGGTCGGTGCCGCCGTCACGTGCCCGTGCCGTCGTGGCGCGCGCCCGAAGCAAAGGGGCGACGCTGCTGGTGACGGACGGGCAGTGGGACGGCATCGAACTGCGTCTCGACGCGGTCGTGCGGAGTTACGGCGGCGTCGGCACCGGCGCGCGATCGGGACGTGGACGGCTGCGCACCCTGCAGTTGGAAGTGCGGGCGCAGGGCAAGGCGATGCGTCCGCGCACCACGCGTGTCGATCTCCGGTCCGAGCAGGGGCGGGTGCAGTGGACCGTCGCACCTGAGATTCGTCGTGCGGCAGTGGATTCGGATGCCGACGATCTCGCGGTACTGGCATGAGCCGCGTTCTTGCGCTGTGGTGTCCGGACTGGCCTGCGGTGGCCGCTGCCGCCGTCGCGGATCTTCCCGCGACGCATCCGGTGGCGGTCACGTCGGCCAACCGGGTGATCGCGTGTTCGGCGACGGCCCGCACCGAGGGCGTTCGCCGGGGACTGCGCAAACGGGAGGCTCAGGCGCGGTGCCCCGACGTCCACGTCGCGACGGCGGATCCGGATCGCGACGGGCGTCTGTTCGAACCTGTCGCGGCTGCCATCGACGCCGTCGCACCCGGTGTGGAAATTCTGCGTCCCGGGTTGCTGATACTCGGTGCTCGCGGAGTGAGTCGGTACTTCGGCTCGGAACACGCTGCCGCCGAACGGCTCATCGACCAGGCGTCGAGCGCCGGGGTGGAGTGCCAGATCGGCATTGCCGACGAATTGACGACGGCCGTCATCGCTGCACGTCACGCGGCTGTCGTTCCGCGCGGTGGGGGTGCGCAGTTCCTGTCCGCGCTGCCGGTCGCCGAACTCGCCGCAGAGCCGAGTCTCGCCGCGCAGGAGCGAGGTGAGTTGATCGATCTGCTGCGACGCCTCGGCCTCCGCACGATCGGGGCGTTCGCCGCACTCACGCCCGGTGACGTCGCGTCCCGGTTCGGGACCGATGCCGTGTTGGCGCATCGCAGTGCCCGAGGCGAACCGGAACGTCCGCCGTCCGCTCGTGCGCTGCCGCCGGACCTGAACGTGGAGCACTCGTGTGATCCGCCGATCGACCGCGTCGACGCCGCAGCGTTCGCCGGTCGAGGCATGGCCATGAAGCTGCACACCAAGCTGGCGGCGGCCGGGGTTGCCTGTACGCGGTTGCTCGTTCATGCATCGACCGGGAACGGCGAGAACCTGTCGCGCATCTGGCGTTGTGCCGAGCCGTTGACCCCCGAGGGCACGGCCGATCGCGTGCGGTGGCAGCTCGACGGATGGCTCACCGGGCGCAGTGAGAACAAGCCGACCGCGGGCATCACGACGCTTCGGCTCGAACCCGTCGAGGTCGTCGCGGCAGGCGAACTCCAGTTGGGGTTGTGGGGAAGCGTCGGCGACGAGGACGAACGGGCGCGTCGCGCTCTGGTGCGGGTGCAAGGACTTCTCGGCGGTGACGCGGTGAAGATCGGTGTGCTCAGCGGTGGGCGTGGTCCCGTCGAACAGGTGACGCTTCGTTCGTTGGGCGACGAGCTCGTTCCGCTGCGCGATCCGTCGGCGCCGTGGCCGGGGAAGCTGCCGCAGCCGGCGCCCGCGGCGGTGATGGAGTCACGTCCCGAGGTGTTGCTCGAAGATGCACTCGGATCGTCGGTGCACACCTCGGAACGAGGCGACTTCGACCGTGCGCCCGCAGTCCTGCGATGGGGGAGCAAGAAGTGGGCGGTGACGGGATGGGCCGGGCCGTGGTCGGTCGACGAACGGTGGTGGGATCCTGCAGTCGGTCACCGCGGCGCGCGGGTCCAAGTGCACATCGACGAGAACCGGGTACTTCTGTTGGCGTACGACTCGGAAGGATGGCACGTCGAGGGAATCTACGAATGAGGAGGAGATCGGTCTGAAGCCCGACAGAGTGCGCGTCGCCCATCTGGATGTGGGGGGAGTCGACATCGCCTACCGAGACTTCGGCGGCACCGAGCCCATCCCGGTCGTGCTGGTGCACGGAATGGGCGGTGACAGCGGCACATGGGATCGATTCGCGACGGCGCTGGTCGCCGCCGGGCGACGCGTCGTCACCGTCGATCTGCGTGGCCACGGCCGAAGTTCCCACACCGACGACTATTCGTTCGCGTCGTTCGGTCGCGACATCGTCGCCGTCCTCGATCATCTGGGGTTGACCGAGGTGGATCTGGTGGGACATTCGCTCGGCGGATACGCAGTGACGCTGGTCGCGCAGGAGCGTCCGAGCTCGGTTCGGTCGTTGGTCATCGAGGAGATGCCGATTCCCATTCGGCAGGGCGACGCCGAGCCGACACTCACCGGCCGCCTTCCGTCGATCACCGAACTCTGGCATGCGGCAACAAGTATCCTTCGCCATCCCCGTGCCGTCTTCGTGTTCGACCGGTCGATGACCGGGCCCGCACTCGCGCAGTTTCGTCGCCCCAACTCCGAATGGTGGAAGAAGCTGGCCGACATCACCGCGGCGACGCTGGTGCTACGCGGAGGCCCAGGCGGAATGATGGACGACACGCGTCTCGATCTGTTGGCCGGCGAGATTCCGGACTGTTCGGTCGTGTCGTTCAGGACGGGACACAGCATCCACCGCGACAAGTACGCGGAGTTCGAAGCAGCTGTGATGCCATTTCTGATGCGACATCGGAACTGACACACGACCCTTTACGATCTGCGTATGGGACTGGGGAGACGAGATGTGCGACTCATCGGCTGGTCGGCCGTGTTCGCTGCATCGCAGGCGAACATCGTGAGGTTGCTCGGTCCGGCGGGGCCGCACGTTCTGGAGGTTCAGACGGCCTGGTCGGCCGATCGTTATCGGCAGATTCTCGACTCGATGGACACGACCACGACCGCCCGTTTCCGTAGCCACTACTACCCGGACATGGTGCATCCGGCGCTCTACGCACTGGCGCTGCGCGCCGGCGCCGCACGACTCGGTGAGCTCACCGAACTCGATCCGCGGACCGCGCGGATTCTCGCGACGACGCCGGTGATCTCCGCTGCCGGTGACTACATCGAGAACGTCGTCGGACTGCATCTGCTCGATCATCCCGAGCACATCACCGACAAGGTCGTTCGTGCGACGACCGTGGTGAGCGTGAGCAAATGGGTTCTGGCGCTCGGATGCTTGGCCTACCTGAGCGCTGGGTTCACCGGAGTGTGGTCGCGCGCGCTTCGACGCTGAGCGCACTCACCAGTTCGCGCCGGGCACCAGACGTCCGAGCCGACGGGCCAGTTTCGCCACCTGCGCGGCTGCGGTGGACGAATCGTATTGCGCGCGTTGCTCGTAGCCGGCGAGCGTCGGCGGGGTCTCGGTCGTCTCGCCCTTCGCCGCGGCGGAGTCCGGGTATCGACGGTAGAACTGATGCATCGTCCGGTCCTTGCGCTTCGGAACGAAGATGCTGCTGAACTGCCCCAGTGTTCCGAGCGGGGTGTCGATGCGCTTCGGTCTGTCGACGAGCGCTCGAATCACCATGGCTGCAGCCTTCTCCGGTGACACGACCGGGCCGACGTTCTTGTCTCCGGTCGGCGCGATCATCGGCGTTGCGACGAGAGGCATGTGGATGGTCGTGAACGTGATGCCGTCCGAGAGCGTTTCGGCTGCGGCGACATCGGCGAACCCGTCGAGAGCGGCTTTGCTGGCGACGTAGGCGGCAAACCTCGGCGTATGTCCTTGCACCGCAGCGCTACTGATGTTGACGACGTGACCGAAGCGACGCTCGCGCATCTGGGGAAGCAGTGCAAGCACGAGCCGAACCGCGCCGAAGTAGTTGACGGCCATGGTCCGCTCGAAATCGTGCAGCCGATCGGTCGAGCGGTACAGCGAGCGACGGATCGACCGGCCCGCGTTGTTGACGAGCATGTCGACGTGATCGTGTTCGCTCAGAATGGCTTTGACGGTCTGGTCGACCGATTCCGAATCGGTGACGTCACACGGGTAGCCGTAGGCGTCACCGCCCTGTCCGCGAATGTCCTCCACGACCGATGCCAACTGCTCGGCTCCCCGGGCGAGCAGGATGACCGTCGCACCCTTGCGGGCTGCAGCTTCCGCACTTGCCCGACCGATACCCGACGAGCCGCCGGTGATGACGATGTGGCGTCCGACCAGCGGTCCGCGCGAATCCTGACGACGAGCCCGGTTCGGATCGAGATTTTTCTGCCAGTAGGTCCACAGTGCGTCGGCGTACTCGGCCAGGGGAGGTGGAGTAATGCCACTGTCGCGCAGTCTGTTTCGTGTCGCCGACGAATCGAATGTCGTCGGCAGTGTCAGATGGTCCAGCATCACCGGCGGCACGCCGAGTCGGGACACGAGCGCGTCGCGGCCGGTCTTCACGACGTCGAACCGCGGGGACACGACAGGTGCAGCGACGAGACCCGGTAGTCCGACGACCTTCGCCTTCGATCCCGCGGCACGGCCGAATGCCCGGTAGACCTCGACCATCGACTGGGGCTCGGGGTTCACCAGATGAAAGACTTTCTGCTCCAACGGGTTGCGATGAATCAGCTCGACGATCGCCGACGCGACGTAATCGACCGGCACCAGATTCGTGGCGCCGATGTCCGGAACGGTGACCGGCAACGCGTCGGGAAGCTTCGCCAGTTCGGCGAACAGGGGGAAGAAGAAGTAGGGGCCGTCGACCTTGTCGATGGCGCCGGTGTCCGAGCGTCCGACGACCGCCGACGGACGGTAGACGCGCCAGTCCGTCGCCGATTCGCGAACGAGCGCTTCCGATTCGAACTTCGTGCGGTGATACGCCGTCGGGAAGCCCTGTCCTTTGTCGAAGTCGTCCTCGGTGAACGTGCCCGTGTAATCGCCCGCGACGGCGATCGACGACATGTGGTGAAGCCGGGCGCCGGTGCGTACCGCGAGTTCCACGACCGAACGGGTGCCGTCGACATTGGTGGCGGCCTGTTCGTCGCCGGCGGTCATGTCGTAGATCGCCCCGAGATGCACGATGTGGTCGATGTTCGCAGGTGTGGTCTGCAGGCCGAGTGCGGGCTCGGTGAGGTCGCCGACCAGTGGGTGGATGCGGTCCTTGCCGTCGAGTGCGGCGATCTGCTGCTCGAGCTTCGCGAGGGACTGCTGGCGAACGAGTACATGAATCTGCGCCGACGGGTCACGTTCAAGCAGCAGTGGCAGCACGTTCTGCCCGAGGAATCCCGTACCGCCGGTAACGATGTAGTTCGCCATGGGCGTCAACTTACTCCGAAGTAAGTTCTGTGGCCAGTTCGGTTCGTCCCGCCCCGAGTGACCGAATGTCACCCTCGGTTACGTGAAGTGACCGAGGGACGCCCTCGCTCCGACCCGCCGCGCGGCCGGGACGGGGCGAGGGCGCCCCGTGCTCACTCCACGTGACCGCGTGTGACATTCGGTCCGTGATGGGGCGGCTCAGTGCCCGATCCCCACCTTGTCGTGCACCTTCTTCATCCACGCAGGCGCCCACCAGTTGGCCTCGCCCATGAGCTTGACGAGGGACGGCACGAGGAGCATGCGGATGATGGTGGCGTCGACGATCAGCGCGACGATCATGCCGAGGCCGAGGAATCGCATGATCGACAGTTCGGAGATCGTGAACGCTCCGGTCACGACGATGAGAATCAGAGCGGCCGCGGTGACGATGCGTCCAGTGCGTTGGGCGCCGAGGACGACGGCTTCCTCGGTCGTCGCACCTGCTGCTCGTGCTTCGACCATCCGCGACATCAGGAACACCTCGTAGTCGGTGGAGAGACCGAACACGACGGCGAGGATGAGGACGACGAAGGTCGCTTCGAGCGGTGCGGGCGTCACCCCGAGTACTTCGGCACCATGTCCTTCCTGGAACACCCAGGTCAGCACTCCGAACGTCGCGCCGAGGCTGAGTCCGGCCATGAGCACGGCCTTGATCGGCAGCACGATCGAGCCGAAGGCGAGGAACAACAGGATCAGGGTGGAGATCACCATGATCGCGATCATCGCGGGTAACCACGTCGCGATCGCGGCGTTCCCGTCGTCGGTCAAGGCCCTGTTGCCGCCGACCAGGATCTCGGTGCCCTCCGGCGGTGTGATGTCGCGCAGTCCTTGCACTGCAGCGCTCTGCGATTCGGCTTCGGTCCGTCCGTCCGCCGGTTCGCTGTACGTTGCCTGGAGAACGACGACGTCGTCGGTCGATCCACGGAACTGGACGTTGCCGATACCGTCGACCTCACCGGCTTCGCGGGTGACCTCGGCGATCGGTGAGCCCTGCGGTTTCGTGCCGTCGGTGCCACGAAGGACGACGACGGCGCCTTCGCCGGTGGACGGGAACTCGCTGCTGAGGGTTTCGACGGCGACGCGTGCCGGGTCGTGTTCGGGCAGCGCGGTGTAGTCGACCTCGCCGAGCGTCACCTTCAGGATCGGCGCGGACAACACGAGCAGTCCGGCGACGATGACGGTCGCGACGATGCCGGGCTTGCGCATCACCCGGGTGACGACGCCTCCCCAGAACTTCTGTGCGCGTGCGTCGCCCCGATCGGAGGCGGTCTTGCTCCACGTCAACGAGTTGATTCGCGGCCCGAGGATCGCGAGCAGGGCGGGCACGGCCGTCAGCGACAGAACTGCGGCGCCCGCGACGGCGGCCATCGCGCCGAAGCCGAGCGATTTGACGACCGGTTGCGGGAACACCAGCATGCCTGCGAACGCGCAGATCAGGAGCAGACCGGAGAAGACGATCGTTCGTCCCGCGGTCAGAACGGTGCGCACGGTCGCGTCGGCCGGGGTCTTGCCGTCGCGCATCTCTTCTCGAAATCTGCTGACGATGAACAGGCCGTAGTCGATGGCGAGACCGAGACCGAGCAGCGATGCGACGTTGATCGAGAACGAGCTCACCTCGGTGATCGTCGTCAGCACGTGCAGAATCGTCAGAGCGGTGACGACGCTGAGAATGCCGACGAACACCGGGACCGCCGCGGCGACGACACCGCCGAAGATCACGATCAGCAGGACGAGCGTGATCGGGATTGCGATGGCCTCGGAGCGAACCAGATCGCTCTGCAGCGTCGTGCTGAACGAGACGCCGACGACCGAACCCCCGGCGAACTGCGAGGTCACCCCTGGCACTTCGAGCTGCGGCGGAAGCTGACCGAACGTCGAGAACGTGACACCCGAGTTCGAGCCGAGCGTGACGGTGGCGAGTGCCTTCGTTCCGTCGTTCGAGACCAGAAGCTCTTTGGCTGCCGGGTTCTCCGCCGTCCAGTACGACGTGACGTTCTGAACGGTGTACTTGCTCTGGAAGTCGTTCAACACGGCCTCGACCTCGGGGCCGATGTCGTCGATGGTCTTGCCCTCGGGCGGGGTGTAGATGGCCACGATGTCGGGTGTCTGTTGTCCGAGTCCCGAGACGAGCGAGCTCACCTGGGCTGCTTCGCTACCGGGATCGATGAAGCCGCCTTCGCTGAGCTTGCCGAACACCCCGAGTCCCCAGATGCCACCGAGTGCGACGAGGACGACGGCGATGGTGAGCACCCATCGCTTCCTGGCCACGACGAATGAAGCCCAACGTGTCACTCGAGATCTCCGGATCTGATCGAAGGGGGCCGCGCATGTGTTCCGGGCGAGCCTATCGGTGTCGCGAGCCGACGATTGATTCGTGTCGGTGGCTCGAGGTGTAATGGGAACATACGTTCGAACACTGACCGGAGGTGCACATGGGTTGGAACGACGGCCCACCCACGTGGTCGGAGATGGAACGTGTGCTGTCGGGCCGCCCGGCGCGGCCGGTGCCCGAGGTCGTCGGCGACGGCGGCGACAGTCCGGCGTGGTCGCGTAAACGCGAAGCATACGAGAACGAGGTGACACGTCCGGCGGTGTCGACGACGGCGTACGCGGAACTGCACGCTCACTCTGCTTTCAGTTTCCTCGACGGCGCGAGCCAGCCGGAGGTGATGGTCGAAGAGGCGGTGCGGCTGGGCCTGGAGGCCATCGCGATCACCGATCACGACGGTTTCTACGGTGTGGTGCGTTTCGCCGGGGCAGCCAAAGCGCTCGGTATCGGGACGATCTTCGGGGCCGAGCTGTCCCTGGGCACGGCGCGGTCTCGCGCGGGAGAGCTGGATCCGGACGGTTCCCATCTGTTGGTCCTGGCCAGGGGACAGGAAGGGTATCGACGGCTGTCGCGCGAGATCGCGGCGGCGCATCTGCGCGGTGGCGTCAAAGGCAAACCGCAGTACGACATCGACGGCTTGTCCGACGCCGCGGGCGGGCATTGGCAGATTCTCACCGGGTGCCGCAAGGGTCATGTTCGACGAGCCCTGGATACCGGGGGCCTGTCGGCAGCCGACGCGGCGTTGGCCGACCTCGTCGACCGGTTCGGTGCGGACCGTGTCAGTGTCGAGCTCACCCATCACGGCATTGCGGAGGACGACGAGCGCAACGACGCCCTCGCACAACTGGCACGTGGATACGAGCTCCCGATCGTCGCGACGACGGCTGCTCACTATGCGACACCCGACAGCGGCCGACTCGCGATGGCGATGGCCGCGGTTCGCGCCCGCAGCAGTCTCGACGATGCGTCCGGGTGGCTCGCTCCGACCGGGGGCACGCATCTGCGATCCGGGGCGGAGATGGCACGGTTGTTCGCGCATCACCCCGGCGCCGTGCGTGGCGCGGTCGAACTCGGGCGCGAGTGTGTGTTCGATCTTCGTCTGATCGCGCCGAAGCTCCCGCCGTTCGACGTGCCACCGGGGCATACCGAAATCAGCTATCTACGGGCACTGTCGTTCGACGGCGCTGCCCGCAGGTACGGTACGCGGCAACAGCATCCGTCCGCCTACGCGCAGATCGAGTACGAACTCGACATCATCGAACGGCTGCAGTTTCCCGGCTACTTCCTTGTCGTGCACGACATCGTCGACTTCTGCAAGACACACGACATCCTGTGTCAGGGAAGAGGTTCCGCGGCAAACTCTGCGGTGTGTTACGCCATCGGCATCACCAACGTGGATCCGGTGGCGAACAAGCTGCTGTTCGAACGTTTTCTCGCACCGGAACGGGACGGCCCGCCCGACATCGACATCGACATCGAATCGGACCGGCGTGAGGAGGCCATTCAGCACGTCTACGAGAAGTACGGCCGCACGTACGCGGCGCAGGTCGCCAATGTGATCACCTATCGAGGAAAGTCCTCGGTGCGAGACATGGCTCGCGCGTTGGGGTTTTCGCAAGGACAACAGGATGCCTGGAGCAAGCAGGTCACCCGATGGTCCAAGGTGGGGGATCAGGAGGACAGTGAGATTCCTGCGTCCGTCCTCGAGTTGGCGCAACAGATCGAGGGGTTTCCGCGGCATCTCGGAATTCACTCGGGCGGCATGGTCATCTGTGATCGCCCCATCGCCGACGTGTGTCCGGTGGAATGGGCGACCATGGCCGATCGCAGTGTGCTGCAGTGGGACAAGGACGACTGTGCCGCAGTCGGATTGGTCAAGTTCGACATGCTGGGGCTCGGCATGCTGTCGGCGTTGCACTACATGATCGACCTCGTGGCCGAGCACAAGGACCTCCATGTCGATCTCGCCGACATCGATCTGAGCGAGAAGGCTGTCTACGACATGCTGCAACGCGCGGATTCGGTCGGTGTGTTCCAGGTCGAATCCCGCGCGCAGATGGCGACGCTGCCCAGGCTGAAGCCGTCCGAGTTCTACGACCTCGTGGTCGAGGTCGCGCTGATCAGGCCCGGCCCCATCCAGGGTGGTTCGGTGCACCCGTACATCAAGCGCCGCAACGGACTCGAACCCGTCACGTTCGATCACCCGTCGCTCAAGAAGGCGCTCGAACGCACTCTCGGGGTGCCGCTGTTCCAGGAACAATTGATGCAGATGGCCATCGACGTCGCAGGATTCAGTCCTGCCGAGGCGGATCAGTTGCGTCGTGCCATGGGGTCCAAACGGTCTCCGGAGAAGATGAACCAGCTGCGTGATCGGTTCTACGACGGCATGCAGAACCTGCACGGTATCACCGGCGACGTCGCGGACCGGATCTACGAGAAGCTTGCCGCATTCGCCAATTTCGGTTTCCCCGAAAGTCATTCGCAGAGTTTCGCGTCGCTGGTGTTCTACTCGTCGTGGTTCAAGCTGCATCATCCCGCGGCGTTCTGCGCGGGTCTGCTCCGCGCGCAGCCGATGGGCTTCTATTCGCCGCAGTCCCTCGTTGCCGATGCGCGTCGTCACGGAGTCCAGGTGCACGGTCCCGACGTCAACGCCAGTTCGTGGTACGCCGATCTCACCGGCTCCGGCCTCGAAATCCGAATGGGCCTCGCCGACGTGAGGCACATCGGGCAGGACCTCGCCGAACGCATCGTCGAATCTCGCGTCCTGCACGGCCCGTTCGCGTCGTTCCTCGATCTGACCGGACGAGTGGAACTGTCGACGTCGCAAGCCGAATCTCTTGCCACTGCAGGCGCTCTCGGATGTTTCGGCATCACCAGAAGAGAGGCTCTGTGGGCGGCGGGTGCGGCCGCGGGGGAAAGGTCGCATCTGCTACCGGGTCTCGGCGCGTCGACGCGGGCACCGATGCTTCCGGGCATGAGCGACCTGGACATCGCGTCGGCCGACGTCTGGGCGACCGGTGTCTCGCCCGATTCCTACCCGACACAGTTCTTCCGGGAGAAACTCGACGACATGGGTGTCGTCCCGGCCAACGGATTGCTGCAGGTGCCCGACGGAGATCGTGTTCTCGTCGGCGGCGCGGTGACGCATCGTCAGCGGCCGGCGACGGCAGGGGGTGTCACGTTCCTCAACATCGAGGACGAGACGGGCATGGTCAACGTCGTCTGCTCGGTGGGACTGTGGGCCAAGTTCCGCAAACTGGCCCTCACGGCACCGGCTCTGCTCGTGCGCGGCAAGGTCCAGAACGCCGAGGGCGCAGTCACCGTCGTGGCCGATCATCTGCAGCTGATGGACCTCCGTGTCCGTTCCAAGTCCAGAGATTTTCAGTGATCGGCGTCACCCCGTTATGATTTGCATAGCCTCACCTAAACCATTACTTTTCTCGTCGACTAAAGACTTCGTAAACAAACCTTGGTGAGGAAACGCGTGAAGATCTCTCGTACGTCGATGCTGCTCATGGCCGGCGCCGCTGCGTCGATGCTCGTTCTGTCGGCGTGCAGCGAATCGTCGACCGACGCCGACAGCGCTTCGTCCTCGGACACGGTCAGCGTCGAGACCGCCAACGGTCCTGTCGAGATTCCGGCCAACCCAGTGCGTGTGGCCGCGCTCGACAACACGTCGTTCGAAACGCTGCAGGCGTTCGGGATCGAGCCGGTCGCGCTCCCCAAGCCGTTGATGCCGGACGAGGGCTTCGAGGAGTGGATCTCGAACGACGCCATTCTCGACGTCGGTACGCACCGCGAGCCCAACCTGGAGGTCGTCAGCGAAGCCGAACCCGACCTGATCATCGGCGGCTACCGCTTCCAGGAGTACACCGACGAGCTCAGCCAAATCGCCCCGACGATCGACATCTCGCCGACCGACGAGAACTACGTCGAGTCGCTGAAGGCGCAGACCGAGAAGCTCGGCACCATCTTCGGCAAGGAGGATCAGGCCGCCGACATCATCGCGGCCCTCGACGCAGCCGAGGCCGACGCTGCCGCCCAGACCACCGGGCAGACTGTGTTCCTCGCCAACGTCAACGGCGGCAAGATCGACAATGGTGCCCAGCGCATCGGCCGTCTTCTCGAGCCGCTGAACCTGCGAGACGTCTTCGCCGGAGAAGCCGGTGACGTGCACGGGGATTCGGGTCTGGCGCCGGAGACCATCGCGCAGGCCAACCCCGACTGGGTCATCGTGCTCGACCGCGACGCCGCCGCAGGCGAAGAGGGTGCGTCCCCGGCTGGGGCTGTGTTCGCAGCACAGGAGGCCTTCGCGAACACCACGTTCACGACGCAGGATCAGATCATCTACCTCGACCCGTACTTCTACACCCGCGAGGGCATCCAGGCGTACACCGAGGCGTTCGAGGGAATCTCGACCGCGTTCGCGAACGCCGCCTGATTCGTCGGCCGGCTGTGCCGCGGCTTTCCGTCGAAAGCCGCGGCACACGGGTATCTCCATGACCAAGCATCGAACACTGCTTCTCACCGCGATCGTCGTGACCGTTCTCGGTCTCGCCGTCCTCTCGCTGTTCGTCGGCGGCTACGACATCACCCTTCGGACGTTGCTCGACGATCCCGAGGCGCGCAACATGTTCCTCATATCGCGTGTACCCCGTACTCTCGCACTGATCTTCGCGGCGATGGCGATGAGCATCTCCGGCGTGATCATGCAGATGATCACGCAGAACAAGTTCGTCGAACCGACCACGGCAGGCACGGCTCAATGGGCCGGACTCGGAGTACTGTTCACGTTCATCGTGCTGCCGGGCGCTACCCCGATGGTCAAGATGATCGTTGCCACGGGCTTCGCATTCGTCGGCACGATGATCTTCGTCGGCGTGCTTCGTCAGGTATCGGTACGGTCGTCGTTGGTCGTTCCCCTCGTCGGAATCATGCTCGGGGCCGTCGTCGGCGCCGTGACGACGTTCCTTGCGGGAACCTTCGATCTGCTGCAATCGATGTCCGCATGGCGGTCCGGCGGATTCAGCAGTGTCGTGCGCGGTTTCTACGAACCACTATGGGCTGTCCTGGTCATCGCAGTCCTGGCGTACGTGCTGGCCAACAGGTTCACGGTCGCCGGTCTGGGCAAGGACCTCGCGACGTCGGTGGGTCTACGCTACGAACAGATCGTGTTCGTCGGCGTCACGATGGTCGCCGTCGCCACGGGCGTCACGAGCGTCGTCGTCGGTTTCATACCGTTCCTCGGATTGATCGTGCCGAATCTCGTGTCCATGATCCTCGGCGACGACGTGCACAAGAATCTGCCGTGGGTTGCCTTCATCGGGGCCGGTTTGCTGTTGGCGTGCGACATCGTCGGACGAATCGTCGTCGAGCCCATGGAGATTCCGGCCTCGGTGATTCTGGGTGTCGTCGGTGCGGTCGTGTTCGTTCTGTTGATAGTGAGGCAGCGTCGCTATGTCAGTGCTTGAATCTCGCGTCGCGTCGCGTCGCGCGCCGGTGCGACGGCGAATACCGCGCCCGTACCTCAGTCCCGGTGTCCGGCTCGTGCTGGTGTCGGTGGTTCTGGTCGCCCTTATCGCTTGCTTTCTCTTTCTGTTCGTCCGTGGGTCCTTCGCATTCGCGTTTCCACGACGGTTGAACATGTTGGGCGCCATGGTGATTGCCGCGTTCACGCAGGGAGTCGGCACCGTGGTTTTTCACACGGTGACCGACAACCGAATTCTGACGCCGTCGATCATCGGCTTCGATTCGATGTACACGCTGATGCAGACGCTGATGGTGTTCGTCTTCGGCGGCACGGTCATAGCGAACACCGAGGGCATTCCGAAACTTCTTGCCCAGACGGCGCTCATGGTCGTCTTCGCGACGATCTTGTACCGCTGGATGTTCTCGGGCAAACTCGGGAGCCTGTTCCTGATGCTGCTCGTGGGGGTCGTCATCGGCCTTGCGTTCGACAGCATTTCGACGTTCCTCCAGCGTCTGCTGTCTCCGACCGAGTACGACATGTTGTCGGTCAAGCTGTTCGGTCGGCTGAGCGCGGTCAAGGGGGACTACCTTCCGCTGGCCTTCGGCGTCTGCATCGTGATCGGTCTGATTCTGTGGAAGCGCAGACATCATCTCGACGCGTTGCTGTTGGGCCGGGAAGCGGCGATGGGCATCGGGGTTTCGCACAAACGCGAACTGACGCTGATGCTGATTCTGATCGCGGTGATGGTCGCATTCTCGACGGCGTTGGTGGGCCCGATGACGTTCTACGGCTTCGTCGTCGCAACGCTGGCGTATCAGTTCGCCGGTAGCTACAAGCACGTGTATGTCATGCCGATGGCCTTCCTGCTCGGCTTGCTGACGCTCGTGCTGGGCCAATTCGTCATGCAACATATCTTCTACGCCGGTGGATTCCTGACGGTCATCATCGAATTCGTCGGCGGCGCACTGTTTCTCGCCGTCATACTTCGTAAGGGCAAGCTGTGATCGAATTCGTCGACGTTGCCATGTCGTATCAGGACCACCGTGTGCTGGGGCCCGTCACCGGCACCATCGCGAAAGGGGGCATCACATCGCTGATCGGCCCCAACGGCGCGGGCAAGTCCACGTTGCTCACAGTCATCGGTCGGCTGCTCGACCCCACATCGGGGACGGTCACGGTCGGAGGCATGGACATTCGAACGACCAGATCGGCGGATCTGGCCAGGCACCTGTCGATCCTGCGGCAGGACAACCACATCACCGCGCGTCTGACGGTGCGTGAACTCGTCGGATTCGGTCGGTTCCCGCACTCGAAGGGGAGGCTCGGCCCAGCCGACACCGAACATGTCGACAGGGCGCTCGCGTTCCTCGAACTGGACGGATTGGCACACCGGTTTCTGGACCAGCTGTCCGGAGGTCAGCGTCAGCGAGCATTCGTCGCGATGGTGCTGGCGCAGGACACCGATTACGTGCTGCTCGACGAGCCGCTGAACAACCTCGACATGAAGCACTCGGTCCTGATGATGAAGCAGCTGCGCAGAGCAGCGGACGAACTCGGCAAGACCATCGTGCTCATCGTCCACGACATCAACTTCGCTGCGGCCTATTCCGATCGCATCATTGCACTGCGTGACGGAATCATCGTGACGGGCGGTACCTCGGACGAGATGATGCAGGATCACATTCTGAGTGACGTCTTCGACACGTCGGTCCGCGTGCACACGATCGACGGCAACAGAACTGCGGTCTACGCGCGCTGACGGGCACACTGGTCGTCGTGAAGTTACTTCTGTTGGCCGACACGCACGTTCCCAAGCGAGCCCGGGCGTTGCCCGAGCAGGTGTGGGCAGCCGTCGACGACGCCGATGTCGTCATCCACGCAGGTGACTGGGTCGAAATCGGATTGTTCGACGATCTCTCCGCCCGATCGAAGCGACTGATCGCGTGTTGGGGAAACAACGACGGTGACGACTTGCGGGCCGTCATGCCCGAACGGGCCGACGTGACACTCGACGGGCTGCGGTTGACGGTCGTCCACGAGACCGGTGCGGCAGCGGGACGCGAGAAACGAATGGCTGCGCTGTATCCGGATACCGATGTACTCGTGTTCGGGCACAGCCACATTCCGTGGGACACGGTGGCGGATACCGGTCTGCGTTTGCTCAATCCAGGCTCGCCGACCGACCGTCGTCGTCAGCCCTACTGCACCTATATGACGGCGACGATCACCGACGGTGTTCTCGGAGACGTCGACGTCCACCGGGTCGAGAAAGAGTCACGCATTCGTTGACTCGGGAACCTCTCGGGCCTGGTCGACGAGTTCCTGGACGAGTCGGATGATGACGTCCATCTCGGCCATGACTCCCGCGCGCAGTTCGTCGTGTTCGGCCGGGGTGAGGGGAGGGTTCTGTGTGTCGACGGACATCAGGATGTCGATCCTGGACCGCAGAGTGTTCAGCGGTTCCATCAGCTCTTCGGCCGCGTCGGTGATCAATTTGTTCTGCCGGGCACCCGATTTGTCGAGCGCGAGCAGCATCTCGTTGAAACTCGTGGCGAGCGAGGCGAGTTCGTCGTCGCCCGTCACTGCGATCGGCTCCAGCGAGCCGGTTCGGGCGATGCGTTCGGTTGCGTTGCGCAGTCGTTTGACCGGACGCAGACCCGTGCGCGCGACGGCCGCGCCCGCGATGCCGGCGAGCGCGACGAGGAATGCGCCGATCATCACGAGTGCGAGCGTCAGCTTGCCCAGTAAGGGCGCGTTGGTGTCCAGAGATTCGGCCACCATCACGGTCTCTCCCGACACCGTTCGTTTCGCGGAGATCATGTAGCCGCGCACTTCGCGGAGCGACGTCTCGGCATTGCCGTCGGCCACCGCTTGTTCGGGTGGGTCGAGGACACCGCTCGTTCCGGTGAACGGACGGGACTCGGCGGTGAAGGTGATCAGTTCGCCGTCCACGGAGACGAGGGCGACCTTGATCGCCGGTCCATCGGAACTACCGACGCCGAAACCGAACAGCGTGGCCGTCACGCCCGATGTTGCGCTGGCGATCAGCGCGTCCGCGTTGCGACTGACCCGATCGGCGACCTGAGCGCGCAGGGCTTGTTCGGTGACGGCATAGATCGCGAGCGCGCTGACGGCGACCGCCAACGCGGCCACGCTCATGATCAGCAGGCGAATCCGACTGTGCAGAGAGAAATGCGGCGACCGCCCGCGTCGGGCTATCGGCATGCCGACAGCCTCGGCGCGGGGGAGTCGGACATCGGTCGAGTATTGCTTTCGCTGCTGAGAACGATCTGAGAGAGCTGCGAACTACGCGTCGGGGTCGCCGGAGTGTTCGTGGTCGCTGGTGCTCAGAGGTGCACGGCGGGACTGTTCGAGTACTTCGGTGGTGTGTCCGCCGTGGCTGCCGGGTCCGACGTGGGCTTCGGAGCGCATGCGTTCGACCATGTGTGGGTAGTGCAGCTCGAACGCGGGACGCTCGGAACGGATACGGGGCAGTTCGGTGAAGT